>CAILVI010000480.1 GCA_903837595.1 uncultured Thiodictyon sp.
CCGATCTGTTTCAAACCCGCCCCTACGGTGACCTCAAACCTCCCCGCGGTTATAGTCCGGTTGCGCGGTGATCTTATGGATGCTCAGATCGGCGCCCAGGTACTCGTCCTCCTGGCTCAAGCGCAGCCCCATCAACGACTTGATGGCGCCATAAATCAGGTAACCGCCGCCGAAGGCGATCGCCACTCCGGTCAGACTGCCCGCCAGTTGGCTGCCGAAGGTGACCCCGCCGACCCCGCCCAGGGCCTTGAGCCCGAAGATCCCCGCCGCGATCCCGCCCCAGAGGCCGCACAGACCGTGCAGGGGCCAGACGCCCAGCACGTCGTCGATGCGCCACTTGTTCTGCGTCAGGGTGAAGGCATAGACGAAGAGCCCGCCGGCCACGGCCCCGGTGACCAGGGCACCGATGGGGTGCATCAGGTCGGAGCCCGCGCACACCGCCACCAGGCCGGCCAGCGGTCCGTTGTGCAGGAAGCCCGGGTCGTTCTTGCCGGCGACCAGGGCCGCCAGGATGCCGCCCACCATCGCCATCAGCGAGTTGACGGCGACCAATCCGCTGATTGCGTCCACCGTTTGGGCGGACATGACGTTGAAGCCGAACCAGCCCACGGTAAGCGTCCAGGCGCCGATCGAGAGGAACGGGATGGATGACGGTGGGTGCGCGGTCATGCCGCCGTCGGTGCGATAACGCCCTTGGCGGGGGCCGAGCAGGAGGACGGCGGCCAGCCCGATCCAGCCGCCTACCGCGTGGACGACGACCGAGCCGGCAAAATCATGGAAGGGTGACCCGAAGACCTGCCCGATGAGGGTCTGCATCCCGAAGTTGCCGTTCCAGACCATGCCCTCGAAGAGGGGATAGAGCAGTCCGACGATTACGAAGGAGGCGAGCAACTGCGGGTTAAAGCGCGCCCGCTCCGCGATCCCGCCCGAGACGATGGCCGGTATCGCGGCAGCAAAGGTCAGGAGAAAGAAGAATTTGACCAGTCCAAAACCGTGTTGGGCCGAGAGTGTCGCGGCGTCTGAAAAGAAATCGACCCCGTAGGCGATCCAGTAGCCGACGAAGAAATAGGCGATGGTCGAGATGGCAAAGTCACTCATGATCTTCGCCAGGGCATTGACCTGATTTTTGGCCCGGACCGTCCCCAACTCCAGAAAGGCGAAACCCGCGTGCATGGCGAGTACCATCACCGCGCCGATCAGGATGAAGAAGACGTCGCTGCCGGTCTTCACTGTCTCCATCGAAATTTACCTCAGTACCATGTGGTCTCGTTCAACATTGGTGCGAGTGCAAGCAGGAACTGTGCCGGAAGGCGCTGGGCGAGGCCGCCGTGCCGGTGCGGGCGCGAGGTCATGGCGCGACCGGGCAGGGGAGGGGAGGAGGCGCGCCCCGTAAAATCGCAGCAGTGCACCAGTCCGGGGCGTCGGGCGCCGGTGCGCGCACCTGGTTGGACCGTCAAACCGCGTCCCCGATCCACGCGGTCAGGGCATTGCGTAGCCCCTCGGGTAGCCCCGGGTCGTCCTCGCCTACCAGGCAATGCAGGGTCTGCGCTGTGGCGCATGTACGTCCTTGCGCATCCTGAAAGCGGTAATTCAGCGCGAAGGTACGTCGGCGTACTTCCGCAACCCATAGCTCCACGCGCACCCGCTCACCCAGACGCAGCGGACGTTCGTAGCGCGCCTGCGCGCGGGTGATCGGCAGCCGGACCTTGGGGCCGGCAGTGGCGGTCCCGATCAGGTCATGCAAGGGAAACCCGAGTTGCTCCATAAACGATTCGTAGGCGTCGTGTGCGTGCCTGAAGAGATGCCCATAGAACATCACGCCGGCGGCGTCCGTGTCATGGAGCCGGATGCGTAGGCTGTAGGCGTAGGGTTCGGCAGGCATGGGCTGTTCCTCAATACGGGTAAGGGGGGTGTGGTGGCGGACGCGCCGATCGTCTTTAACCCAGGGGTCCGCCCCTGGAATCGGTTAGACTACCGGCGGGGAGTCGGCTGGGCAGCCGCTCCGTCCCACCGTGGGCGGGGAGGAAAGTCCGGGCTCCATCGGGCAGGGTGCCAGGTAACGCCTGGGGGGCGTGAGCCCACGGAAAGTGCCACAGAAAATATACCGCCAACCTCGTGTTCCGGTACGCTGGAACATGAGCGGTAAGGTTGAAATGGTGCGGTAAGAGCGCACCGCGCCGGTGGCAACATCGGTGGCAGGGTAAACCCCACCCGGAGCAAGACCAAATAGAGGGACGAGCGGCCTAACGGCCGCGGCGCGCGGCCCGCGCGTGTCCCCGGGTAGGTCGCTCGAGGCGCCTGGTGACAGGCGTCCCAGATGAATGGCTGTCCACGACAGAACCCGGCTTACAGGCCGGCTCCCCACCTTCCCCCATCCCCAGGTGCCCCTCGGGCACCGATCGCTTGCGCTCGTCCTTGTCCGCGCGGGCGGCGCGCCCAGCGCGGCCCAAGTCGTGCTTTTTCCGCAGAATCATTGCTCATGGCGCTGAGCCGGGCCTACTTTTGTCCATGTTCAGAGGACATTTGGGACTCCCTCTTAAGCCGCTGAGCATTAACAAAAAAACACGATGCGCAAGGCTTGACGCTAGGCCAGCGGCTCACTAATATGGGTGCAGAGTGGGAAGAAGTGGGGCAAGCGGGAAAAAAAGGGCATCACAGGGGGAGTCGAGTGTTTCGGGGGTCCGCCTATCTCAGTCTGGATGCCAAGGGGCGTCTCGCGATTCCGGCCAGGAGCCGCGAGCGTCTGCTGGCCGTGGGCGATTCCAACCTGGTCCTGACCGTGGACCGGGCGCGCTGTCTGCTGCTGTTTCCCCAGCCGGCCTGGGAGGTGATCGAAAAGGAGTTTGCCGATTTGCCCGCCTTTGATGAGACCGCCCTGTCCGTGCGTCGGCTCTATCTTGGTAACGCCGAGGACGTGGAGATGGATGGTCAGGGACGCATCCTGCTGCCCCTGCACCTGCGTGAGTTTGCCTCCCTTGACCGGCGCGTGGCCTTGGTCGGTTTGGGCGTGAAATTCGAGATTTGGGATGAACAGCGATGGAAAGACAAGAACGAGGCGGCACTCAACGATCCGGTTACCAGCGAGATGGCGATGGCGTCTTCACTCGGCAAGTTGAAATTCTGAGCGCGTCGTGAGCGACGTATCCCACCGATCTGTTCTGTTGGAGGAAAGCGTGCAGGCCCTGGCGATAGACCCCAACGGCATCTATGTCGACGGCACCTTCGGCCGCGGCGGTCATGCGCGCGCGATCCTGGCGCGTCTGGGGTCTGTCGGGCGTCTGCTGGCCATCGATCGCGACCCGGATGCCATTGCCGCGGCCCGGTCCTTGGCCGTTGCCGATCCCCGCCTGACGGTCGTTCAGTCGCGCTTCGGCGACCTGACGGGGGCGGTGCGGGAGGCGGGGGTCAGTGGCGGCGTTGCGGGCATCTTGCTGGACCTGGGGGTCTCTTCGCCCCAACTCGATACCCCTGCGCGCGGTTTCAGCTTCAACGCCGAGGGGCCGCTCGACATGCGCATGGACCCGGGGCATGGGGAGTCCGCTGCTGCCTGGCTCGCCCGCGCCGAGGTGGCGGAGATCGCGGCGGTGCTCTATGAGTTCGGGGAGGAGCGATTCGGTGCGCGGATTGCCCGCGCCATCGTGGCGGCGCGCGCCGCCTCGCCCCTGCTCACGACCCGCGCGCTCGCGGACTTGGTGGTGCGTGTGGTGCCCACCCGCGAGCCGGGCAAGCACCCCGCCACCCGCACCTTTCAGGCCCTGCGCATTCAGGTCAATGATGAACTGGGTGAACTCACCCGGGTGCTTGGGCAGGCGTGCGACCTCCTGGCCGCGGTCGGGCGTCTGGTGGTGATCAGCTTTCATTCATTGGAGGATCGGATCGTCAAGCGCTTCATGCGCGACGAGGCCCGGGGTCCCCGGTTTCCGAAAGGGCTGCCGATCACGGCGGCAGAGTCCTGCGGGCGCCTGCGTCTGGTGGGCAAGCCGACCCGGGCGGGCGCGGTGGAGGTGGCGGGTAACCCGCGCGCCCGCAGTGCCATCCTGCGGGTGGCGGAGCGCCTGCCATGAACCGGGGGCGCTTCTCGACGGTGCTCCTGCTGCTGGTGGCGATCACCGCCTCCGGGGTTTGGGTCGTTCATACCAAATATCTGACGCGACTTCATTTTTCCCAGCTTCAGGACCTGCGGGCACAGCGTGATGCATTGGATGTGCAGTGGAATCGACTGCGCCTGGAAGAAGCGGCGCTGTCCACTGATGTGCGGGTGGAGCGGAAGGCGCGCGACGAACTGGGCATGTATCTCCCCCGTGTCGGTGACGTCATGTTGATTGAAGAGGTAGATCATGATCGCCCCTAGACGCTGTCCGAGACCGAGCGAGCGTCGGCGTGCTGCACCCAACCCGCGGGTGCGCCGCCGTGTGCTGATGTGGGGCCTGTCGGCCGCCCTGGTCATGGTCGCCGGCGCCGTTTTCTACCGTCAGGTGCTCGAGACCGAGTTCCTGCGCGGGGAGGGCGAGCGGCGATACCTGCGGGTCGGTGAGATCGCGGCGCGGCGCGGCATGATCCTGGATCGCAATGGCGAGGCCCTAGCGGTCAGCACCCCGGTGGAGACTATCTGGGCCGATCCGCGCAAGCTGGTGCCCCGACTTGAGGTCATGCCGGAACTGGCCCAGTGTCTCGGGCAGAAGCCCGCGGAGTTGCGCGAGCGCGTGCAGGCCAATGCCGAACGGGGCTTCATGTATGTCAAGCGGCGGGTCAGTATCGACGAGGCCACCGCAGTGCGTGCATTGATCGCGAGCCGCGGCCTGGAGGGGCTGGAGTTCGATACCGAGTACCGGCGCTTCTACCCCGGCGTGGAGGTGTTCGGCCATGTGCTGGGCTTCACCGACATTGAGGATCACGGCCAGGAGGGCATGGAGTCTGCTTACGACAAGCTGCTGCGCGCCGAGCCCGGCCTGCGTCGGGTGCTCCAGGACGGGCGGCGGCGGATCGTCCAGGAGGTCGAACAGGTGCGCCCGCCGCGGCCGGGCAAGGACCTGACCCTGAGCCTGGACCGGCGGCTGCAATTCCTTGCCTATCGCGAGTTGAAGGCGGCGGTGGCGGAAAACAAGGCGGTGGGCGGTACCGCGGTGGTGCTCGACGTGGCCACCGGTGAGGTGCTGGCCATGGTCAATCAGCCCGGTTATAACCCGAATGACCTCAGTGGCCGCGAGGCCGACCGGCGGCGCAATCGCGCGCTCACCGACGTCATGGAGCCGGGTTCCACGGTCAAGCCACTGGTGGTGGCCGCGGTGCTGGAGCGTGGTCTGGTGACCCCGACCACCCGCATCAATACGGCCGGACCCCTGCGGGTGGGCAGTAACACCGTGCAGGATGTGCACAACTACGGCGGCCTGGATGTGACCGGCATCATCACCAAGTCCAGTAATGTGGGCGTGGTCAAGCTCGCCCAGATGATGGACTACGCTGGCCTCTGGAAGGAATACGACTCGCTCGGTTTCGGGCGTCCGACCGGCGTGGAGTTCCCGGCCGAGTCCCACGGGGTCCTGCGCGACTACAAACATTGGCGGCCCTTCGATCATGCCACGATGGCCTTCGGCTACAGCTTCTCGGTGACGGCGCTCCAGTTGGCCCAGGCCTACGCGGTGGTGGCGGCGGACGGGGTCAAGCGCCCGGTGACCCTGCTCAAGCGCGATAAGGTCCCGCAGGGGACGCGCGTCATGAGTGTGAAGACCGCGCGCGCGGTACGGGCGATGATGGAGACCGTGGTCTCCGATAAGGGGACCGCCAAGCGCGCGTCCATCCCGGGTTATCGCGTCGGCGGCAAGACCGGTACCGCCAAGAAGGCGAGCGGCCGTCACGGCTACGGGGCCGGCCGCTATCAGTCCCTGTTTGCGGGGATGGTGCCGGCCGGTAATCCCCGCTTGGTGATGGTGGTCATGATCGATGAGCCCCACGGGGGCGCCTACTATGGCGGCGTGGTTGCCGCCCCCGTGTTTGCCAAAGTGATGGAGGGGGCGCTGCGGCTCTTCAATGTGCCCCCTGATGAGCCCGCGCCATCCATGTTGCTGGCCGGCGGGCGGGCCGTCCCATGATGTGGAGCCTCAAGCCAGCCGCCGAGCGGGTCGGGGGGTGTCTGCCGGGCGCGGACGCGGCGTTTTCCTCGGTCGGTACCGACAGCCGCGCCGATTGCACCGGACAGCTTTTCGTCGCCCTGCGCGGTGAGCGCTTTGACGGTCACGACTATGTGGCCGCCGCCCGCGAGCGGGGTGCTGCCGCCGCGCTGGTGGACCACGAACTCCCGCTCGATGTGCCCCAATGGGTGGTGGACGACACCCGGCTGGCCTTGGGACGGCTGGCCGCCGCCTGGCGTGATCGCATCCCCTGCCGGGTGACGGCGATCACCGGCAGCAACGGTAAGACGACGGTCAAGGAGATGCTGGCCGCCATCCTGTCCCAGGTGGGGCCGACCGGCGCCACCGTGGGCAATCTGAATAACGACATCGGGATGCCCCTGACGCTGCTGCGCGCCCGCGACGAGGACTTCCTGGTGCTGGAGATGGGGGCCAACCATCCGGGTGAGATCGCCTATATGACCGCCATTGGCCGGCCGACGGTGGCGCTGATCACCAATGCCGGACGCGCCCATCTGGAGGGTTTTGGTAGCCTGGACGGTGTGGCCCGTGCCAAGGGCGAAATCGCCCAAGGGTTGCCGCCGGACGGGGTCTTTGTGGTGCCCGGCGACTCGCCCTACACGGCCCTCTGGCGGGACCTGGGGGCCGGTCGGGTGGTGCGTACCTTTGCCCTGGAGCAGGCGGCGGACCTGTGGGCGGAGCGTCGCTCGATCGCGGTCCGCTGGGATGCGGACGGGTTCCGCACCACCTTTGTAGCGAACGAGGGTGGCACGCAATACCCCTTGGAGTTGCGGCTCGCGGGCGTTCACAACGTGGTCAATGCCCTGGCCGCCACGGCTGCGGCCCGCGCCTGCGGGGTTGGGTTCGCTGCGGTGCGTGCCGGCCTGCTGGCCCTGGCCCCGGTTCCTGGCCGCCTGTGCCCGCGCACCGGTGCCGCGGTGCGACTCATCGACGACACCTATAATGCGAACCCGGACTCACTGGCCGCCGCGGTGGCCGTGCTGACCGGGCTGCCCGGGCGCCCCTGGCTGGTCTTGGGCGATCTGGGCGAGCTGGGCCCGCGGTCCCAGGCGCTGCACCGTGAGGCGGGTGCCCAGGCCCGCGCCGCGGGGGTGGAGCGACTGTTCTGCGTCGGAATGCGCAGTGCCGCCGCCGCGGACGCCTTCGGCGCCGGGGCGCAGCACTTCGCGGATCACGCGGCGCTCATCGCGCAGCTACGCGAGTCCTTGAGCGCGGATGCGCTGATCTTAGTGAAGGGTTCGCGCTCGGCGCGGATGGACGTGGTGGTTAACGCCCTGTGCGCTGATTGCTGATTGCTGATTTTTCTGAATCTTAAATCTTAAATTTCAAATAATATGTTGCTTTATCTTGCTGAATGGCTGATGCGCTTCGAGACCGGTTTCGGTGTGTTCCGCTATCTGACGCTGCGCGGAATACTGGGGACCCTGACGGCGCTCGCCATCTCGCTGCTGGTTGGCCGGCCGATGATCCGGCGGCTGCGCGCCTTCAAGATCGGCCAGATGGTGCGCGACGACGGCCCCCAGAGCCACCTGATCAAGTCCGGTACCCCCACCATGGGTGGCGCGCTGATTCTGGTCGCGGTCGGCATCAGCACCCTGCTGTGGGCGGATCTCAACAACCGCTATGTCTGGATCGTGTTGCTGACGACGCTGGCCTTCGGTGGCGTGGGGATGGTGGACGATTACAAGAAGCTGGTCCTCAAGAATCCGCGGGGCCTGGCCGCCCGCTGGAAATATCTGTGGCAGACGGTCTTCGGCCTGGCCGCGGCGCTGGCCCTCTATTTCACCGCCCAGACCCCGGCGGAGACTGCGCTCCTCATCCCCTACCTGAAGGATGTCTCGTTCCAACTCGGGCCCTGGTTCATCCTGCTGGCCTATTTCGTCATCGTGGGTTCCAGTAACGCCGTGAATCTGACCGACGGGCTGGACGGGTTAGCCGTCATGCCCACCGTGCTGGTGTCCGGGGCACTGGCCATCTTCGTCTACGCCGCCGGTCATGTTGAGATCGCCGCCTATCTGCGCATCCCGCACGTCAAGGAGGTCGGCGAAGTGTTCATCTTCTGCGGCGCCTTGGTTGGGGCGGGGCTGGGTTTTCTTTGGTTCAACGCCTATCCGGCCCAGGTGTTCATGGGCGACGTCGGTGCCTTGGCCCTGGGTGCGGCCTTGGGCGTGGTCGCGGTGGCCGTGCGTCAGGAACTGGTGCTGTTCATCATGGGCGGGGTCTTCGTGATGGAGACCGTCTCCGTGATGTTGCAGGTGATCTCCTTCAAGCTCACCGGCAAACGCATCTTCCGCATGGCCCCCCTGCACCATCACTTCGAGCTTAAGGGCTGGCCGGAGCCGCGGGTCATCGTCCGCTTCTGGATCGTTACCGTGGTGCTGGTCCTGGTCGGGCTGGCCAGCCTGAAGATCCGCTGATGACCGCGACACTGCCCCCCGATTTGAAGACCCTGGTGGTCGGTCTGGGTAAGACCGGTGTCTCCTGCGTCCGCTATCTGCGTTCGCAGGGTGCGTGGGTGGCGGTGACGGACACCCGCGCTAATCCGCCCGGCCTGGAGCAGGTCCGCCGTGATCTGCCGGAGGTGGCCGTGTTCGTCGGGGGCTTCGACCCCAGTCCCTTCGCTGCCGCCGACCGGCTGGTGGTCAGCCCCGGGGTGCCGGTGGCCACACCGCTGATTGAGCAGGCCCGCGCCCGCGGGGTGGCGGTGATCGGCGATGTGGAACTGTTCGCGCAGGCCGCCCGGGCGCCGATCTGTGCCATCACCGGCTCCAACGGCAAGAGCACCGTGACCACGCTCATGGGGCTCATGGCGCGGCGGGCCGGGCGCGCTGTGCGGGTCGGCGGCAATCTGGGTGAACCGGTGCTGGACCTAATGGACGATCAGGCGGACCTGTATGTGCTCGAGCTCTCCAGTTTTCAACTGGAGACCACGCCGGGTCTCACCGCCCGGGCGGCGGTCGTGCTCAACATTTCAGCCGATCACCTGGACCGCTACGCGGACCTGGCCGCCTATCAGCAGGCGAAGGCACGCATCTATGACCGGGCCGAGGTGGCCGTCATCAATCGCGATGACCCCGCCGTGGTGGCGATGCTCCGTACTGCGCCGCGCGAGATCGGCTTCACCCTGGGGGTGCCCGCGGCGGGCGACTATGGTCTGGTGCAGACCGACGCTGGCCCCTGGCTCTGTCGGGGGGAGGAGCGACTGATCCCGGCGCACGAGGTCCTGATTCCCGGTCGGCACAATCTGGCCAATGCCCTGGCCGCCTTGGCCTTGGCCGAGGCCTGCGACCTGCCGCGCGCGCCGGCGCTGGAGGCCCTGCGGACCTTTTCCGGTCTGGACCACCGCTGCCAACTGGTGGCCGATCAGGCCGGGGTACGCTGGTATGACGACTCCAAGGGTACCAACCCCGGGGCCACGGTCGCCGCCTTGGATGGCCTGGTGTCACCGGGGTCCGCGGGCCTGGTGGTCTTGATCGCGGGTGGTGACGGTAAGGGCGCGGATTTTACGCCGCTCGCCGCGGCGGTTGCGCGGGCCGCCCGGGCGGTGGTCCTGATCGGGCGCGATGCCCCCCTGGTCGAGCGGGTTTTGAGCGGCCTGGTCCCTCTGATCCCGGCCGGCGACATGGCCGACGCGGTCGCCAAGGCCGCTGACATGGCCCGCCCCGGGGACGCGGTGCTGCTCTCCCCGGCCTGCGCCAGCTTTGATATGTTCGACAACTACGAACACCGTGGTCGGGTCTTTGCCGACGCGGTGCGCAGGCTTGCGGTATGACCGCGGCAACCCGCCGGAACAAGCGTTCCGAGACCTGGGTGCGGCGCCGCAACGAGCGCCGGCCGGCCCTGGACCTGCCGCTGCTGATCGCGGCCCTGGGTCTGCTGTCCTTTGGCTTCGTGATGGTGGCCTCGGCCTCCATGACCATCGGCGACACCTGCTGCAAAGACCCCTTTTACTTCGTCACCCGTCAGGCGATCGCCCTCTCCATGGCCCTGATGGCTGGCCTGCTGGCCTTCACCGTCCCGGTCAGTTGGTGGGAGCGCACGGGGGTCTGGCTATTCCTGGGTGGGGTCGGGATGCTGCTGCTGGTCCTGGTCCCGGGCATCGGTCGCAACGTCAATGGCGCCACGCGCTGGATCCACGTGGGGCCGCTGAATCTCCAGCCCTCGGAGTTCATCAAGCTGTTTGCGGTGATCTACATCGCGGGCTATCTGGTGCGCCACGCCGATGCCGTGGCCAACAAACTGTCCGGTTTCATCCGTCCCATGATCCTGATCGGGATTACCGCCGTCGTGATCCTGAAGCAGCCGGATTTCGGCACCACCACGGTGATGCTGGCCACCGTCATGGGGATGTTGTTCCTCGGGGGCGTCAGTGTCATGCCCTTCGCCGTGCTGTTCGGCACCGTGCTGGTCGGGCTCACCGTACTGGTGATGACATCGCCCTACCGGATGCGGCGTATCCTCTCCTTCCTCAATCCATTCGAGGACCCCTTCAACTCAGGTTACCAGTTGAGCCAGGCCCTGATCGGTTTCGGGCGGGGCGAGTGGCTGGGGGTCGGGCTCGGCAACGGCATTCAGAAACAGTATTTCCTCCCTGAGGCGCACACCGACTTTATCGCTACGGTCATTGCCGAGGAACTGGGGTTGCTAGGGATGCTGGTGGTCATTTTCACCTTCGCCTTCATCGCCTGGCGCGCCTTCCGCATCGGTGCCAGTGCGGAGGCGGCTGGGAGCCGCTTCGCCGCCTACACGGCCCAGGGGATCGGTCTGTGGCTCGGCCTGCAGGCCTTCGTGAACATCGGTGTCAACGCGGGCATGCTCCCGACCAAGGGGCTGACCCTGCCCTTCCTGAGTTACGGCAGCAACAGCCTGATGGTCGTCTGCATGGCCATCGCCATCCTGCTGCGGATCGACGCGACCACGCGCCAGGACGAGGCGGAGTCCAGGAGTCCACGGGGGGTGCCATGGCTACGTGCATAGGCGTCATGGCCGGGGGCACCGGCGGGCATGTCTTTCCCGCGCTTGCCGTGGCTGCCGCCCTGCGTGAGCAGGGCGTGCGCATCTTCTGGATCGGAACGCAGCGTGGCCTGGAATCGCGCCTGGTCCCGGAGCACGGCTTCGAAATGGAATGGCTGCGCGTCGCGGGCCTGCGCGGCAAGGGGATCAAACAGACCCTGGTGGGGCCGGTGCGGCTGATCGGCGCCCTGTGGCAGGCCGGGGCGATCCTGCGCCGCCGCCGCCCCGCGCTGGTGCTGGGGATGGGCGGGTTCGTCTCCGGCCCGGGCGGCCTGGCCGCCCGGGCACTGGGAATACCCCTGGTTGTTCACGAGCAGAATTCGGTCCCGGGGATGACCAACCAATGGCTCGCCCGTCTGGCGACCCGGGTGTTCGAGGCCTTCCCCGGCAGCTTTCCTGCCGGGCGGCATGCTATCGCCACCGGCAACCCGGTACGGCGTGAGATCACTGAACTGCCGCCGCCCCTGGAGCGCTTCGCCGGGCGGACCGGGCCGGCGCGGCTGTTGATCGTCGGCGGTTCGCTCGGCGCCAAGGCCCTCAACGAAGTCCTCCCCGCGGCGCTGGGCCTGCTCCCCGTCGAGCGGCGGCCGGCGGTCCGCCACCAGGGCGGCGAGCAGACGCTGGAACTGGCGCGCGCGGCCTATGCGCAAGCCGGCGTCCAGGCCGAGGTCACGGCGTTCATCAGCGACATCGCGCAGGCCTACGCCTGGGCTGATTTGGTCGTCTGCCGTGCCGGTGCGCTGACCGTCTCCGAGCTGGCCGCGGCCGGCCTGGGCGCGGTGCTGGTGCCTTATCCCCATGCGGTCGATGACCATCAGGTCGGTAACGCCCGTTTCCTGGCCGAATGCGGCGCGGCGCGCCTGATCCTTCAGCAGGATCTGCATCCTGCGGGCCTTGCCGAGTTGCTCGCGACGCTGCTCGCTGACCGCAGCCAACTCCTGACCATGGCGCAGGCCGCCCGGGCCCGCGCTACCCCCGACGCCGTCACCCGCATCACCGCCGCCTGCTTGGAGCTCGCCCGCCGATGAATCCCCATTTGAGCCACACCGCTGCCAACATGGGCCGGGTCCGACGCCTGCACTTCATCGGTGTCGGCGGCGCCGGTATGAGCGGCATCGCTGAACTCATGGCCAACCTGGGCTACGAGGTGGCCGGCTCCGACCTGCGTGACAGCGAGACCACCCGACGCCTGCGCCAATTGGGCGTGCAGGTCTACATCGGTCACCGCGCCGCCCAGGTCACGGATGCCGACGCGGTGGTCGTCTCCACCGCCATTGATGAGTCGAATCCGGAGATCGCCGAGGCCCGCGCCCGGCGCATCCCCATCGTGCGCCGCGCGGAGATGCTCGCCGAGCTGATGCGCTTCCATTACGGCGTGGCCGTCGCCGGTACCCACGGCAAGACCACCACCACCAGCCTGGTGGCGAGCGTGCTCGCCGAGGGCGGGCTCGATCCCACCTTCGTGATCGGCGGCCTGCTCAACAGCGCCGGGGCCAATGCCAAGCTTGGTAGTTCCAAATACCTGGTGGCGGAAGCGGACGAGAGCGACGCCTCGTTCCTCTACCTCCAGCCCATGGTGTCGATCGTGACCAACATCGATGCCGACCACATGCAGACCTACGGCAACGACTTCGACCGCCTGCGCAATACGTTCATGGAGTTCCTCCACCACCTGCCGTTCTACGGCCTGGCAGTCCTGTGTATTGACGATCCCGAGGTGCGCGCCCTGGAGCCGCTGGTGCCGCGCCCGGTACGCACCTATGGCACCTGTGCGCAGGCGGATGTGCGCGCCGACAATGTCCGTCAGGATGGCCTGCGCATGTATTTCGACGTCCACAGCAAGGACCTGCGCTCGCCGTTGGCCCTCGAGCTCAACCTGCCCGGACGCCACAATGTCCTCAACGCATTGGCGGCCATCGCCGTCGCCTTGGAGCTGGGGGTCGACGAAGACGCCATCCGCCGCGCCCTGGCCGGCTTCCAAGGGGTGGGCCGTCGCTTCGTCGTCACCGACTTACAGGACCAGGCCGGCCGGCGGCTGACCCTCGTCGACGACTACGGACACCACCCCCGCGAACTCGCCGCGACGCTGGCCGCCGCCCGCGGCGGCTGGCCCGGCCGCCGGCTAGTCCTGGTCTTTCAGCCGCATCGCTACACCCGTACCCAGGAGCAGTTCGAAGACTTCGTCCAGGTCCTCTCCACCGTCGACCTGCTGATCCTGTGCGACGTCTACCCCGCCGGCGAGGCCCCCATTGCCGGCGCCGACGGTCGCTGCCTGAGCCGCGCCATCCGCGCCCGCGGCATCCTGGACCCGGTGTTCGCCCAAGACCCCAACGCCGTCCCCGAGCTCCTCCCCAACCTGCTGGAGGACGGCGACCTGGTGCTGCTGATGGGGGCCGGCGACATCGGCGCGCTCGCCGCGCGCCTACCCGCCATGCTGACCGGGGGAGTCAATGATGCCTGAGCTGCGCGGCGAGTTGCTCCAGTCCGAGCCCCTGTCCCGCCACACCACCTGGCGGGTTGGCGGTCCGGCGCGGCGCCTCTACCGCCCGGTCGACATCGACGACCTGGTGGAATTCCTCCGGCATCTCGATCCGCTGGAGCCCCTCTTCTGGCTCGGACTCGGTAGCAACCTCTTGGTCCCGGATTCAGGTTTTCCCGGCACCGTGATCCAGACCCTGGGCGGTCTCTCCCAGCTCAACCGGCAGGGACCCACCGGCCTCTATGCCCAGGCCGGGGCCACCTGCGCCAAGGTGGCCCGCTTCGCCGCCCGCCACAATCTGGTCGGTGTCGAATTCCTGGCCGGCATCCCCGGCACCCTGGGCGGGGCCTTGGCCATGAACGCCGGCGCCTGGGGCGGCGAGACTTGGACCCAGGTCAGGCAGATACGCAGCATCGACCGGACCGGAGAGATCCGTGTCCGCCGCCCGACCGACTTCCAGATTGGCTACCGCGAGGTCCGTGGTGCCCCGGGCGAATGGTTCCTGGACGCCGAGATGGAACTACAACCCGGCGATGGTGCCGCCGGCATGGAGCGCATCCGCGCCCTCCTGGACCAGCGTGCCCGCACTCAGCCCACCGGAGCGCCGAGTTGCGGTTCCGTCTTCCGCAACCCCCCCGGTGACCATGCGGCGCGCCTCATCGAATCGGTCGGGCTCAAAGGGTGTCGTATCGGCGGCGCCCAGGTCTCCGAGAAACACGCGAACTTTATTATCAACACGGGCCAGGCCAAGGCCCAAGACATCACCGATCTGGTACAGCACGTGCAGCAACAAGTGGCGCACCACACCGGAATACAGCTCCACCCAGAGTTCAAGTCAATTGAGGATTGCTGATTGAAGATTGATGATTTCCAATCTTCAATCAGCAATCAAAAATCAGAAATGAATTAAAAATGTCATCACTCCCTGATCAAGATGGTCGCGACCGCTTCGGTAAAGTCGCCGTGCTGCTCGGCGGCCAGGCCGCCGAGCGCGAGATTTCACTCAAGAGCGGCAATGCTGTACTCGCGGCCCTGCGCGAGCGTGGCGTGGACGCCCATCCCCTGGACCCCGACGCCACCGTCTTGGAGCAGTTGCGCGCCGGCGGTTTCACGCGCGCCTTCATCATCCTTCACGGCCGCGGCGGCGAAGACGGCGTCATTCAGGGTGCCCTGGAGACGATCGCCATGCCATATACCGGCTCCGGGGTCCTGGGATCGGCCCTGGGAATGGACAAGTACCGCACCAAGCTTGCCTGGGCGGGGGCTGGTCTGCCGACGGCCGACGCGGTCTTGCTGCGCGACGACGCGGACCTGGTTGCCGCCGCTGCCCTTGGTTTTCCACTGATGATCAAGCCGGCCCACGAGGGGTCCAGCATCGGAATGGCCCGGGTCGAGGACCCCGCCGCCTTGGCCGCCGCCTGGCAGGTCGCCCGCGAGTACGATCCCCTGGTCATCGCCGAACGCTGGATTGACGGTGCCGAGTACACCTGCGCCATCCTCGGGCACGAGGCCCTGCCCATCATCCGGCTGGAGACGCCCCACGCCTTCTATGACTATGACGCCAAGTACCGCGCCGACAGCACGCGCTATCGCTGCCCTTGCGGTCTGCCCGAGGGCGACGAGTTGCGGCTGCGTCAACTCGCCCTGGACGCCTTCGACGCGGTCGGTGCCGGCGGTTGGGGCCGGGTCGACTTCATGGTCGACGCGGCCGGTGCCCCCTACCTGCTGGAGATCAACACCGTCCCCGGCATGACCGACCACAGTCTGGTGCCCATGGCCGCGCGGGCGGCGGGGCTCGATTTCCCGACGCTGGTCCTGCGCATTCTGGGGACGAGCCTCGATCGTGGCTGAACCGACTGCCCCCCGCGAGCCTCCGCCGTTGGCGACGGCCCCACCGCCAGCGGCGCCTTTATCGGCGCCTTTATCGGCGCCCTTATCGGCATTGGCACCCCGGCGTACCCGCCTGCGTGCCTTGAGTGGGCTGCTGTTGCTCCTGGCCATGGCCGGTTGCGTCTGGGCCTTCGGCTATTGGGAACCGCGGCTCCTGCCGGTGCGGATCATTGAGGTCCAAGGCGAGTTGCATCATCACTCCTCGGAGCTGTTGCGCGATACGCTCAGCCAGCGCCTGCAAGGGGGGTTTCTCACCGCCGATCTGCGGGACCTGAAGCAGGCCGCCGAGAGGCTGTCCTGGGTCGGCGGCGCCGGCATCCGGCGCGTCTGGCCCGACCGGCTCCAAGTGCGCGTGGTGGAGCACCGCCCGGTGGCGCGCTGGAAGGGCGACGGCCTAGTCACCGCCGAGGGCGTCATCTTTCGCCCCAGCGGCCCGATCCCGGCCGGCCTGCCACTGCTCGACGGGGAGGCGGTACGCGCCCGGGAACTGGTCGAACGCTACCTCAAATGGCGCGATTCGCTGATGTTGGCCGGCCAACTCATCGACACCCTCGCTGTCGACCCTCGCGGCGCCTGGCGCCTGGACTTGGTCTCCAACACCCGACTGGAGCTCGGCACCGCCGACATCGAGCGGCGCCTGACGCGCTTCATCGGGGCAGCACCCCAATTGGAGGCTGCCGGCCGGGCCAAGGTCGTGGACCTGCGCTACAGCAATGGCTTCGCGGTCAAATGGGCGGGCAGTGCGGTGCCGGACCCGCTGCCGTCGCCCACCCAGGCGCTGACGGGCCCGCAGGGCCGGCATCCGGCGCCGAAGACCGCCGCCCGGCGCTCCGGGGCAGCTACCCAGACGCATACCAAGACGCATACCAAGACGCATACCCAGGTCCCGGCGCATCGTCCGGCGGCGCGGGGGGGGGGCCGGACGACGGCGGGTCACGCGGCAATGCCTAAGCAGCATGCGGTTGCGCGTTCTGGTGCAGCCCCCACCAAGGCCCGGACCCACCAACAACCGCCGTCCTCACGGCCGCAACCCGCCGACGCGCGAGGGCCTGCCCGCGCGCTGACCCAGGCGCTTCCGACACGGCACTAGCCAACCACGGCATGAGTCAACATACACACACGCGGTGAAAAACGGAATGGCACGACGCAACGACAAAAACCTGCTGGTGGGCCTGGATATCGGCACCTCCAAGATCGCCTGTCTGGTCGGCGAGCTAAAGGACGATGACCAGATCGAGATCATCGGTATCGGTACCCACCCCTCCCGCGGCCTCAAGAAAGGGGTGGTGGTGGATATCGAGTCCACCGTCCTGTCCATCCAGCGCGCCGTCGAAGAGGCCGAGCTGATGGCTGGATGCGAGATCCACTCGGTCCACGCCGGGATCGCCGGCAGCCACATCCGCAGCCTCAACTCCAACGGCAGCACCCCCATCAAAGATCGCGAGGTCAGCCAGGCCGACGTGGACCGAGTGCTCGACACCGCCCGCGCCGTCGCCATCCCCGCCGATCAGCAGGTGCTCCATATCCTGCCCCAGGAATACATCATTGATGGGCAGGAGGGCATCCGCGAGCCCATCGGGATGTGCGGGGTGCGCCTGGAGGCGCGTGTCCATATGGTCACCGGCGCGGTCAGTGCGGCCCAGAACATCTTGAAATGCATCCGACGCTGCGGCCTCGAGGTTGATGACCTGGTGCTGGAGCAGCTCAGTGCCTCCTACTCGGTGCTCGGCGAGGACGAGAAGGAGCTGGGCGTGTGTCTGGTGGACATCGGCGGGGGCACCACCGATCTGGCGGTGTTCACGGACGGGGCGATCCGCCACACCGCCGTCATCCCGATCGCCGGCGATCAGGTGACGAACGATATCGCGGTGGCCCTGCGTACCCCGACCCAGCACGCCGAGCAGATCAAGATCCGCCACGCCTGTGCCCTCACCCAGCTCGCCAGCGGCGGCGATACCATTGAGGTCCCGAGCATCGGCGACCGCCCGCCGCGGCGCCTGTCGCGCCAGACGCTGGCCGAGGTGGTGGAACCGCGCTATGAAGAACTGCTGACCCTGCTGCGCAACGAGCTGCGGCGTAGCGGCTTCGAGGACCTGGTGGCCGGCGGCGTCGTCCTCACCGGCGGCAGCGCCAAGATGCAGGGCCTGATCGAACTGGCCGAGGAGGTCTTCCACATGCCCGTGCGCCTGGGGGTGCCCCAGTATGTGGTCGGCATGGCCGAAGTGATGCGCAACCCGGTCTACGCCACCGGCGTGGGGCTTTTGATCTACGCCCGGCAACACCGCTTTGCCAAACGTCCCGAACTCAACGCCGGGGGCGGGGTCAAGGGGGTGTTGAAGCGGATGCGCAGTTGGTTCCAAGGGAATTTCTGAGGGGCATGCGGATGCTCACGGTTCTTGGGGCCGCGGCCTGCGGCTCCGGGGTGCGGTTCCTAGGGGCTGTGCCGGTCGGGGGGGCGGTCCTGCCGGGGGTGGGGCCGAACGGGGTTTCAGGTTTCTTAAGCGACAAACAGTTTGGGGGAGATAGAGTGATGTTCGAAATGATGGATACCCATAACCAATCCGCCGTTATCAAGGTGATCGGCGTCGGCGGTGGGGGCGGCAACGCGGTCAATCACATGGTCGATTCCTCCATTGAGGGGGTGGACTTTATCTGCGCCAATACCGACGCGCAGGCCCTCAAGGGGTCACGCGTGAGGACCATTTTGCAGCTCGGTTCAGCGATCACCAAGGGGCTCGGCGCCGGTGCCAACCCGGCGGTGGGTAAACAGGCGGCGCTGGAGGATCGGGAGCGCATCGCCGAGGCCTTGTCCGGTGCCGACATGGTCTTCATCACCGTCGGCATGGGCGGCGGTACCGGCACCGGTGCCGCTCCGGTGGTTGCCGAGGTCGCTAAGGAACTGGGTATTCTGACGGTCGCGGTGGTGACGAAGCCGTTCCCCTTTGAGGGGAGCAAGCGGCGGCGCATCGCCGAGGAAGGCATTGCGGAGTTGGCCAAGCATGTGGATTCGTTGATCACTATCCCGAACGAGAAGCTGTTGGCGGTGCTTGGCAAGGACATGACCCTGCTCGGTGCCTTCAAGTCAGCCAACGACATTCTGTTGAACGCGACCCGCGGGATTGCCGAACTGATCACGCGTCCCGGCCTGATCAACGTCGACTTCGCCGACGTGAAGACCGTGATGTCGGAGATGGGGGTCGCCATGATGGGCACCGGGGCCGCCGTCGGTCCGGAGCGGGCACGGGAGGCTGCGGAGGCAGCCATTCGCTGCCCCCTGTTGGAAGACATCGATCTCGCCGGGGCCAAGGGCATTCTGGTCAACATCACGGCGGGCAGCAGCCTGACCATGGGCGAGTTCGATGAGGTTGGTAACACGGTTCGCGACTTTGCCGACGATGACGCCACCGTGGTGATCGGCACCGTCATTGACGCGGAACTGGAGGATGAACTGCGGGTTACCGTCGTGGCCACCGGCTTGGGCGCGCGCCGGATCTCGGTGGTGGTAAGGCCAAACCGCGAAGAGCCGCCGCATGTGCGTCTCGTCGCTGCGGATGGCGAGGAGACGGGGCCCGATTATGGCGAGATTGAGCGGCGCCCCGCCATTTACCGTAAGGCGGCGACGGCGGGTGGCAACACGGCCGAGGCGGTCGAGCACGATCTGGACTATCTGGACATCCCCGCCTTCCTGCGCCGTCAGGCGGATTGAGCCAGCGACTTACCGTGAAAGTCGCGCCGGGAGCGCGCTCCAATTCTCCCTCCCCTATTGGGGGTGGGCGGAGTGGGGGAACGGCCAAGGCGCCCGCCTCTTTCATCTTTCGGGGTGGCGCGGGCGCCATGGCCGTTAGGATTGCCGATTGGCGGGGCCACGGACGGCCGCGGGGCTCAGCGCGGGGTATCCATTCGCGAAAAATGCCAGGGAGGGCGTGCTACTAGGGAAATCCCTTTACGTGTAATGTAAACAAAAACAAACAACTTTCGATATGTTGCACAGAGCGCTTGATAAAGTTTCGGGAAAACCCTAAGCTAACCATCAAGCCTGAAATCGTTCGGGCGTGGCGCGGCGTTAGCCGCGATGTCGATGGTCGGAGCCAGCGCGCGTCGCCGCGGTATGCGACTAGGGAGCCCGCACGATGGTCAAGCAACGTACACTAAAGAACGTGATCCGCGCCACCGGCGTCGGTTTGCATACCGGCGACAAGGTGTACCTCACGCTGCGCCCGGCGGCTCCCGATACCGGTATCGTCTTCCGGCGGGTG
Source organism: uncultured Thiodictyon sp. (assembly GCA_903837595.1). GTDB lineage: Bacteria > Pseudomonadota > Gammaproteobacteria > Chromatiales > Chromatiaceae > Thiodictyon. The sequence continues at coordinate 19,788 of CAILVI010000480.1, forward strand.
GACTTGGAGCAACCGGTTGAGATCCGGGCTTGTCCTCACAACGTGGGCGACACCCGGCTGTCGACGACCCTGGTCAATGGCGACGTGAGGGTCTCGACGGTTGAGCACCTGCTGTCCGCCTTTGCGGGCCTCGGCATCGATAACGCCTACGTGGACGTGAGCGCCCCGGAGGTGCCGATTATGGATGGCAGCGCCGGCCCCTTCGTGTTCCTGATTCAGTCCGCCGGCGTGGAAGAACAGAATCGCGCCAAGCGCTTTATTCGGATCAAGCATCCGGTCGAGGTGCGCGATGGCGACAAATATGCCCGGTTTGAGCCCTACGACGGGTTCAGCGTGGAATTCACGATCGATTTCGACCATCCGGCCTTCCATGATCGCACCAAGCGGGCTACCATGGACTTTTCCACCTCATCCTTCGTCAAGGAAGTCAGTCGCGCCCGGACCTTCGGCTTTCTGCGCGACATTGAGGCGTTGCGCCAACAGGGCCTCGCCCAAGGCGGCAGCCTGGATAACGCCGTGGTGGTGGACGAGTTCCGGGTACTGAACGAGGAAGGTCTTCGCTATGAGGACGAGTTCGTCAAGCACAAGATCCTGGATGCGATCGGCGACCTCTATCTCTTGGGCCACACCCTGATCGGGGCCTTTAAAGGCCATAAGTCCGGGCACGCACTGAACAACCAGCTCTTGCGTGCCCTGGTGGCAGACCAGACCGCTTGGGAAGAAGCGGTGTTCGAAGACGCCACGCCGGCTCCCATCTGCTACGCCCAGCCCTTGGCGTTTGCCTGATCGGGCCTGGGTCTGCGCCGGCCGCTTGCCTACGCCAAGGGGTCCGGCTCGCGGTGCCGGGCTGCCAGACGCCGGAAGACGTCGGCAATCCCCGCATCGGTCGTATAGTCGGCCGCTGCCAACAGATGTTGGCTTGCAGCGGATGTCAATCGGTCCAGACGCTGTGGCGTTTGGCGTCGCGTGCCCAAATCCTGCGGGCGGGCGCGCAGCTTCACCGCCCTGACCCCGGCGCCCGCGAGCCCCCGGGCCAGGTCCGGGGCCAGATAACGCAGGCGTGTTGCCCAAGCCGCCGAGTCCACTGTGACCGTAAGCTCGCCGTCAGTGGTGGTCGCCTGGATGCAATGGGGCCGCGCCGCTGGGGCCAGCAGGTCGCGAACTTGGGCGAGTAGGCCATCCTCGCGTCGCTGTAATTCCAGGCAGTGGGCCACCGCGGGGCTGGCCGTGAGAAGATCCCGCACATGAGCGGCCCGCGTGCGACTGGCCCGTTGTCTTGCCATGATTTGAGAGGTATTACCTTTGCCTGATTTACAGAAAACGAACCTAGATCAATCGCTCGGCGCACATGAGGGGTCGCCACGGCTGGCCGTCTGTAGTATAAACCCGACCCAAAGTCGCCCTACTCACAGCCAGAGGTCATCAATGTACCACCTCGATCGTAGAAAGACCTTGCGCGGACAGGCCGTTGTGGCATTTTCCGCGGTTCTCTCGTGTGCCGTCGCGGGGGCTGGGATCGGATTCTGGGTTGGCAAGCAGGCCGGTGTTGCCCAAACCGACGCAGCGAATCTCCTCCACCTTGCGACCGCGCCCTCCCAGTCAGATCAGGCGCCGCTCGCGGACCTCACCGCCAGACTGGGTGATATGCAGGCGGAACTCACGCGGATCAATGCCCTGGGTGAGCGCGTGGCCGGTATGGCCGGGCTCGATCAGCATGAGTTCGATTTCGGCAATCCCCCGCCTCAGGGTGGGCCCGAGGACGGGCCGGCTCAGGACTACACGATCAGGGAGATCGCCAGTGAGTTGGGGAGCATGGTCAGCCTGCTCAAGGATCGCAAGCGTAAGCTGGAGATCCTTGAAGAGGCGATCCCAGGGAAGGACCTCACCGCCAAGTCAGTGCCTGCGGGTTGGCCGATTCGCTCGGGCTACATTACCTCCAATTACGGGATGCGCGTGCATCCGATCAGGCATCGGGCCATCTTCCACCAAGGTGTCGACTTCGCCGCACCCTCGGGCAGCCCGGTGGTGGCGGTGGCCGATGGGGTGGTGACCTTCAACGGGCATCGACACGGCTATGGTAACCTGATCGAGATCCGCCATGCCAACGGCTACAGCACCCGCTACGGTCATAACTCCTTCAATTCAGTTCAAGAAGGACAGCAGGTCCGCAAAGGCCAGGTGATCGGCGCGGTCGGGTCGACCGGCAGTGCCACCGGACCTCATGTCCACTTTGAGGTTCTGAAGGACGGCGAGCACGAGAACCCGATGCAATTCGCCGGTTCCCAGGCCCCGGGCATGCTCTTCGCGGGTAATCCCGGCTGAGCGCGCGGCGCATCTGACCTAGGGGTCGGCTAGTCATCGGCCAGGATCGGGTCTGAACGAAGGCGGCGGTTGGACACCCGGACCGCGCAAGGAGCACTCGCGCCCGGCGCCGAAGGTTAAGACCTCGGGGCGGCGCGCTTCGGCTTGGCCATTGCGGAAATCGAAATCGCCGATCGCAGGGACGCGCTGCGATCAGTGAAACCGGAGGCCACTGGTCCTACGCGGTCGATCCGGTCACGGTGGCGGCCATTCCGGACGGCGAGACCCGCATCGATACCATTGCCGTGACGGCGATCACCGGAACGTCGCGCGTGGCGACCTGTCCTTTGAGCGTAGCACAGACCTGGTACCCATCCATCTCCGGCATCATGACATCCAGCACGATCAGGTCCGGCGGCGGCTGCCCCTTGGCCAGAAAATTCAGTGCCTCGCGTCCTGAGGTGGCGACTCTCACATCAGAGTCGTCGTCCAGCATGCTGAGGAGCACCTTGATGTTCGTCGGCATATCATCGACGATAAGAATCTGTGCGGCCTCGCCGGTTTTCAGTATGAGGTCAAATCCAATGCCAATTACGTTAAACCCAACTCACCAACCGCGTCGCGGCCTTGGTCCTCGTTCCGGCCACTGGAGGCCGAGGCTTTAGCCGGTCAGGCTCGCAGGCGCCACGGATTTCTCTTGGTTATGCCGGAAGCCGCCACTGGCTAACGGCCATGGCAGCACGACCAGCCATCCCGGACGATGAAAGTCCCCGTTGGAGCGGCTTTAGCCGCGACGAAGCCACGGATGCCTGCGCGGTCCCGTCGCGGCTAAAGCCGCTCCCACCGGGCACTGGTCTTACTTTCACGATAACGCCTCGACCTCCAGTTGCAGACGAACCGGATGGCCGCAACGATTCTCAAGGCTCCGTGCAGTTTATCGATCTTGCAATCGGTGCGTGTAACCGGCGTGTAACCGGCGCATCTTGTACGGTCGGCCGATATTATGGCACGCTATGGGGAAAGAAACGCGACGGCGCCTGGGACCTTGCTCGCGGCCCCTGTTCCGCCTTACCGGCCTGCTAGCCGACGGCAAGATGTCATTCCCCCGGGACAGAGGGTAGTGACCTAGTGGCGCCGGGGTTACGGCAGCGGGAGGAAGGCTTGCAGCCCGTGGTGGAGGGCGGCCACCCGGTGGTCGAGGGGCTCCGCCACCGGGCGCAAGGCTGCCACCCCGTGGCCGAAGACTTCAACCACGGGGCTGAAGGCTTCAACCCCGTGGCGGAAGACCTCAGCCAAGATCGGCAACACAATAAATAATAAAGCGTTTTGGTAAGTGTCCGGGGCTGGCACTCCGCGCCTCCGGGTGGAACCCTCTGGCCCTGGGGCGGAATACTCTGGCCCGCGGGCGGAATGCCCAGGCCCCGGGGCGGATCGCTTGCGCCCGGTGGCGCAGACCACGACGCATCAGGTACGGCATTTCGCGCACAGGGCGCAATCCTGGTGCCCGCTGAGCGGGCTGCGCCGGGGGTTGGGCGAGGTTCGGCACCCCGTGGCGTGGTGCTGACACCCCGTTACCGTGAAAGTCGCGCCGGGAGCGCGCTCCACTTCCCCCTCCCCTATTGGGGGAGGGCCGGGGAGGGGGAACGGCCAAGGCGCCCGCCACGTTCATTCGGGATGGTGCGGGCGCCATGGCCGTTAGCCGCCGATCGCTCGCACAGGGGCACCCCGGAGCCCCGCATCCTCCGGGAAGTCGGTCAGTCATTGATTCCTTCAATCAATCTCCATCCAGAGAGGTGTGTCCATGTCAGACTTCGTCCCTCCTTCGCATAGTGCGTTTATCGGCTGGCATGACAATGCCACGGCCCAGGCCAAGGACCCCGAGAGCTGTGTAGCGCCCGAGGACCTGGCGCAATTGGAGGCGGATAATGCGGAATTGCATAGCGCCGACACGGCCCTGAACCTTGCCGTTACCATGCATAAGCAGGCGGTCGCGCACAATAACACGGTTCACGAGCGGGCCGAGCGCAACGTCCGGCTGATCATGCATCGCGTCAAGGCACATCAGAAATTTACCCCGGCCGTGAGTGCGCGGCTGCGGCTGCAAGGCCCGGCGTTGAGCGTCAAGCTGGCCGAGTCCAAACCGAACCTGGCGGGCGCGGACCACTCGGATGGCGAGGTCGAGCTCACCTGCCTCAAGTTGACGAGCGACGGGGTCAATATCTATTGCCAGCGCGAAGGCGATGCGGGCTGGGTGCTGTTGGGCTTCACCACCGTGTTGCCCTATTTCGATCGGCGCCCGCTGCTCGTGCCCGGTAAGCCCGAGCTGCGCCGCTATACGGCGGTCTATGTGGTGAAAAACAAGGAAATCGGGCAGTTCAGCGACGAGGTGGTGGTGAACTGCGCGCCCTGAGTTGACCTGGTCAGGCGCCGGGCCTCCTTGGCCCGGCGTTGCCGTTGCCGTTGCCGTTCACGTCCCCGGCGCCGCGCATCTGATCAGCGCCTGCGCCCCTGGCCAGATAGATGGCTGAATCCGGCATCAGATGGCCTTCGAGCATGGCCCAGAACTCACTGCCATCATCGCGCCAATAATGCCGCTCCCGTTATGATCCAAAAAAGAGCAGTTCTCACGCCAAGGCGCCAAGCTCGCCAAGCTTTTTCAAAGCGATATCCGCGTCCGGCAATTCACCTGCCAGGCGAATGTGATTGTGTGGACAC
>CAILVI010000481.1 GCA_903837595.1 uncultured Thiodictyon sp.
CCCTGGGTGCCCTGCTGGGCCTTGACGATTCAGCAGTTGACGCCTGGTTTGAATCAGCGAGGGCGGTACCGTGAGCGACGACCACGACGTGTGCTACTGTGCGAAACCCCCGCCTACCGCGGCCAGTCGGGGCGCTGGCCGGCCGATCCTTTCTACCTCGCCCAGCAGCCGCACCAGCCCGGGGCGGCTATAGTGCTCGGTGATGCCGCGGTGCCGGTGCCCCAGTAGCGAGCGCACGATGTCGAGCGGGATGCCGGCGTCTGCGGCCCGGTCTCCGAACGTGTGGCGCAAGTCGTGAAACCGGATGTCCAGCTCCGCCTCCCCGCAGGCCGTGCGCCAGCCGTGGTTGTTCGCCCGGTAGAGGGCGCCGCCCCGCGGGCTTGGAAACACCCAGTCTGACTCTTGTTTCGTGTGCGCCCGCTCAATGACTGCCCGGCCCAGACGCGGGGCGACGAGATAGCGCCCCTGCTGTTCGCTCGGCGCCAGCCGGGAGCTGGCCTTCCTGATCTCCGGCGGGACCCACCAAGCCGACCATGGGGCCAACCCGTCAACGTCCCGGTGCCGGTCCCAACGCAAGGTGGTGATCTCGGCTTGCCGGGCGCCGGTCGCCAGGGCGAAGAGGACTGGGCCGATCAGGTGTTCAGGCAAGGCGTCGATCAGCCGGTCTTGCTCCTCCCATGTGATCGGGCGCCGCTGCCTGGTGCCCCAGTCGGGCAGGCGCAGCTTGGGCGGCGTGACGGCCAGCCAAGGCACGTGTCCGTCGCGCAGGACGGCGGCAGCGAAGCGCAGTACGGTCGACGCGGTGCGCACCGCCCGGCCGACGGTGCCACTGGCCCGGATGCCCCGCTGCGCGTCGATCCACGGCTGGATGGTGCGCTGGTGCACGTGGTCGAGCGGTAGGTCCCCCAGTGCGTCAAGGACTAGACGAATGTCTTGCTCGGCACGGGAGGGGTCCTTGCCTCGCTGCTCAAGATCTAGCAGGTACTCGGCCGCCGCGTCGGCGAAGGTGCGCGGACCGCCCAGGTCTACGACCGGGGCTGCCCGGCGCCCGGTGGCATCGTCGAGGCGGCGGTCGCGGATGGCGATGGCCCCGGCGAGGTCGCCCTCCCGGCAGCCAGTCGACTCTCGAATCGAGATCTGGCGCCCGTCGACGCGGCGGCAGATGTCAATCCACCAGATGGAGCCGCGCAGCTTGAGTCCGCGGTGTTTTGGTTCAGGGTTGTGGTGCATGGTGTCTGCGTGTGCACGGTGCCCGCGGGCCAAATTTTAACCTGCCGATCCACCCAGGCGTCGAGATCCCGCACGTCGTAGCGTCTGGCGGTGCGCCCACGCCCGATCAGAACGTGCGGGAGGGCGTGGGCGACTTGCTGGTCGAAGGTGCGCGGGGACATGCCCAAATAGGCCCCGGCGGCCTCGCGGGCGTAGAGGCGCCAGACAGAGGGGAGGCGTTTGGGCTTCGCGGCGGGCGCGGATTCATTCATATCTGTCTAGTACCCTAGTGGCCCGTTTCAGCCTAATCATTGTTAGACCTAAAGACAAAGCACCTGTTGAGACAGGCGTTTTGCTGCAATCTCGCAATATCGCTCCTCGCGCTCAATCAGGACCGCGCGCTTGCCAAGGTCCTTGGCGGCTCGCCCAGTGGTCCCGCTTCCGGCGAACGGGTCAAGGATGGTTTGCACGTCTCCGGCTTGCTCGATGCACCAGCGGATCAGCCGCTCGGGTTTCTGTGTTGGGTGTTCTGCTCCATCCTGGGCGAGCGCAGCACGGTTTAGGGTAAACACTCTGAGCGCTCCGCCGAGCGTGGTGTAGGCAAGTTCCGCGTCCGCTTGGTCTATCCGTTGTCCCTTGTCCCAAACAAGCCACTTTGCTTGAGAAGTCAGTGCATCAGGGAAATAGTTACCACCCCAGATAATGTGTTTGTCTGCCATGTCGAAAAGCATCCTCAGAACCCATGCCTTTGGCGGTTCGCTGTCCCATCCGAGATCCTCGTATCCTTTGTGCCCGCCATGGCTGCTAGTTGATTTCGGCTTTCCTGCCCGTTGCATCCCATAAGGCGGGTCGGTCAAAAGCAGGTCAAAGCGTCCCAGTGTCGGCGCAATCTGTCGGCAGTCCCCGTGATAAATCGTTACAGCGTCATCCTCAAAAAAAGGTCTAACACTGGGCTTAAAAGCGACGCGCGCCTCACGGTCTGTGCTGGTCTGAGAGTATGTCATAGGCGCGCTCGCTTTAGCCTTTGTCGTTAGGCTCGAAAAGAATAATCGATCCGTGCGAGCCAGTAAAAAAACTCGCGTCCGCTCGATTCCCATGCGGACGTAAGCGCGTGGGTCGCGTCCATCTCGGCTACATGCAGACTACACACGAGCGGCGGCATTCCAACGGGAGCGCCATCATGCGGCCAAGCCAGCAGCGCAAAACCATAGCTGGAGAAGTGCCTAACACTGGGCTCAAAAGCGAGGCGCGCCAACGGGGTTTCAGTTTTCATTCAAGCTCCATGCGGGCGCGCCGCCTTGGCCTTGTATGTTAGGCCGCAGACCCAGGAAAGAATCTCGGTTCCTCCCAGTCGAGCGCGCCGTCTTCCGCCGGTTCCGAGAATCTCTGCACCGTGAGAGGCTTACCGCAAAACGGGCAAAACCGCATCTGATTATCGAATGGGTCTCCGTCCGTCAGGCTGAACATCGACCCGCATTCTGTCCCCCATGCGTCGGAGGTTTCGTCTCCATCCTGATTCCAGTTGCAGTATTCGGCCATGCCTAGCCTTCGCTTAAACCGCGAGCCCCGCCCACGGGCTCTGATTGTTCGGGTAGTTCGCGGCTGGGCGGGCCGCGTTGAAGCTGGTCCTGGATGACCAGCGACCCCCCCAGCCCGGTTGCGAAGCGCAGCGAGAGCAGAGGGCGCGAGGGCATATCTCCCGTCCGTCCGTCCGGTCTTTCGGGTTCGCCTCAACGCCTTTTCGGCCAGTCGCCCCAGCCATGCCGACATGCCCAAGCCTTCGGCGCGCGCCGCTTCCTGGATCTGCTGCTTCAG
>CAILVI010000482.1 GCA_903837595.1 uncultured Thiodictyon sp.
GGCATCCTCTATGTCACTGCCAAATTGTCTCTTTTAGTAGAAACTATTGGGGCAGATGAGTATTCTGAGTATTGGTCTAGCCTGATCCACATGGGGCCGATTTTTGAGCCGGCAGTCACCGCCTACCTGAGCAAGTCGGCAGTCGCAGTCAATCTGCTTTCACAGTACGGAGGAATCGTAGAATTTGCCAGGCCATTCTTGGGAGCGGCGTCTGGCGACCCAATTGGGCTCTTCTGGTTTGCGTTCTTCGCACTGGCGACCAGCATGCTGTGTATATGGCTGGCGGCCCGCCGACTTCTCTCGGGCAATAGCACACTGGCGCTGATCACCACGGCGGGCGTGATCTACCTCACTGGCATGAAGTCACAGCAATTCGCCTGCTTTCAATGCACGAATTTCCGTTGGTTCTGGCCTAGCCTGTTTCTGCTCTTTGCCTCATTCAACATACACCAACGACCTGGTTGGCGCTGGCTACCCTATTTGCTTTTCCCAATTGCGATCTATTGGAATCCAGAAACCGGACTTGCTGCTTTAGCGGCCTGGCTAGGCTGGCAATTAATCGCCAACCTAGGGTCGCTTGTTACCGGCCAAATCCAACTGCATTGGGCTAGCACGATCACAGCTGCTTTTCTTAGAGGTGCGCTGAGCTTTGTTGCGGGCGTTTCACTTCTTGTTTCTTACCTCTATTACAAATCCAACGCTATACCAGATTTTTCTTTGCTCTTCCAGTACGCACGCGACTTTTACCAGCTAGGATTTGGCATGATCGCTATGCCGGCGTTTCATTTATGGAATATCTACGTACTGCTCGCCATTACACTATTTTCTAGCGCAATTCAACATTACCTGACTTCTCCCGAGCGCACTAACCAGGCAGCCTCGCAAAATTGCGACTTTATTGTATTTTCAACTCTACTCTTCGGGTTGCTTTTTGCCTATTACCAAGGTCGAAGTCACTACACCTGCCTGCTGAGCATTTCCTATCCACTCGGCTTGGCCCTGATTGCCTGGCTGGGCACGGGATCGCCAACATCCGATTCGGGCAAGCACTTACCATCCCTTCGTATGCCGCAACAAGGCCTGCTGCTTGCGGTACTCAGCCTCTCTGCGGCAGCCTTTGCAATCACTCCGTACTATTTGCCAACGGCCGCTGCTTGGTATAGACAGGATGACCACGAGGGCAAGCGGGCACTCATCGCATTTATCCAGCGCACAGCAGACGGCAAACGACCGCTGTTCATTTCCTTCAGCGCATGGCGCCTAGCCTTGCTGTCTCGGCAGAGCGCAGGGGCGACGATCACCCCATTAGCGGCTATGTTCCGACGCAATCAGTTAAACGCCTATGTTGATCTCCTCAAAGAACCCGATGTCGCTGTATATTACGACAAAACTACCAATAAAATCTTCGAAGCTGATCCAGATTTTGCGTGGGGACCGCCCTTGCTAAATGAGTTAAGCAACCATTTCAACCTAAAGAATGCGCCGGACGCTGACACATTTAATGGAGATCAAGGACACCTCATTCGCTTAAGACCTCAACGGTAGCCAGCGGTCGATCCACATGCTCACCTGCCTCGCGTCGCGGGCTTGACGGCTGTGACGAGCATATTACCGACTCGGAAGGGCATTTCGGTGTAGGACAGCCCGAGTTTGTCCAACAGCCGATGCGCACGTTCCTTGAACCCGGAAGGCAGCGGCGCCAAGCGCAGCCAATAGCGTAGCGGGTAGGCATTCGTAAGCCCCTGCACAGCGATTGACGTAAGGCCGGACTGGACGAGCAGAGTGCGTAGTGAACGGGGACTGAACAGCTGAAGATGCTCCACGTCGATGATCGGCGAGCGTAAGCCAAGGACGCGATTGAGCGGCGCACGCCAATTGTGAACCACCAGCGCCAGCATGCCGCCGGGCTCCAAAAGTCCGTAAGCCGTTCTGACGAAGTCGCCCGGGGATTCCAGGTGTTCCAGCGTCATAAACGAACAAATCAGAGAGACCGTAACATCGGGCAGTAACGCCGGCGAAAACATACCTTCGCGCAGCATCGGCCGCACGCTCTCTGCCGCTGCCGCAATGGCAGCGCGCGAGGGCTCAACGCCGATCACTGGCCGGAAGCCGCATTCGCCCAGCCAGGGCAACAGCGGCCCGCTACCGGCCCCCACATCCACCGCGGCATTACGCCCGGCAAGCCGCGCGACATAGGGGGTCAGCGCCCTCGCATAGCTGCGTGCCGCGGCTTGCGCTTCGGGGGCTGAGTCGTAGCCCGCCCCCGCATACACTGCCGACAGAACATCGGTGGTCGGTGGCGTTGGGGCGTAAACAAGATCACATTCCGTGCAGCGCACCAAACGCAGACACATGAACTCCGGCGACTTACGCGAGGCATAGGTAAAGTTGCTGATCTTGAGTGGGTCGATACGCTCTTCCGCGAATGGCCGGTAGGACCGTCCACCGCATACCGGACAGGCCCGCTCCGCTCTGGTAAGATTATTTTTTTGCATCGCTAACGGAGTCGCCGGTGCTCAGCTGGCCGCACTTCGCCGCGGACAATGATGCTATGGCGAATAAAGGCCGGACGCGCCTTGGTCTCCTCCATGATCTTGCCAATATACTCGCCGAGCAAGCCAATGCCAAGAATAGTGAAAGAGCCAAAAAACATCACCAATAGTGACAAGAAAGTTATCCCCTTGGGTACGGATTCAGGCGCCAGTACGCGCAGCAGGATGGCGTATAGCGCCAGGCCCACCGTAGCGATGCTCGCGATGGTGCCCAGCGCCGTGAGCATATTGAGTGGGGCACGCGAAAAAGAAAAGATGCCCTTTTTCGCCCAACCGATGTTTTTCGCCCAGTTGTTGGTGCTCACGCCGAACATGCGCTCCGGTCGTGCATAGTCCACGCCGACTTGCTTGAAGCCGACGTAGGCCCGCAGTCCGCGCAGAAACGCGTCACGCTCCTGACACTGCAGTATCCAATAAACCACCGAGCGATCCATCAGCGAAAAATCACCGGCGTCCTTCGGCATCGGCACTTCACTCAACGCGGCGAATAGCCAGTAGAACCCTCGGTAGAACACCTCAAGCAACATTGGCATTTCGCGCTTAATGCGTCGTCCGTAGATAACGTCGGCCCCCTTTCGCCATTCATCGACAAAGCTAGCGATCAGTTCCGGGGGATCCTGCAGATCGCCGTCCAAGAGCACGCAAGCCTCCTTAGTAGCGAGCTCCATGCCACTGCGGAAAGCTGACTGAGAACCGAAGTTACGGGTGTGCGTGACACCGATCACATGAGGATCATGCGCACTGATTTGCCTGATTACCTCGGCAGACTCATCCGGGGAACAATCATTAACGAAAATAATCTCATAATCCAGCCCCACTCGATTGAAAACGGCGATCAGGCGTTCGTACATAATGGGGATTGCTTGCGCATCCCGGTAACAGGCAACAATCGCGGCGACCGAGTTTTTTTGCCTGGTCGGTTGCTCTTTCTTGGTCAGCCGTGAGAAGTCGGCAGTTGCCAGGTAGCGTTGCCACCAATCTCGGGTGTTAACCAGGCCCTCATGAAGCCCGATCTTTGCCGTCCAGCCGAGGAGATCGCGAGCCCGTTGCGGGTTGGCGTACCAGTGATCGACATCCCACGCGCGGCCGGCACTCGGGGTGAATTGGGGCTCGGCTGGGACAGCAAAAAGCTGCTTGGCCAATGTCGCGAGAGCAAGCAGAGAAGTTGGAATGCCTGTTCCGATATTCAGGGACTCGCCCGCAAGCTCCGGGGACATTCGCAACGCCGCATCCGCAAAGGCGGTAATGACGTCGTCGATATGGATAAAATCCCTGGTCACTTCGGCACGGGCGAATATCGGAAGCTCCCCGTGCAAACTTCGCTCACACAGGACCGGGATCAGACGCGAACTGTCCTCAAAAGGTCCATAGACGGAGTACAAGCGCAAGTTGACCACCGGCACACCACGCGTTTTCCCATAATAGGTGATCGCGTGGCTGGTGGCCGCCTTGCTGACCGCATAGTGGCTATTTGGAACCAACATCGCGGTTTCCGCCGGGGCAGAGGCATTCAGCCCGTACTCTGACGAGCTGCCGGCATGAATATAGGCAGACACATCGAGATCGGCAACCTGCTCCATCACGCGAATGAAGCTGAGATAGTTAGTCGAGTGTATCCGGTCAATTTCCTGCTCGAACGAATAGGCGCCGAACGATGAGCAGTCAAATATCGTCTTGGGCCGCACCCGCTGGAATGTGGACTGAACGCTGACCGCATCCTGAAGATTAAGAAACGCGATATGGACTGCTGGGATCTCATTAATCCGCCACGAATCCCCCGAGAACACAGTACCAACAACATCCTCGCGGCAACCAAGACACCGGCGCAGCAGGTTCGCGCCGACGAAACCGCTCGCACCTATTATCAGCACCGGACCGTGAAGACTCGCTAGCTTGTCGTCAATGTTCATCTCTATCTACCAGCAACCATGGCGCGAATCCCTTCGCCATCAAGACCACATTCGGCACGATGAAACGCTTGTGACCCGAAGCGACCCGTCGGATATCGGAGTGCATACCGGTGAACAAAGGTCGCAACCTTGACGCCCCCCGAAGCCATAGCAAGAGCGACATGCATTCCCAAGCCCCCGGAGGCCACATGCTCTTCCGCCACAAACAGGCTGCCATCCTCCACCTGAGCCCAGAACGCGCTGGGAATCTCATTGTGATTGAATTCGGTCACCGCCCAGACAGCAGGCCTGCGGTCAACCGCTACATCCAGCAATGCCTGCCACGCCACACCGGCCAAGGGACCCAACACCGCCAGGGCTCCCCGCTTTCCATTCAGCACCTCTCGCCAGGAGGAATATGGGGGAACGTCTGCGCACTGGGGACGCGCATCATAGCCCAGCCGAAGATAGGTTGGCACAGACAAGCCAGTGAGCATCGCTGGTATATCTTCATTAAATGCGGGGACCAGGACGCGAACACCTAGAGCATTCATCGCTGCGCAATCCTCAAGCGCATGGTGCGTTGGACCCATATGCCCATACGCATAGCCCCCACCGTTACCGACCAGACAAACCGGGAGATTAGCCAGACAAAGATCATTGCGAATTTGCTCGAACGGACGAGCATAGCAAAATGGTGCAATGCTATAGGCAAAAACCTTGAAGCCCTCGCGCGCCAGGCCAGCTGCTACGCCAATCATGTTTTGCTCAGAAACGCCGGCATTAATAAAACGACGCCCAAATGCCGCTTGCACTTCTTCAAGCGCCATGAAGCCTAGGTCACCGGTCAGGAAAATCGTGGTTTCGTCGCTGCACTGTGAAACCACGGCGACCGCAAAAGCGCGCCTCATCAGCATGCCTCCGTGCCAATTCGGGAGCAAGCGTCTTCATATTGCTCATCGGAAAGCGGGAGATAATGCGACTCCATCATCCCCGCGAAATGTAACCCTTTCCCTTTGATGGTGTCCAAGATTACAATATTTGGCTTGTTCGGCGTTCTATTTTTCAGCGACTCGCTAATTTCGGACCAGGCGTGTCCATTAATTCGTTGCACCTGCGCACCAAAAGACGAGATTCTACCGGTCAAGTCGCCGCAAGATATGATCTCTTCAGTCTTTCCGAACCCCTGTAAGTGATTTTGATCAATGAGTATTGTCAAATTATCCAACTTATGGTGGACAGCAAAGATGAGGGCCTCCCAGCAACTGCCTTCTTGCCATTCACCGTCTGAACACAGACAGTAAATCTGGCGCTCTGATGCTTGGTATTTTGCCGCCAAGGCCAATCCCGCGGCAAGCGACGGGCCATGCCCCAGTGAACCGGTGGCAAAGAGAACGTCCGGGACTCCGGTGCCACTCGGATGGCCTGGGAGCAAGGTATTGTCCTGGCAAAAGGTAGTCAGGTCGGCATCCGTGAGTTGACCAAGACTCCACAGCGTGACATAGAGCGCCCCGGCCGAATGCCCTTTGGACAGGACGAAGCGGTCGCGGGGGGTTCGAACCAGATGGTAAAGCGTCATCAATGCATCGAGGCATGAGACATTGCCACCCACATGACCAAGATTCGACTCATGATGCATTTTCAAGAGCCTGAGCTTGGCCAGCCTCAGCGATTCATCGAATTGGAAACTGGACGAAGAGAGACTACCCATTAGACTCATCCAAAATAGGCATCAATAATCCGGCAGCGCGCCACGGTTGCGCTTGCAGGTCCCAACCGACGCTGAGCATCGCGCCGGCATCCTGCCGCACCTGGCCGGACTGTCCGCAAGGCTGACCGCGGCGAGTTGCCGCTCCCACCACCGGGGGGAGTGGCGGCGGGCTGGGGCTAGCCGAAGTCATGGCGGATGATATCCTGCACGCGGCGGCAGATCTCGCGGCCATAGTCGGTCCACTGGCCCTGGCCCCAGTAACGGAAACAACTGGTCTGGGAGGCCATCAGGTGGAAGAGTGCATTGCGGTAGTGGAGGGAGTCGGTGGGGATGCCGGGCTTCAGAACCTTCTCGAAGAATAACGCGCTTGCCTCCTCCATGGGACCCAAGACATTGTCGTAGCCCTGAACCCAGGACAGATTGCTGGTCCAGCTGCCGCCCTCCATGTGAAAGCGTCCGTCCTCCTGTTTCAACTCGGCGATCACCTTGGCCAGAACCTCGGGGCCATCGCCGGGCTTCATTCGCGCCCAGATTCGGTCGTGGAAGAGCGGCGCCACGGCGGGGAAGTCGGTTTCTTTGAGGCCCAGCGCGGCGAGGTGTTCGAGGTACTCGCTGGCGTTCATCATCGGCACGTCGGTATGGCTGGCCAGGTGAGCCACCTCCATGAACTTGCCCGGAAACTCATTCATCATCACGCCGCCATTCTCACCGTCCGCAATCTGGGTTACCAGGGGCGGAATGGAATGGCCGGCCAGTTCCACGCGCTGGAGCCCCTGGGCCTCGTACCAGGGCTGCATCTGCGCCACCAGCTTAGTGTCCGACCCCTGGGTCTTGATGATGGCGATAATGCTCGCGGTCTCACCCTGGGAATTGGTGCAGACCAGCCGGTGGGGGATATGGGGACGCTCCAGGTTGCGGCCATTGCTGACCTGTTGCACCGTGTGTTCCTGAATCAATACCCATTGGAAGCCGCAATCGACCAGGGTCTTGACGAATGAATAGGCCAGGTCCGGATGATTGGGCAGAGCCATCTCCGACGGGGAGAAGCCGCGCACCCGCTCCAAGGCCTCCCAACCGAAGATCGCGGCGAAGTGGTGCTGGAAGGCGCGCACGTGCAACCGGAAGTCCTGCTCGGGGGTCGAGGGCGCCACCGCGTGACCCCAGGGCATACCGAGCCACTCGGTGGTCCAGTTGTAGTCCGGGTTGCAGGTGATGGTCTTGAGTGCGTCGATGACGTGGTGCTCACCCATCTTGCGCAACCCGTGGAGCAGGGTGCCGGAGTATTCCAGCATGACCCGGGGCGACTTGCCCTCGCCGACCAATTGCGGAATGAACTCGCCCATCCGGCGGTAGCACCAGACGAAGGCCGGGGCATTGTAGTTATCACCGATCCCCTGGTTTTCCATCATGTATTGGAGGTTGCTGATCAGGGCGGCGGACTGCAGGTCGTGCCCGCCGGCCGGGATCAGCGGCTGGTGCTGATGCAGCGCAATGGCGGCAGCGGCCCTGACCTGGCCGATGTCGAGGCCACCCCGGGCGGCGAACAACGGCTTGGCCGCCGCAGCGGCAATGACCGCGGCGACCTGGGCCTCCTGACCGCTGATGTTGGGTACGTCTCCGATGTATTCAGGCAATGGGTTCGACAAGACAGGCTCCGGTAGGTACCCCCGGCATCACGGGGGCTGTAAACGAATGGGGCGGTAGCGCTACGCGCAACACCGCCGGTTGGTAATTGGACGGGATTGACAGGATGGAAGAACCAACAGATTCGCTGATTAATCATCCTGTAAATCCTGCGACATCCTGTGAATCCTGTCGATTTAGCCTCAGCCTGGCAGGATGTCGGATGGAAGTTGCTGCACCGCTGCCGCGACAGGAATTGATGAACTTGCTTCGGCGGCGACGCCAGGTGGCGCGGCAGCGGATTCGTCCCCCGGCACGGTCGGCCCTTGCGCCACGCCTTGATCCAGCGGGGGCACCGGCTTGGGCGGCGCGGCCAACGGCACCTCAATGCCGATCCGCGCCAGCACCTCCCGGGTAGCCCGCAGGTCCAATTCGGCCCGCGGCACCCAGTCCTCACCCCAATACAGATTGCAGCTCGTTTCGGCGCGCAGCAGGTGCCAGAGTGCGTCGTCAAGTGCCGCCTGGTGACTCTCGCTAGCCCCCTGCTCACCCGCAGACCAGCGGGCGTCGTGTATCACCTTGCTGGTGCGCGCGAACACCCCGAACACCTCCCGCTGGGCCGCTGAGCCGGTCCACTGGGTGAAGTCACGACCGTGGTGCCAGCCGGTATTCCAGGCGCCGGTGCGGACCCTGACCTCGCCGTGAACACCGTGGACGTTCAGATAGTCGGAGATGAAGGTCGGGGAGATACCGGCGGTGCCGGCGCGCACGCGCGCCAGCAACGGCAGATAGAAGGCACTCCAGAAATTGGCGCCCTCGGTCACGTTGCGAAACCAACCGCCGTTCTCCCCGTCGGTGCAGGTGGTCACCAGTGGCGGAAAGTCGCACCACTTGGTCCGCTCGGCAACCTCGTTGAGGAACCAGTCCAACTCCATGCCCGACTCCTGAGCGTCCGAGAGGTCACGGTCGCGGACGATCACGGTAATCGTGTCGTCTCCGTAGCTTGCCAGGTGGGGGCGGTAGCGCAACTCCTGCCAGCTCATGTCGGTCACCGGCTCGACATGCTCGCTGTCGACCAGCACATAGCGATAACCGCAGGCACGCAGGAGCGGGATCAACTCCATTGAGAAACCCATCTCAGGCGGCCAAAACCCCTGAAAGCGCGGGCGCCACAGAAGGTGCTGGGCGATGCCAAGCCAGCGCCGCAAATGCTCCTGGCGGTCCGCCGCCGGGATCAGGGGCAACACCGGGTGGTAGTAACCGGTGCCCAGAATCTCAAACAGGTCCTGGTTCTGGAAGTGCCACAGCAGCGCGCCGCAGTCCACGATACCATAAACCTGTTGCTGAAAATCGGGGTCCGAGAGGGTCTCGAGCAAGGTGCCGGAGAGCGACAGATGGACCCGGGCCAGCGCCTCGTGGCCCCACAGTACACGCGGGATACGATCCATGGCGAACAGGATCTCCTTGGCCTCCCAGGTCTGGTGCTCCAGCAAGTGCTGGAGGTTACCTGGCGGCTGATGGAGATTGAGCACGAGTGCATGGTGGGCAATCATCGTTTGAACCCCGGCAGGCTGAGTTGGGCTGCCAGGATAACAAAGCAGGCGCACGGCACACAGCAAAAGCCAACCCCGGCGCGCGCCGGCCCGCGGCCGCAACGCGACGGTAACCGCGTGGCAGCCCCCCCCGGACCAGACCGACAGGGGCTCAGGCGCTATGCCAAGAAGACTTGTAGTTTATGGACCTGCCAGCGAGAATCGCCACTCAATCAACCCCGACCCCGCCCGGCGCGGGTCTGGATCGACCGCCGACCGGCGGCACTTTCAACGAGGTGAGCGAGCGACATGGCTGACAACAAGAGCGTAACCAAGAAAACGGCCGACAAGCCGGCCGCCCCCACCGACACGCCCAGCGGGGCGACCCCGCCCCCTAAGACGACCGCGGCGAAACCGAGCAGCGCGCGCCCCGCGGCGGCGCCGGCTCAGACCAAAGCGGCCGCTGCTGCGGCTGCCGCGAAGGCGTCAGCGGCCGCGGCACCACCAGCACCGCCGACGGCGACCAAGAAAGTGGTCGCGAAGAAGGCCGCACCGGGGGCCCCCAAGGCCAACCATAAGCGCCCCGTGGAAGAGCCATCGATCAGCGTCCAAGACCTGGCCACCGTGGCGCCGGAACAGCGCCTGGACATGATCCGCGAGGCCGCCTACTTCCGGGCTGAGAAGCGCGGCTTCACGGGCGGGAGCGATGCCGATGACTGGGCCGCCGCCGAGCGTGAAATCGACGAACTGCTGGCCAAGGCGAGACAGATTTACGGGGGCTGAGGCCGGCCCATCCCCGATCGCCTTGCGGAGACCCCCATGGGAATCACCACCCTGATCGTTCTCGCCCTGCTCTTGGTGACGGCCGTCTACACGATTCAGATCTACAACAACCTGGTGCGGCTCAAGCACGCCGTGGCCCGTGCCTGGTCCAACATCGACGTGTCGCTAAAGCAGCGACACGACGAACTCCCCAAGCTGGTGGAGGTCTGCAAGCAGTACATGGCCTACGAGCGCGAGACCCTGGAGCGGGTGGTGCGCGCCCGCGCCGCCGTGGCGCAGGCGCGCCGGGACCTTGACCTGCGCGCGCTGGGGGCGGCCGAGACCGACCTGCGCGCAGGGCTCGGTCAATTGTTCGCGCTCGCCGAAAATTACCCGGATCTCAAGGCCAACGAGGGCTTCCGGCAACTGTCGCAGCGCATCTCACACCTGGAGGACACCATCGCCGACCGCCGTGAGTTGTACAACGACAGCGTCAACCTGCACAACGTCCGCATCGAGCAGTTCCCGGACCTGGTGGTCGCCCGGTTCATGAACGCCCGGCCCTGCGACCTGCTGGAGTTCGCGCAGGAGCGCGCGGATGTGGATATCAAGACGCTGTTCGGTTGACGCGCCCGCAGAGGGGGCCTGGCAATGGCATCGCAGGGCATAAGGTCCATCATACTCGGACTGGACCCGGTGCCATTCTGGTTCCTGTTCACTGCCATGGTGGCCGGCGCGCGTTTCCTGCTGTACAAGGGTACCCAGGCGTTTTGGCGGCTGCGCACCATGACTGACACCCCCACCGCCCGTATCCAGTCTGCGGCCCAGGGGTATGTGGAGTTGTCGGGCCTCGCCCGCCCCCACCTGGGACAGGTCGCGGGACCGCTGACCGGACAGCCCTGCCTCTGGTACCGTTACCGTGTCGAAAAACAGGGTGGCGAGGGCAGTAAGGGCTGGAAGACCGTCGACAACGGCCAGTCCACCAAACCCTTGCTGCTCGATGACGGCACTGGGCAGTGCATCCTCGACCCGGGCGGTGCCGATATCAGCCCGCGCCGCGTGGAGCGCTGGAGCGGATACGCTCGCGACCCCAGAATCACCACACCGAGCAAATGGTACCAGACCAAGCGCTATCGCTATGTCGAAGAACGGATCGAGGACGGCGAACCGCTCTACTGCCTGGGCCGCTTCGAGACGCCGCTGCGCGGCCCCGCCGAGCGCGAGCGGTTAAGCCGCGCCCTGCTCAAGATCTGGAAGCAGGACCCGGCGCGCCTGGCCCGCTTCGACACGGACGGCGACGGCACCATCGGCATGCAGGAGTGGGAGCAGGCGCGTCGCGAGGCCGGCGCTCTGGCCGAGCGCGCCGAGGGCGAGCGCCGGCTCATCCCGGTGCTCGCCCACCTGACGGCTACCGGCGACGAACGCCAGCCCTTCGTGATTTCCACCTATGCCGCGGAAGAACTCGCCGCTACGCTACGTTGGCACACCCTGTGGTTTAACCTGGCCTTCGTCGTGGTGGCGGTGGCGGCGGCTGCGAGCGCGCTGGCGCGGTTTGGCGCCCGCTGATCCTCGCCAGTGGACGCATCCCCAGTTAACGCAAATGAAAGAAAAGAAATCATATGATCATTCTGCCCCAACCACGGATGCGGCCACCCGCCCCCGGCGACCGGGTCATGGTGGGGCTCTCCGGCGGGGTCGACTCCGCGGTGGCCGCCCACCGGTTGATCGCCCAGGGCTACCAGGTTGAGGCCCTGTTCATGAAGAACTGGGAGGAGGACGACGAACCCGGCTATTGCGCCGCCGCCCAGGACCTGCGGGATGCGACCGCCGTGGCGCAACGCCTCGGCATCGGGTTGCGCACGGTCAACTTTGCCACCGAGTATTGGGACCAGGTGTTCGAGTATTTCCTGGAGGAGTACCGGGCACTGCGCACCCCCAACCCGGACGTGCTGTGCAACCGCGAGATCAAGTTCCGCGCCTTCCTGGACCATGCGCTGGGGCTGGGTGCCGACTGGATCGCCACCGGTCACTATGCCCGGGTCACCCGCGAGCCCGACGGTTGCCGGCTGCGGCTGTGCGCCGACCCGAACAAGGACCAGACCTATTTTCTCTACCTGCTGGACCAGGCCCAACTGAGCCACGCGCTCTTTCCGCTGGCCGACCTCACCAAGCCCGAGGTCCGCACCATCGCCCGCGGGCTTGGTCTGCCCAACGCCGAAAAGCGCGACAGCACCGGAATTTGCTTCATCGGCGAGCGCCGCTTCCGCGACTTCATCGCCCGCTACCTACCGCGGGAACCGGGGCCGATCGAGACCCCGGAGCGTCAGCGCCTAGGTGAGCACCAGGGGCTCGCCTATTACACCATCGGCCAGCGTCAAGGGCTGGGGGTCGGCGGAGTCATCGGCGCGACGGATGCGCCCTGGTTCGTCGCCGCCAAGGACCCAAGCCGCAACACACTGATCCTGGTCCAAGGGGGCGACCACCCGCTGCTGAGTTCCCGCTGCCTCGCCGCCGATCGCCTGCACTGGATCGGTGCCGTCCCGCCCGGCCCCCTGCCCTGGCGCTGTCAGGCGCGGTTGCGGCATCGCCAACCCTTGCAGGCGTGCGAAATCACCGCCGTCAGCGCTGAGACGTGTGAGGTACGTTTCGCCGAGCCCCAGCGGGCCGTGGCCCCCGGACAGTCCGTAGTCTTCTACGCCGCCGATGCCTGCCTGGGCGGCGCGACGGTGGACCGGGCCTGGAACCACCAAGTGTAGTTGCGACTGTAGGTGCGACTTAAGTCGCACCTACAGCCTATCCGACTGTGCATCTTTGCGTGGGCAAATCCCAAGTTTCGCGGTGACTCTTGCGGGGCACGCCCGGGGCATGGCTGGTATCCTGTGAGGGTCTTAAGAAACCTTTCCGTAACAGGAGCCCCAGGCCTATGGCCCATGACGACCAGGACCGCGTAACCGCACTCGCCGGCATCTATCAGGCCGTCGCCTGTGTGATGCGCATCGCCCGCAGCGGGAGCGCCGACACCGCCACCATGGAGCCCTGCATCTACAGCCTGTTCCAGATCGACGCGGCCAACGTCGCGGCGGTCTACGGCCCGCCCGGGGCGATGGCCAACGGGGCGCGCCAGCTCGTCGCTCAACTCACCGGCCAACCCAAGCGTGACTTGGAGCTGACCCGTTATGTGGTCTCGGTCATCCGACTGGAACGCAAACTGTCCGCCCGGCCGGACCTGATGGAGCAGATCGGCCGGGGGATCGCCGCGGCCGACGCCCTGCGCGCGCGCGGCCCATTGCTGGACCCCGAGCTCCTCGGGCGGTTCGCCGACCTCTACAGCGAGAACTTAAGCCCGCTGACACCGCGCATCCTGGTGCGCGGCGCCTCCCACCACCTGCGCAACGCCGACAATCAGGTACGCATCCGCGCCATGCTGCTGGCCGCCATCCGCTCCGCCATGCTGTGGCGCCAGCTCGGCGGCACGCGCTGGCAGATTCTGCTCGGGCACAAGCGGCTGCTCGCGGAGGCGCGCCGCTACCTGGATCTGGCGAGTCACCGGCCACCGGCGGACGCCGGACCGCGCGGCGATGCGCAGTGAGCCGGCAACTCCGCCAGCCTCTCCGACCGGTCGCGCCGGACGCCGCCCCGCAAAAAGCGTAATGCCCGACTCCCGTGCTACACTGATCTCGTGTGGACATCAGAGACTTCATCCATGAACCTGACCGTGACGATCGAAGAAGACACGCTGAAACGGGCACGGATGCGCGCGCTGGCCGACAACACCTCGGTGAATGCGGTGGTGCGGGATTTCCTCGAACGGTATGCACAGACCCAGACGCCCTACGCCGAAGCCACCGCCACCCTGCTCGCCATCTCGGACGAGGCCGACTCCGGCTCCGGACCTGAGGGCCGCACCTGGACCCGCGAAGAGATTTATGATCGCCCCGTATTTCGCCGACACTAATGTCCTGGTCTACGCCTATGACCTGGACGAACCGGTGAAGCGCAGTCGGGCGCGCTCGCTCATGGGCGACCTGGGGCTGCGCGGCGATTTGAGTATCAGCACCCAGGTACTCAAGGAGTTCTACTCGGTCACGACCCGCCGACTGCGTCGCCCACTGTCTGCCGACCAGGCGGCACGGGCGGTTGCGGCCTTGGCCGATTACCCGGTCGTGGTCGAGGATGTCGCGCTGATCCGGCGCGCCATCGCGCTATCCCACAGTGCCGCTATCGCCTTCTGGGACGCACTCATCGTCGAGGCCGCCCGCCGTGCCAAAGCCCGCATCCTCTATACCGAAGACCTTCAACACGGCCGTGATTTCGACGGCGTAACGGTCGACAACCCCTTCCGCGAGTAGCCATGACCACCCAATCCCGTCCCACGGCCACCTTCATCAACGTCGGCGAGCGTACCAACGTCACCGGCTCCGCCGTATTCAAGCGCCTGATCCTGGACGGCAAGTTCGATGCCGCCCTGGCCGTGGCACGCGCCCAGGTGGAAAGCGGCGCCCAGATCATCGACATCAACATGGATGAGGCGATGCTGGACTCCAAAGCGGCCATGACCCGCTTTCTGAATCTGATCGCCGCGGAACCGGACATCGCCCGGGTACCGATCATGATCGACTCATCCAAATGGGAGGTGATCGAGGCGGGACTCAAATGCGTCCAGGGTAAGGCCATCGTCAACTCCATCAGCATGAAGGAGGGTGAGGAGGTCTTTCGCGAGCACGCCCGCAAGTGCCTGCGCTATGGCGCGGCGGTGGTCGTGATGGCCTTCGACGAGCAAGGCCAGGCGGACACCCAGGAGCGCAAGTTTGCAATCTGCAAACGGGCCTATCGCATCCTGGTCGATGAGATCGGCTTCCCACCCGAGGACATCTGTTTCGATCCGAACATCTTTGCGGTCGCCACCGGGATCGATGAGCACAACAACTACGCGGTGGACTTCATCGAGGCGACGCGCCGGATCAAGGCCCACTTGCCCTATGCCAAGGTCTCGGGCGGGGTGTCCAATGTCTCGTTCTCATTCCGCGGCAACAACCCGGTGCGGGAGGCGATCCATTCGGTCTTCCTCTATCACGCCATCCGCGCCGGCATGGACATGGGCATCGTCAACGCCGGCCAGTTGGCCGTCTATGACGACCTGCCGGAGGAATTGCGAATGGCGGTCGAGGACGTCATCCTCAATCGCCGTCCGGACGCCACCGAGCGGCTGATCGACATCGCCCCCAAATATAAGGGCGACGGCTCCGGTGTCGAGAACAAACAGGACCTCTCATGGCGTGATGCACCGGTGGGCAAGCGCATCGAGCACGCACTGATCAAGGGCATCACCGATTTCATCGAGGCGGATACCGAGGAGGCCCGCCAGCTGCTCGGCCGGCCGATCAACGTCATCGAAGGCCCGCTGATGGACGGAATGAACGTGGTCGGCGACCTGTTCGGCGAGGGCAAGATGTTCCTGCCCCAGGTCGTGAAGTCCGCGCGGGTCATGAAGCGAGCCGTCGCCTATCTGGAACCCTACCTCGCGCAAGAGAAGAGCACGGGCCACGCCCAGGGCCGCATCCTGCTCGCCACCGTCAAGGGCGATGTCCACGACATCGGCAAGAACATCGTCGGCGTCGTCCTGCAATGCAACAACTATGCGGTGGAGGACATGGGCGTGATGGTCCCGGCGGACCGGATACTGGCCCGGGCGCGAGAGATCAATGCGGACATCATCGGACTCTCCGGGCTCATCACCCCGTCACTCGATGAGATGGTCCATGTCGCCCGCGAAATGCAACGCCAGGGATTCACGGTACCGCTCCTGATCGGCGGGGCGACCACCTCCAAGCTCCATACCGCGGTGAAGATCGCACCCCAATACGCGCACCCGGTGGTGCACGTGAAGGACGCCTCGCGCGCCGTCGGCGTGGCCGGCAGCCTGCTCTCCAAAGACCTGAAGGAGAACTACCTGGCCGGCATTCTCGCCGACTATGAAGAGGTCCGCGCGCGGCGCGCCGCCCGCGACGAGGCCCGCGACCTGATCCCGCTCGCCGCCGCCCAGGCCAATCCGGTCGCCATCGATTGGGCACACTATCAACCGCCGACGCCGGCGGAGCCCGGCATCCAGGTCTTCAAAAACATCCCGCTCCAAGAGATTGCCGCCTATATCGACTGGACCTTTTTCTTCCACGCCTGGCAGCTCAAGGGCCGCTTCCCCCAGATCCTGGACGACCCGGAAAAGGGTGAGGAGGCACGCAAACTCCACGCCGATGCGCTGGCGATGCTGCACCGTATTATTACCGAAGAATGGCTCGCGGCCCATGCCGTCATCGGGATCTTTCCGGCCAACGCGGTCGGGGACGATATCCTGGTCTATGAGGACGAGTCGCGCAGCGACACCCTGCTCACCTTCCACGGCCTGCGCAAGCAGGGCAAGCAGCCCGCGGGCCACGCCAACGACTGCCTGGCGGACTTTATCGCGCCGGTGGATAGCGGGATCCCCGACTATATCGGCGGCTTCGCCTGCACCGCGGGCGAGGGGATCGACGCCCACGTGAAGCGCTTCGAGGCCGAGCTCGACGACTATTCGGCCCTGATGCTCAAGGCGCTGGCCGACCGCCTGGCCGAGGCCCTGGCCGAGATGCTCCATCAGCGCGTGCGCACCCGCCACTGGCGTTATGCCGAGGACGAGCGACTGGCCGCCGACGCCCTGATCGACGAGCAATACCAGGGCATCCGCCCGGCGCTAGGCTACCCCGCCTGCCCGGACCACACCGAAAAGGACCTGCTCTGGCAATTGCTGGACGTGGAACGCCACACCGGTATCTGGCTCACCGAATCCAAGGCCATGGTCCCCACCGCGGCAGTCTCCGGGCTCTATTTCTCCCATCCGGACAGCCATTACTTCGCCGTCGGCAAGATCAACAAGGATCAGATCATCGACTATGCCGAGCGTAAAGGGATGACGGTCGCCGAGATTGAGCGCTGGCTGGGGCCCAATCTGGCCTATGACGTCGAATAACAGAGGAGCGATGTCGTTCCCACGCGCCGCGTGGGAATGCATCCCCACCGCGCCGCGGTGCGTGGATGGGCGCAGCGCGTCGCAAATGGGTTCCCACGCGGCGCGTGGGAACCAGGGAACACCGGAAGCCTGGCATGAGTACGACTAACACGATTCGTTCCGACTCGCCGACTGAACACTTTGACCAGCGGGTGTACCTGCACGGCATCCGCTGGCAGGACTACGAATCACTGCTCGCCATGCGCGGTGAGAGTAGCGGTACGCGCGTCACCTATCTCGATGGGGAACTGGAGCTGATGACGCCTTCGATCGACCATGAAGACCTGCGAACTCGACTCGGACGCTTACTCTTCGCCTATGCGGAAGAGACTGGCATCGAGTTGGAGGGGTTTGGGTCCTGGACCGTACGCAAGGAGGCCAAGGCGCGCGGAATCGAAGCAGACGAGTGCTTTGTCATGGGTCCGATCACCCGCCCCCCGGAGATTCCCGATCTGGCCTGCGAGGTCATCTGGACGTCCGGCGGCATCGACAAACTTGAGGTCTGCCGCGGCTTAGGCGTGCCCGAGGTCTGGTTCTGGAAGGATGGCGCCTTGCGCATCTATGTCCTTGAAGGCGATGCCTATACACAGTCCCAGCGCAGCCGACTCCTACCGAATTTAGACCCGGATTTGATCGTCCGCTTCATGGCCTATCCGAGTCAGACCCAGGCGGTGCGGGGGCTGCGGGCGGCGTTGCGGTCCGACGATTAACTCGTGGCCACAGCTAGGAATGTAAGGACCGGCGCGCCACAGCTATATCCCGTGTCGAGAGTTAGATACCGACTTACGGTAACGCCATTAGTTACGACGAAAAGACGATCTAAATCTGGCATGGCCTGATATTACGTCCCGGTGATCGCACCTCGGTTGTAAGGCTCGTCGCCTATCCAAACATCTACCACCGCAAAGGATGAAAAGATGGACAATCAATTACTCACGCTTTCGAAAATCTTCACCGAGCGGCTGTTTCGCATCCCCGACTACCAGCGCGGCTATGCATGGACAGAAAAACAGCTGAAGGACTTTTGGAATGACATCCAACAGCTTGAGTCTAACAACAATCATTACATCGGCGTTCTGACACTGGAGACTGTTTCTCGGGAAATATACCAACACTGGGATGATGATCTCTGGATAATAGATGCAAAGAGCTATCAGCCTTAATTTTGTCGTAGATGGCCAGCAACGCTTGACTACTGCAATCATACTGATTCAATCAATTTTGGAGCTAATCAAAGCAAAGGATAAGCTGAATTTTACCGATCGAGCAGACATCCAGCGTAGATTCATATTCGACTCAAAGGATGACGGAATTTCCCGCTCCTATGTATTTGGGTATGAGAAAGACAACCCAAGCTATGAGTTTCTGAAAACGAGGATATTCTGCGAGCGCTCGTCAAGTGCGATGACTCAAGAGACTATTTACACACAAAACCTCTCTAATGCAAAGAATTTTTTTGGGGAACGCCTAACGGCACTTCAACGGCCAGGCCTTGAGGTATTGTACAAGAAGGTCACGCAGCATCTGCTTCTTAATATTTTCACGATCACTGAAGATGTTGATGTTTGCGTAGCGTTTGAGACGATGAATAACAGAGGGAAACCGCTTTCGTATCTCGAGCTACTCAAGAACAGACTCATCTATCTCTCGCTAAAATTCGATGAGCCCGACTACGAGCGAAAGAAGCTTCGCGCAACAATAAACGATTGCTGGAAGGCAATCTATCATAACCTGGGACGAAATAAGGAGCAGCCGCTGGATGACGACCGGTTTTTGCAAACGCACTATGTAATTTATTTTGGGAAGAGTGTATTTGACGAAACAGCAGCTGATGAGGTCAATCGATTTCGAAGACTCTATCGAATCGATTACGCTGGCGATTTGCTTGAGAATCGCTTCGTCTCGCGAAATGTCATGTCCGATGCTTCCGTTGAAAGCCAGATCACCCTTTCCGGCGTTTATCAGTACGTCAACTCCCTGCAGGAAGCGGTGGAAATGTGGTATAAGATGTGGAACCCCTTTGATTCTGATTTCGGCCCCGAAATCCAACCCTGGCTGGATAAAATAAATCGCCTCAACATGCCCTTCTTTCAACCCTTAGTACTGGTATTCCTGCAGTCTGAGTCTTCTGACACGAGACGAATAGATTTTCTTCAGGCGATTGAACGTCAGTTGTTTATTCTTTCACCTATGCCTCGGCAATTTATGTCGCCGTTCCCCTACCTGGAGGATAGCTATAAGCTATTGATTGAGCTGAGAGGTGGAAAAGTGACCGCAGAAAAGGCAACAAAAACCATCTCCGACAAGACGGCTACGTTGCTAAGGAATAGCGAGTTCATGCGAAGCGTTTCCGCTAGGTTCCGAGCAGATGGATTTTATCGCTGGGATGGAATTCGCTACTTTCTTTTCGAGTATAACCTTGACTTACAGAAACGCTCCAAGACTGATAGGCCAAAAATTTACTGGCCTGAGTTCACGGAAGACAAAAATGATTTCTTATCGGTCGAACATATTTTCCCCCGTCAAGCACGTCACGAGTATTGGACTTCGCGCTTTACTGGACTTACTCAAAAGCAAAGAGACGCGCTTCGTGACTCACTTGGAAATCTGCTACCTTTATCGAAGCCCAAAAACTCTAGCCTTTCGAACAAACCGTTCCCTGACAAACTGGGCGATGCGCAAAATTCGCCTATCGGGTATAGATATGGCTGTTATGCCGAGAACGAGCTAGCCAAGGAACAGCAATGGACCCCCGCATCAATCTTGGCGCGAGGTCTTCGCATGCTAGCATTTATGGAAAAGCGATGGAACATTGAGATTGGAGATGAGAATCAGAAGAAAGCCATGCTTGGCCTCGACTTCATGAAGTGAGCAAGGTTACCCCGATCGCCCCTCAGAGAGCTTAAGAATAGACAAAGGCATTCTAGCGGGGCGTGGGCATGAAAGTAAAATCGGCAGCTAAAGGCAGACACCCGTGCAAGGAACGGGAATACGGCAAGAGCAAGCAGGTTCTCACGAAACCATAGCTTCAATGATCCTGGAACGCAACCACCATGCCCAGTGATTTCAACGTCGTGATCGAGCGCGACGTCGAAGGATACTTCGTTGCGTCTCTGCCGAGCCTCGCCGGATGCCATACCCAGGCCAAGTCGCTTGATGTGTTGATGGAGCGCATCCGCGAAGCAATTAAATTATGCCTGAAAGTCGAGCGAGACGAAACGCTGCCGCTTGACTTTGTCGGCCTCCAGAAAGTCAAGATTGCCGCGTGACTCACTTTTCCAGCCTAACTGGCAAGCGGACCAGCCCATCGCCGATTAGAGGCTATCAGGCCAGCGCATCGCGGCATGGAGCACGCGCAGGATCTCAAGGCTGCCTGAGCCGATACGATAGGCAACGATGTAGGGCGAGCCAGCGATCACCAACTCCCGGGTGCCCGGCACACGACCGCTGCGGCCTAGGTACGGGTGGTCGACAAGACGCTCCGCGGCATCCAGTATCCGCAGAACCATCCGCACGGCGGCCTGGGGATCGTCGACCTCAATGTCGGTCTCGATCCCGTCAAGGTCGCTGGCGGCGCGTCTAGTCCAGCGCAGCCGCAAGCTTGGCCTCCCAGTGCCGCCTCACCGACTGGTGCTCGATCAACTCACCGGCATCGGCCTGCGCGATCCCTTCGCGGGTCGCCGCCACCTGCCAGGCGTTGTGACTCAAGAACGCGACGACCGCCCGCTCGACCAAATCGGACTTGGTGCGCGCTGTGGCCTGTACCAGGGCATCGAGCGCTTGGTCGGTCTCATCGCTCAGACTCAGGGTCATGGTAGACATCGGTTGGGGTTCCGACAGGAGCAGGATTGATCTAGAGTGTAGCCCTTCAGGTACAGCGGTCAACACCACGCAACCCACGGCAGCAAGAAACTGAGCCCAATAGCCCGGTCCTCCAGTCGGATCCGCGTCCCGCCCGCCCTTTGATCCCACCGATTGCCCCACATCTACAAGGGCACAGCAACCACGCCCACCACCCGGAGTCCCCCGTGCCACCAGAGTCCCTGACCTGCATCGAGATCAGCAAGGAGTACCTGAACTTCAGCGCCGGGCACTTCACCATCTTCTCCGCCACCGAGCGGGAGAACCTGCACGGGCACAATTTCCAAGTCCGCTGTGCAGTGACTGCGGGAATCGGGCCAGACGGTCTGGCCTTCGACTATGTGCTGCTCAAACGGGTGCTGCGGGACCTGTGCGATGCACTCGACGAGCGGGTACTGCTCCCGGAACTCTCCCCCTATCTGGCCTTGGAGCACCAGGACGGGATGGTGGTCGCCCGCTTCGCCGACGAACGCATCCCCTTCCTGGCCCGCGACTGCCTGGAGCTACCGATCCGCAACGTCACCATTGAGGAACTGGCTGGCCTGTTGGTCATACGCCTCCGGGCGCGGCCGGAACTCACGGGCCTTGATCTGCGGGCGCTGGAGATCGGGGTCTCATCCAGCCCCGGACAATGGGCCTTTTCGCATTGGGAGTCCGCATGAACCTCTTGATCGTCACCGGCGCCAGCTCCGGCATCGGGCGTGCCATCGCCGCCCGCTTTGCGTTGGATGGCTACCAGGTCATCAACATCTCCCGCCACCCCTGCCCCGCACCAGGCGTGGAGAACATCCACTGCGACCTGGCGACCCCGGACGCGGCGGATGGACTCGGGAGCGAACTGGCGCCCTGGCTGGAGCGGGCCGACCGGGTGTGCCTGGTGCATAACGCCTCGGCCATGCACCGCAACCGGGTCGACAACCTGGCGGACGCCGACCTGCGTGCCACCCTGGAGCTCAACCTGGTCGCCCCCAACGCACTGAACCGGATCGCCATCCCGCACCTGAAACCCGGGTCCAGCATCCTGTATATCGGCAGCACCCTGGCCGAGAAGGCGGTCCCCGGGGTCGCCGGCTATGTCATCGCCAAGCACGCACTGGTCGGCCTGATGCGCGCCACCTGCCAGGACCTGGCCGGGCGTGGCATCCACACCTGCATGGTCTGCCCGGGGTTCACGGACACCCCGCAGATCCGTGCACTGATCGGCGACAACGCGGACACCCTGGCCGCGATCACCGGTCTGTCGGCCTTCGATCGGCTGATCGAACCGCAGGAGATCGCCGCCGCGGTCGCCTTCGCCGCCAGCGCCCCGGTACTCAACGGCGCCCTGATCCACGCCAACCTGGGGCAACGGGAACGATGAGCATGGATTCGCCAATCGGTCCGCGCGTCGTCTGCATCAGCGGCGGCACCTCAGGCATCGGTGCCGCGCTGGTCGCCGCATTCCTCGCGACCGGCGAGCGGGTCTATACCTTCGGTCGCAACGCCGAGCGGGTGGCCCGGCTCGCGCAGCGGCACGCGGACGCCGTCGCGGCCGGGAACCTGGCCGTCACGGTCGCCGACGTGACCGACGACGCCTTTCGCGCCGAACTGGCCACGCGGATCGGCACCGAGTGCGGACGGCTGGATTGCCTGGTCAACAACGCCGGGATCATCCGCGGGGGCGGCTGCCTGGAAGAGAGCCTCGCGGACTGGCGCGCGACCCTGGAGACCAACCTGATCGCCCCCTTCGCGCTCACCCAGGTCTGCGCCCCACTGCTGCGGCGCAGCCCGGCGCCGGCGGTCATCAATATCTCATCCGCCTGCGCGCAGCACCCCTTCGTCACCTGCGGCTCCACCAGTTACTCGGTCAGCAAGGCCGGGCTCGACATGCTGACGCGGCGGCTGGCCCTCGCACTCGGGCCCGAGGGCATCCGCGTCAACGGCGTCGCGCCCGGTGTCGTGCCCTCGGAGATGTGGGGGGACGCCACCGGGCTGATCGATGACATCGTGAGCCATCGGCACGTCCTGCAACACCGGGTGGTAGACCCGGACGATGTGGCCCGCGCGGTGCTGTTTCTCGCCTCCGCGCAGGCGCGGGTGGTGACCGGGACCATCCTCAATGTGGATGCGGGGTATACGCTGGGGTGAGGCACGGCAGAGCGCCGCCGATGCACCGAGGGCACGGGGTCCGGTCTGCTGATCGGTGGCTGAGCGCTCAAGTCCCCACCCGGGAGCTGAGTCTCGCGGTTCTGACGGCCGGGCGGGTCGCCGAGCTGCTCGCCGCCGGGCCGCCCCCCGCGCCGGTTGAGCCCAGCGGCATCAAGGAGAGCGCAGACCTGCTGGAACCCCAATTACGGGGATAGCTGGTACGTGGCACCGGATACCTGCGGGCATCATTTGCCCGGCCCCCTGGACCGGGGGTCTTGGCGCGGTTTCGCCTGGCATCAGGAAACCACCACACCCTGTACGGCCAAGAGCCCGCTGCGCCCCGGCACCTGCCGCCAATCGACCTGGTGGGTCGGCAGCCGCTCAAGGTCCAGGGTCTCGTAGACCGAGCGCAAGGGTACGATGCGCGGGCCACTGTCGAGCCACTGCTTGAGCAACGCGCGCATGACCGGCAGCAGCCGCTGCCCTTCGAGCTCCGCGTGCAGCGTATAGACATGGCCATGCGGCCGGCGATCACGGCTGGCGGCGAAGACGTGGTCCTGCACATTCGCCTCGGTGATCCCATCGCAACCGATCAGCTCATCGAGCGTCGGCAGGGTCGTCGGCAACTGAGGGCAGGTGGAACGCACGCCGTTTAAGATCGGATAGTAGGGGCAGGTGCCCCGGGTGTCGCTCGCATAGTCGAAGCCGAACCGCTGCTCCAGCGCCAAGACATTGGGGTTGATCTGCCAACCAGCGGCACCGTGGACCTTCGGCACCGCGGAGAAGACCCGCTCGAAGGCGTCGCAGGCGAGGCGCAGCTCCCGCTCGGTCCAGTGCGCATCGCGGTTGGCCACCTGATCCTGCCACTTGATGTGGTCATAGACATGGACGCCGACCTCGTGCCCCGCCGCGGCGCAGGCGCGCATCACCGCCCCACCCCGCCGGGCGATGTCCGGACCGGGCAGCAAGGTTCCGTAGAGCAGCGTTTTGAGCCCGTAGTGGTGAGCGACCGAGGTGCGCCTGACCTTGGCCAGGAAGCCCGGGCGGAAGACGCGCCAGAGCGCCCGCCCGGTATGGTCAGGGCCGAGACTGAACAGGAACGTCGCGCGGACCTGAAACTCGTCGAACAATTGCAGCAAGCGCGGCACCCCTTCCAGGGTACCGCGCAAGGTGTCGACGTCGACCTTGAGCGCGATGGTCATGGCGCGGGCGCCGCCGCAGCGGCTTGGGCTGTCGGCACACGCCGGAACAGGGTGAACAGGTCGAGGCGAACCGGCGGGAGCGAGCCCCGCCAGATGCGTTCCCAGCCCGCGCCGATGTCGATCTCCGCACCCCGACGACGCAGGTTGGTCTCGGTGACGATATAGTCACAACGCGTCTGGGCCGGGGAGTCCACATGTTCGGTCTTGATGCCGGCCACATAGTGCAACAGGCCGCGCTCGCATTCACGCAGCGGCATCATGTTGAGATCCGCCAGACAATTGAAGTCTGCCGGCAACTGGGCACGCAGCTCGGTGAATACCCCGCGATAACTGCGCGCCTGCTCGATCCAGGGCAGATGCAGCACCGCGAGCAGTCCCCAGATCAGGGTCAGACCCACCGGCCAGGCCAGCAGGGCGGCGGCTTGCGGCGGCCTCCAGCGCCACAGGCACCAGGCCCAACCGAGCTGGAAGCCGGCCGCGATGGCGAACACCACCCGGTCCCAGGTGCCGACATAATCGACGGTGAGGAACTCGCTCAGCCAGAACCACTGGGGCGGGCGTCCCGCGACGATGTTGTAGACCCAAAACGCCCAGATGATCAGTGACAGCAGACCGAAGAGTCCGGCGCTGAACCAGTAGCCGAACGTGACCACAGGGCGCGGCACGCGTTCCACCGCGCCGGCCGCCAGCACCGCCAGCAGCGGTAGCAGCGGCAGCGTGTAGAGCTCCCGCGCCGTACTGGAACCGAACAGCACACCCCAGCCGACCACGGATACCACCAGCGCCATCCGCACACCGGGATTGCGCCACGCCGTTTGCCGCCGCGACCAGAGGCTCCAGAGTGCCAATGGCAACACGGGCAGCGTCACCCAGGGGACCGTTTGCAGCCAGAACAGGTGAACGGTGGGCGGTCCAAGCTCCGAGAAACCCAGATAGCGGCCGAAATTGTTGTCCCAGAACCACAGATGGAAGAGCTCGGGGGAACGCAGATACAGTGCCGTCGGCCAGATCAGCAGCCAGGGCAACGCGGCCAGTGCCGCCACCAGCAAGGCCTTCAGGTAGGTCCAGGAGCGCCAGTCGCGAAACAGGACCAACAGCACGACGCTGATACCGAGGATACCGGGCACCAGCAGACCCTTGGACATAAAGGCCAGGCCGGCACCGGTCCCGAGCCAGAAGCCACCCCAGCGATCGAGCCGCGCGCGCAGCAGACCGTAACAGGCCATGGCCATGCCGGCCGTCAGGGCCGTGTCAGTGATCATGAAGTGACCGTTGATGATCAGCCCGACGGTCGCAATCAGCAGGATGACACCAATGAGCCCCCGGCCCTCGCCCCAGGTGGCGCGCGTCATGAGCCCGGTGAACAAGAAGGCGAGCGCCATATAGAGACCGCTCGCCAGGCGCGCGGCATCGTGGGCCGGCAGGTACCCGTCGAACAGGCGCACCAGGCCGGCCGCGGTGATGTAATAGGCCGGCGGCTTCTCCATGAAGGGATCGGCCGCGAGTGTGGGCACCACCAGGTCGCCGGTGGTGGCCATGTTGTAGATGATGCCGAATGAATAGGCCTCATCCTGCTTCCAGGGGTCGTGGCCGGTCAGGCCGGGGAGCAGATAGGCCAGGGCCAACAACAGGGTACCCACCCAGATGGCGGGCCCCGCGGCCAAACGGTCCGGTGCGACAGTGTCGGTAACGCTCATGAGGGCCTCAGTCGTCGATCAGTGCGCCGGCCGCCGCCACCTCGCCGCGATAGGCGTCGAAGATGTTACGCAGGGCGTCGCGGATGGTGACCCGCGGGGCCCAGCCAAAGTCCGTTTGGGTGTTTTCGATCCAGGGGACGCGGGTCTGGATGTCCTCGTAGCCCGCGCCGTAATAGGTGGTGGAGGGTACATCAATGAGGGTGACGGCCGCGGCGCCGGCCCGATATTCCGGAATCTCTTGTGCGATCTCCAGCATCAGCACGGCCAACTCGCGCACCGACAGATCGTTACCGGGATTGCCGATGTTGTAGATCTGGCCGGACGCCCGCCCACCCGGGTTGGCGATGATGTGCATCAGCGCACTGATGCCGTCTGAGATATCAGTGAAGCTGCGGCGCTGCTCGCCGCCGTTCACCAGCCGGATCGGCTCGCCGCGGGCGATGTGACCGAGGAACTGGGTCACGACCCGGGAACTACCCTCCTTAGGCGTGTGCAGGCTATCGAGTCCCGAACCGATCCAGTTGAACGGCCGAAACAGGGTGTAATCGAGACCCTGCTGTTGACCATAGGCCGCGATGACGCGGTCCATCAGCTGTTTGGCGCAGGAATAGATCCATCGAGGCTTGGTGATCGGCCCCAGCACCAACTTGGACTCGGTGGGATGAAACTGTGCATCCGGGCACATCCCATAGACCTCCGAGGTCGACGGGAACAGCACCCGTTTGCGATAGCGCACACAGGCGCGCACGATCGGCAGATTGGCCTCGAAGTCCAGCTCGAAAACGGACAGCGGGTCCGTGACATAGGTCGCCGGGGTGGCGATGGCGACCAGCGGCATCACCACGTCGCATTTCTTCACATGGTATTCAACCCATTCCCGGTTGATCGTGATGTCGCCTTCAAAAAAGTGAAAGCGCGAATGGTCCATCAAGGCGGCCACCCGGCCGCTGTTCATGTCCATACCGAACACGTCCCAATCGGTCTCATCAAGGATCCGCCGGGACAGATGATGACCGATAAAACCGTCGACGCCGAGAATCAGTATTTTCATAATAGGCTAGCAGTGGATCAAGCGCTGGCGGGGCCGACGGCGCGGGTCATTAATATGGGTAACTCAAGGATATCACTACCGAAGGCCGCGCGGAAACGCGCTGCCGTCAGGTCCTCGTCGCCCAGCGCGAGCCGGGTGATGCGGGTGCGCCGCGCGTCTGCACAGTCGACATAACAGGCCGCCCCCTCCCAGTAGAGACGCGCGCCCGCGCCGCGCGCGGACTCGCCCTGGAAATGACTGCCCAGCAGGGCGAGCCGCCGCCCACCCACCTCGGTGAAGGCCCCCGGATAAGGGGGGGCTACGGCACGGATCAGGTTATGGACGTCCCACGCCGAGCGCGTCCAATCGACGCGCCCGTCCTCGGGCCGCCGGCCACCGTAATAGCTCCCCGCGGCCAGGTCCAACGGCGACTCCTCATGGGTGCCGGCCAACATCCGCGGCACGGTGCGCAGCAACAGGGTCTCGGCCGCGCAGACGATCCGGCCGAAGACCCGGTCGGCCCTGTCGTTGGTGAGGATTGGGACGGCCTGCTGGTCCACCAAGGCGCCGGCATCCGGCTCCTCGACCATCCGGTGCAGGCTGGCACCGGTCTGCCGCTCCCCGTGCAGCACGGCCCAATTGACCGGCGCCCGCCCGCGATAGTGGGGCAGCAGGGAGCCATGGAGGTTGAAGGCGCCGCGCGTAGGCAACGCCAGCAATTCAGCGCCGAGCAGGCGGCGGTAATAGAAGGAGAAGAGCCAGTCCGGCGCGGCAGCGCGGACCGCAGCGACGACCGCCGGCGCATTGGGCCGGGTCGGCGTGATGCAGGGGATGCCGGCCCAGGCGCACAGTTCGCGCACACTCGCGAACCAGCGCTGCTCGGCGGGATCATCCTCGTGGGTCACCACCAATGGGACCGTAAGGCCCAACTCCAGCAAGACCGCCAGGCTGCGCACGCCCACCTCATGGTAGGCGAAGACCACCGCACGCTGACTCACGCGTCGACCCCGGTCGAATCAAACCGGGGCCGCAACTGCGTGCGGATCAGATACAGTGGGCGGCCGTTGGATTGGGCATAGATGCGCCCAACATACTCACCCAACAGGCCGATACCGAACAGAATGGCCCCGCAGAGAAAGAACAGGATACCGAATAAGGTGAAAACGCCCTCGGCCTCCGGTCCGACGACCAGGCGCCGCAGCGCAAGATAGAGGACGAACACGAAGGAGGCCGCCGAGATAGCAAAGCCCGCCAGCGAGAACAGCTGCAGCGGGGCCAGCGAGAAGCCGGTAATCAGGTCGAAATTCAGATTGATCAGGCGATACAGCGGGTATTTCGACAGACCCGCCGCGCGTTCCTCGTGGGCGACGACGATCTCAGTGGGATTGGCGGAATAGAGATAGGCCAGGGCCGGCACGAAGGTGCCGACCTCCTGCGAATCCAGGACCGCATCCACGATCTCGCGGTCATAGGCCCGCAGCATGCACCCCTGGTCGGTCATATGCACCCCGGTGATGCGCTCACGTAGCCGGTTCATCGCCCCGGAGGCCGCCTTGCGCCAGGCGGGGTCCTGACGATCCTGCCGGATACTGCCCACATAGTCGTGCCCCAGGTCCATGGCCGCGAGCAGCTTGGGGATCTCCTCGGGCGGATTCTGCAGGTCCGCATCCAGGGTCAGGACCCGCCGCCCGAGCGACTCGGCGAATCCGGCCAGGATGGCACGGTGTTGGCCCACGTTACGGCGCAGCAGCAACACGCGTGTGACATCGGGGCGCAACGCGTATTGTTGGCGCAGCAACTGCGCCGATCGGTCATGGCTGCCGTCGTCCACCAACACGAGCTCGTAGCACAGGCCCAGTGCATCAAGGACCGGGTAGAGTCGCTCGAAGAGCGGGCCCAGCACCGCCTCCTCGTTATACACGGGGACGACGACTGACAGGTCCACCGCCGCTGTGGTCGCCACCTTGACCATGGTTTATTCCGATAAAAGGTTAGACATGGCCTCGCAGACCCGCTCCACGTCAGCCAATTCCATCGCGGGAAACAGGGGGAGCGTCAGGGTCTGGGCGCCGATCCGCTCGGCGTTCGGGAAATCACCCGGGCCGTAGCCGAGCCGACGATAGAGGCCGAAGGTGTGGATCGCCGGGTAATGGATGCCGGCGAGGATGCCGCGCGCGGCGAGTGCGCTCAGGAAGGCCGGACGCGTCGTGCCAAGCGCCGCGAAGTCTACACAAACACAGTACATGTGCCAACTGTGTCCCGGCAGGTCCTGCGGCACCAGAGCCGCGCCGTGGCGCGGCAGACAGTGCGCGTAGTGCAGGGCCAAGGCACGGCGGCGCGCGATGAAGTCATCCAGGCGCGGCAACTGCACCAGACCGATGGCGGCGCTCACATCCGACAGGTTCATCTTGCCGCCCCACTCCGGGACCTCAATGTTGCCCTCGGCGTCTTTCTCGATCCCATGGAAGCGGATACGCGCGAGCCGCCGCGCCATCCCGGGATCGGCGATCGCCAGGGCGCCACCCTCAATGGTCGTGATGTTCTTGTTCGGGTGGAAGCTGAAGCACACTGGGTTACCCGTCGCGCCCACCGGCCGGTCCAGGTAGCGGGTGCCCAGCGCCTGGGCGGCATCCTCGATCACCAGCACGGAGCGCTCCCGGGCCAGGGCGTAGAGCGGCTCCAGGTCGACCGGCAGACCCGCAAAGTGGACCGGCATGATCGCCCGGGTGTGCCCGGTGATCGCCCGCGCCACGGACGCGGCCGTGAGATTGCGCGAGTGCAGATCGACATCGACGAAACGCGGACGGGCACCCACCCGCAGCACCACGTTCGCGGTCGCCGCAAAACTCATGGCCGGGACGATGACCTCATCCCCCGGACCGATATCGTGCGCCAGGAGCGCCGCCTCCAGCGCGCTGGTGCCGGAGTTGAAGGCCAGCACCCGCACGCCGCCGCCGATGTAATCCGCCAGCGCCTGCTCGAAGGCCGCGACCTTGGGTCCAGTCGTAATCCAGCCGGAGGCCAGAACCTCGGCCACGGCCCGTTGCTCGGCCTCGCCGATCGTCGGGCGGGTAAACGGCAACGTCTGCATTGCTTCAAGACCTCGCCAGTACGAGCACGCCGATCACGATAATCCCGATCCCGCCCACCTTGGTCAAACTCATTGATTCACCCAGCCAGGCCCAGGCCGCCACGGCATTGACGACATAGCCGATGGACAGCATCGGATAGGCGATGCTGACCTCGACCCGGGACAGCGCGAGGATCCAGACGCCGACGCTGACCACATAGCAGCCCAAGCCGACCCAGAGCCAGGGCTCACCCGCCAGACGCAGGGCCGCCACGCCGGCATCGGATAGACTGAGATCGATGGCACCCGCCCCCTTGACGCTCGCCTTGAGTGCCAGCTGGGCGATGGCATTCAAGAGCACTCCGGTCAAGACGAGGGCAAAAGCCACCAGGTTCATAAGGCCTCTGTCATCAAACGAACGACATCGCTCATACGCTGTGCCGCGCTCCACCCCAAGACCTGGCGCGCGCGCAGGGGCGAGGCACCGCTGTAAGGGATGTCGGTGGGACGAAACAGGTCAGGGGATTCGTCCACATGCTCACGCCACTCCAAACCATGAATCGCAAAGGCCGTGGCAACGAACTCTTCCAAGCGATGGGAACTGCCGGTCGCAATCACGAAATCTTCCGGCGTATCCAACTGCACCATGCGCCACATTGCGTCCACATATTCCGGCGCCCAACCCCAATCACGGGAGATATCCAGGCGGCCCAGCAACAGGCGCTCCTGACTGCCGGCGGCGATCCGGCCGGCGCTCTGGATGATTTTTTGGGTCACAAAGCGCTTAGGGCGCAGGGGTGACTCATGGTTGAACAGGATACCAGTACTGGCGTGTAACCCATAGGATTCACGATAGTTGGCGACCAGCCAATGCGCCGACGCCTTGGCGACCCCATAGGGGCTGCAGGGGCGAAATGGCGTATGCTCATCGGCCGGCTCCCCGCCGGTGTCGCCGAAGCACTCGCCGGAGCCCGCGTTATAGAAGCGGACCGGTTTGCGGCGCAGGCGGATGGTCTCCAGTACATTCAGCACGCCAGTCACGATGCTTTCAAGTGTTTCGGCCGGCTGCTCAAACGACAGGCTGACCGAACTCTGCCCGGCCAGGTAGTAGATTTCCGACGGGTCGCTACGGTCGAGCGCGGTCAGCACGCTCCTGAAGTCGTTCGGGGCCATGGAAATCAGCCGCACGGAATCGGTGATGCCGAGCGTATTGAGATTGGCCGCGCGGGTGCTTTGCGCGTCGCGGGAGGTACCCCAGACCTCGTAGCCCTTCTCCAGCAGCAAGCGCGCCAGCCAGGCGCCATCCTGGCCGGTCACTCCACAGATCAACGCCCGCGGTCCGCTCGTCATGGTTTTTGATGGCTCCAGTCTATCCACGCGAATCTGCACGCTACGCAGGCGCCGCAACTACGCTAAAGGTCTATTGTAGAAAAAATGTCACCTCGGGTCGTAGGGTGCGCGCTCGCGCGCCCTGACGCGGCAACCGCGCCGGCCAACACGAGGTTAACGGGCCGTGAGCGCGAGCCGATCATAGCCGCGACGCGGGTGATCGGCAAGCCGTGCGGCGGCGCCGGTCGGGGCGAGCGCACCGAAAGAGTTGCCCAGCGCACAGCCTGTCGCCCCACCCGACCGGCGTCCCAGGCTATTCCAAGTCAAGCACCGGTCGGGCGCGGGGGTTATCATCACGGACCATGGCGGCACGCCCGGCCGCACCCACGCTGCTGCGCACTGCACGCGGGCGCCCACGTCGACATCGGCGCTCGCTACGGCCCGCCGCGAGCGCCCCCGAAGGACTGGAGCGGTCGCCGAGCCGGAACGCAACCAACGCTGAAACATCGGCAGTGCGCCGCCTACGCAGTCGCAAGATCCATCAAATCACGAGGAGTTCCAACTATGAGCCTGAAGAAAAACGTCGGCCAGACCGACCGCACCATCCGCTTGGCCGCGGCCGGTATATTGGTACTGGCCGGGGTTTTATTGCACCTGTGGTTCCTGTCAGTCATCGGTCTCATCCTGCTGATCACCGGCACCACCGGCTTTTGCCCGGCCTATGTCCCCTTCAGAATCAACACCAATAAGGACGGCGAGGACTGACCCGACGGGCCTGGCGAGCCCGCGGCGTGCGGGGAGGCAGGGGCGGCCGGCCGTGCGCGGGTCACGTGCAACCCCGCGGCAAACGCCCCTCAGCCGGATCATCCGGCAGCGGCGCCAATGTCACCGGCGCCTCCCACAACCGCGAGACCAAACCCCAACCGGCCGCCGGGTGCGCACTGGTCCAGAAGCGTTCCGTGCCGCAGCGCCCCGCGGGCGCCAATAGCCCGCTGGTCTCCAGGCGTCGCCTGACCTGGCGGGCGACCGCCACCCCTGAGTCCAGCACCGCCACGCCGGGGCCCGCCAATTCACCGATCAGCGACCTGAGATAGGGATAATGGGTACAGCCAAGGACGATGCTGTCGGCGCCGCGCTCCAGCACCGGTCGCAGGTAGTGCGCGAGCAGCGCGCGGGTGTAGTCGCCGTCCAGGTCCCCCGCCTCGATCCGCTCCACCAACCCGGGACAGGGCTGTAGCAGGATCTGGGTCCTGGCCTCGGCACTCACCCGCGCCAGGAGAACGCTGAAGCTGTGGCTGGCCAGGGTCGCACGGGTGGCCAACACACCGATCACCCCGCTGCGGCTGAGTTCGACCGCCGGCTTGACGGCCGGTTCCATGGCGATGATGGGCACCGGATAGCGGCTGCGCAGAAGCCGGGCGGCCGCGCCGGTGGCGGTATTGCAGGCCACCACCACGGCCTTGGCACCCTGCCCGATCAGGAACTCGGTGAGCACCACGGCCCGCGCCTCGATCAACGCCGGCGACTTGTCACCATAGGGGGCGTGACCGGAATCGGCCACATAGAGCAGATCCTCGGCGGGCAGTTCGCGGCGGATCTCCTTGAGGACGGTCAGACCGCCAACGCCGGAGTCGAAGACACCGATCGGATGTTTGGGGGTCATCCCGCTTCAGAAATCAAAGCTAGCCCACACCGGGCAGTGGTCCGATGGCCGCTCCATGGCACGCACTGCGTAGTCGATGCCGGCATCGCGCAGGTGCTCCTTGAGCGGGGCACTGATCAGGATCAGGTCGATGCGCAGCCCCCGCCGGGGCTCCCGGTCGAAGCCCTTGGAGCGGTAATCGAACCAACTGAAACGGTCATCGGCCGCCGGATGCAGCACCCGGTAGGCGTCATACAGGCCCCAGTCGGCAATGACCTTCAGCCATTCCCGCTCCTCCGGCAGGAAACTGCACTTGCCGTCCCGCAACCAGCGTTTGGCGTTATCCGCCCCGATACCGATATCCAGATCCAGGGGCGCCACGTTCATATCACCCATCAGCACGAGCTTTTGGTCGGGCCTGAAGTGCTCCCGCAGATAGGCCGCCAGGTCCTGATAGAAGCGCGCCTTAGCCGGAAACTTCACGAGATGATCGCGGCCCTCACCCTGGGGGAAATAACCATTGATGACAGTCAGCTCATCATTCCCAGGCAGGGCATAGCGCGCGGTGATCACGCGCCGTTGGGCATCCGGTGGATCGGCGGGAAACCCCTTTTCGACTGCCAGCGCATGCGCCTTGCTGAGGAGCGCGACCCCATAGTGCCCCTTCTGGCCATGGAACTGCGCGCAATAACCGACCTCTTGCACCGCCTCCAACGGGAATTCCTCATCGACCACCTTGCTCTCCTGGAGACCCAGGATGTCGGGGTCGAGCCCCGCCTTGAGGGCCGCCAACTGGTGGGGCCGGGCGCGAATGCCATTGATGTTGAATGAACAGATCGTGAGCACCTCAGCACCTCTCCTGCGGCAATTGCCGAACAACAACTAGGCCGCTGCGGTAGGCGCGCGCCCAATCAATTCGAGCACCGCCAGCGCCGCCTCGCGGGCGGCGTTGTGCCGCATCCCGGCATGGATGCGGGCATATTCAGCGGTAATCTCAGCCACCCGCGTTTGATCGTCGAGAAGCGCCAGGACGGCCGGTGCCAGCAGGTCAGCTCGGCACCGATCCTGGAGAAATTCGGGTGCCAGTTCGCGGCCCGCGAGCAAGTTGGCCATGGCCGCGTATTGGACCTTCACCAGACGCAACTGCGTCGCCACCTGGTAGGTCAGGGGATGAACGCGGTAGCCGACCACCATCGGACGCTTGAGCAGGAGGGTCTCCAGGGTCGCGGTACCCGAGGCGGTCAGCACACAATCAGCCGCGGCGATGACCTCACGGCCCCGCCCGGCAACCAGGGTCACCGGCAGGTCCGGGGCCAGGCGCTGCAACTGCGCGGCGAAATAGGCGTGCAGCCGCGGGTTGACCAGCGGCACGACGAAGCGCAGATCGGGACGGGCCTGCAGACAGCGCACTGCGGTCTCAATGAAGGGCACGGCCAGGCGCTCCATCTCGCCACGGCGACTTCCGGGCAGCAAGGCAACGAGGGTCCCGTGCTCGGGGAGATGCAGAGCCGCACGGGCGGCCGCGCGGTCGACCTCCAGCGGGATCTGATCGGCCAGCGGATGACCGACATACCGAGCCGGCACGCGGTGGCGGCGCAAGAAGTCCTCCTCGAACGGAAAGACGCACAGCAT
Source organism: uncultured Thiodictyon sp. (assembly GCA_903837595.1). Taxonomy (GTDB): domain Bacteria; phylum Pseudomonadota; class Gammaproteobacteria; order Chromatiales; family Chromatiaceae; genus Thiodictyon. The sequence continues at coordinate 34,702 of CAILVI010000482.1, forward strand.
CAGGTCCACCGCGCGTACGATCCCCTTGACCCGACCCGGGCGCCAGGCCCAGACGGTGGGACTCACCAGATGGACAGTGCGGATGCCAGCCGCACGCAGTCGCCGCTCCAGACCCAGATTGAAGTCCGGCGCGTCGACGCCGATAAAGACATCTGGCCGTTCCTTAAGGAAATAGCGCGTGAGCTCCCGGCGCAATCCGAGCAACTCCGGCAGATGACCGAGCACCTCGACGAGCCCCATCACGGACAGGCGCTCCAGGGGAAACAGGGTCTGGCAACCGGCGGCCAGCATACAGGGCCCAGCCACCCCGACGCAGCTCAAGCCCGGCACCAGCCGCCGGAGTTCCGCCACGACGGCACCACCCAGCAGATCGCCGGAGGCCTCGTTGGCGACGATACCGACCCGCAGCTCGCCCGACTGCATCAGCGCACGATGCTGCGGGTGCGCTCGGCCACGAAGTCCGCCAGGGCAGCGACCTCCGGGGCCTCAGCGACCAGGCCGCGGATGCGCTCCAGGGCCTCGTCCAACTTGAGTCCACCCAGGTAGAGCGCACGGTAGGCCCGCTTGATGCCGGTGATGGCCGCCGGGGTGAAACCGCGGCGGCGCAGTCCCTCGCTGTTGATCCCGTGGGGAGCGGCAGGCTGACCACCGACAGTCACATAGGGCGGCAGGTCCTTGCTCACGGCCGAGCCCATGGCACAAAAACTATGGGCGCCGATCCGGCAAAACTGGTGCACGATGGTGAAGCCGCCGAGGATCGCCCAGTCCTGGATCTCAACATGCCCCCCCAGCGAGGCGGCATTGGCCATGATGACATGATCGCCGATGCGACAATCATGGGCGACATGGGTATAGGCCATGAACAGATTGTCATTGCCGATCCGCGTGACCCCCTGATCCTGGATGGTCCCGCGGTGCACGGTGGCGCATTCGCGAATCTGGTTGCGATCACCGATCTCCAGGCGGGTTTCTTCCCCGCGGTACTTCATATCCTGGGGGTCCTCGCCCACCGAGGCGAACTGGAAGATGCGGTTGTCCCGCCCGATCCGGGTGGGACCGCGGATCACGGCATGCGGTCCGATGCGCGTACCGCCGCCGATCTCGACCCCAGCACCAATCACCGCGAAGGGGCCGACCTCCACCCCCACATCGAGTTGGGCGCCTGGGTCGATGACGGCGGAGGCGTGAATCAAGCGATGAAGTCCCGGGCGGTACACATGATCTCGGCGCTCGCCACCAGGCGGTCGTCCACCCGCGCCTCGCCGTTGAATTTCCAAATGCCGCGGCGCACGGCCAACAGGTCCACCGACAGGATCAACTGGTCGCCCGGCTCGACCGGCCGTTTGAAGCGTGCCTTGTCGATCCCGACGAAGTAATAGAGGGCCTTCTCACCCACCTCGTCCGGGCGCGAGGCCATGGCGAGCAGTCCGGTCGCCTGGGCCATCGCCTCGACGATCAGGACCCCGGGCATCACCGGGCGTATCGGAAAGTGGCCGGCGAAATAGGGCTCGTTGAAGCTGACATTCTTGAGCGCGACCAGGCGCTGGTCGCGCTTGAATTCGAGCACCCGATCGACCAATAGAAAGGGGTAACGGTGCGGCAACAGGCTCAGCACCTTGTGAATATCCATGGTGATGACGTCCGAAACGGCCCGGTCGACCGGCGCCGTCACGTCCACCTGCTTAGGCTCAGATGCCTGCATCAGTTATCCTCCTGCCCAGGCGCGGCACTACACTGTGCGACGCGCGCTTCGAGTTGCTTGAGTCGGCGCGTCAGCTCATCGAGCTGTCGAAACCGCGCCACGTTCCGTCGCCATTCCGCGCTGGGCATGGCCGGTATCCCGCTGCTATAGGACCCGGCCGCCGGAAAGGAGCGGGTCACCATCGCCTGGCCAGTGAAATGGACTTGGTCACCGATGGTCAGGTGCCCGGCCATGCCCACGGCCCCCGCAATGGTACAGTTGCGCCCGATCCGCGTAGAGCCGGAGATCCCGGTCATCGCGGCCATGGCGGTATTCTCACCAACCTCTACGTTGTGCCCGATCTGGATGTGGTTGTCCAATTTAACCCCATCATGAATAATGGTGTCACCGATCGCGCCGCGGTCGACCGTCGTGTTGGCGCCGATCTCAACGTCATCACCCAGCACCACCCGACCGACCTGCGGGATGCGCACCCAGCGCTCGCCGTCCTTCGCGAAGCCGAAACCCGAGCGGCCAATCACCGCCCCGGGATGCAGCAGCGCCCGCTTGCCGACACGGGTCCCGCGACACAGGGTCACCCGCGCCACCAGTCGGCTGTCTTCACCGATGCTGACGCCTTCCCCAATGATGCACCCCGGGCCGACGAAGACGCGCGGACCGATCTGCGCCCCGGCCTCAACCACCGCGGTCGGACCGATCCACGCGGCTGCATCGACGCAGGCATCCGGGGCGACGACCGCCGCGGGATGGACACCGCCGACCACCGGCGGCACGGGGTAAAGCAGGCGTGCCGCCCGCGCAAAGCTCAAGTACGGGTTGCGACTGATCAGCACGGGAACCGACGCCAACGCCGCGTCCGGCTCCTTGAGGATGACGACACCCGCACGCGTCTGCTCGAGGGCACCACGGTATTTGCGATCACCGAGAAAGCTCAGGCAGTCGCTCTCTGCGCTGGCGAGATCAGCGACGCGCGCCACGCGGGTGCACGGGTCGCCGCGAAAGGGCTCACCCAGCAAACCCGCGAGTTGCTCCAGACTCAGTCCCGCCATTGTCACGCCACCATCTGCATTCGCCGCGTCGCTGCTGTTCATTTGGTTGCCGAATTGCGCTTCAGCCGCTCAATCACCAGATCCGAGATATCGACCCGCGGGTTGTAATAGACCAGGCCATCGGAAATCACCAGATCGATGCCAAGCTCCTTCGCCAGCTCGATGACCACTTCCTGGACCTGCTTGCCGAGCTTGGTACGCAGCTCATTCTGGCGCAGGGCAAAGTCCTCCTGGAACTCATCCTGGGCATACTTGAGTTTGCGGGTGCGGCTGCGGATATCGTTCTGCAGCAGTTGCATCTCGCCCTCACTCATCAATGCGGCATCGCGCTCCAGCTTGCTCTGCAAGACCGTGATCTGCTCCTGCTGCTGGCGCAGATTGCGTTCACGCTCTTCCACCTCCACCTGCAGCGCCTTGCCGGCCGCCGCGTATTGCGGAGAGCGCTCCACCACCCGGTTGGGATCCACCACGCCGATCTTGTAATCAGTCGCCCGCACCCCCGGCGCAAGCAGGAGTGTCAGCATCGCGCAGCCGACCAGCCTTGGGTTCACGTCGCGGCTTCCCGTCCCTTAAAAGGTCTGGCCGACACCGAACTGGAACATCTGCTTATCATCGCCCGGCTTCGCGTTCAGCGGGAAGCCCAGACTGATGGAAAGGGCACCAATCGGCGACAGCCAGTTGATCGCGACACCGGTCGAGTAACGTACTTCCCCAAGGTTAAAGCCGGTCTTGTAGATCAACGCTTGATAGAGGTTCTGCGTGACCCAGACGTTACCCGCATCCAGGAAGACACCCACCCGCAGGGTCTTTTCGATCTCACCACCCATGGGCGGCGGGGCCGAGAGCTCCAGGCTGCCGACCATCTTGAGATTACCGCCCGACGGGCCGTAATTGAGCGAAAGTTCGCGCGGCCCCAGGCTGTTGGCCACGAAACCGCGGACCGAGTGGGGACCGCCCGCATAGTAGTTCTTGAAAAAAGGCAGGGAGTTGAGGTTGCTGTAGCCGTCACCGTAACCCACATCACCGAAGACCGCGAGCACGACCTTCGAGAACAGTGGGATGTAGCGCGTGCCCTCGTAGCCGATCTGGTAATAGGTCAGCGTACTGCCGGGGATGGAGACCTCGCCATGGAGACTGTGCTGATACCCGGAGGTCGGAAACACGGCCCGGTCGCGGGTGTCGTTGCTATAGCCCGCGCTAAAAATAAAATCATCGTAAACGGAGCCGTTCTTGGCGGTAAAATACACGACGATCGGGGCATAGAGGGGCGCCGTCAGCTTGTCATACTGGATCTTGGTGTTTTCATAGCGCAAGCCGAAGCCCGCGCGGCTGGTATGAGAGATCGGCAACCCGAAATTCACCCCGGCGACGCCGACATCCGTGGTGTAGCTCGTATAAGTCGTGTTGAGCAACTTAGTGAAGTCAGTCTTGCGATACGACAGGTCAAACCCGCGACTGATGCCATCGACGGTGTAATAGGGATTGAGGTAACTGAACTGATACAGGGTGGTCGCCGTACTGGTATTGAACGCCAGGGAGACACGCTTGCCGGTGCCGAGGAAGTTATTCTGATTAATGCTGGCGTTTAACAGAATCCCCTGGGACTGGGAATAACCGATACCGGCCATCAGGTTACCCGCGGGTTTCTCCTTGACATTGATATCGACGTCGACCTGATCCGCCGAACCCGCAACCGCCGGCGTCTCGGTGGTGACGTCGTCGAAATAGCCGAGGCGATTGAGGCGCTCACGCGACTCCTTGACCAGGGCCGCGGAGAACCAGGCGCTCTCGAGTTGACGCATCTCGCGCCGCAACACCTCGTCACGGGTTCTGGTGTTACCCTTCATGTTGACGCGGCGGACATAGACCCGCTTACCCGGATCGACGAAAAAGGTGACGGCCACCTGCTTGGTGGTGTCGTTGATCTCGGTACTCGGGTTGACGTTGGCGAAGGCATAGCCCTCGTCGCCCAGCAGGCTCTGGATGCGCTCGGAACTCTCGGTGGTCAGCTTGCGGGAAAACGGCTCGCCCCGGCGCAATTGGATCAGGGGGATGACCTTCGCCACCGGGACCGCCGGCTGACCGGCCAACTTGATGTCGCTTATCGTGTAAGGGCTGCCTTCGTCCATCACCACCGTGATGTAGATCTCTTTTTTGTCGGCACTGATCGAGACCTGCGTGGACTTGATATCGAACTTAATGAAGCCGCGATCCAGATAAAACGAGCGCAGCCGTTCCAGGTCCCCGCCCAGCTTCTGCCTGGAGTATTGATCGTTCTTCGCGTAAAAGGAGTACCAACTGGTCGTACCCAACTCGAACAGCTTGAGCAGCGCCTTGCTGTCGAAAGCCTTGTTACCGATGAGATTGATCTGCTTGATACGGGCGGTGAGACCCTCGGTCACGTCGATGCGGATGGCCACGCGATTGCGCGCCAACGGGGAGACGGTGGAGGTGACAAGCACACCGTACTTGCCGCGCGCGTAATACTGGCGCTCCAGCTCCTGCTCGATACGGTCCAGCACCGAGCGGTTGAACACCCGCCCCTCCTTGAGTCCGATCTCTTCCATCCCCTTCTCCAGGGACTTGGCGTCGATGTCCTTGTTGCCGACGAACTCGATCTTGGCGATGGAGGGACGTTCCTGAACGCTCAAGACCAGGACGCTGCCGTCGCGCTCCACCCGCACGTCCTCAAAGAACCCGGTCTGATAGAGTGCGCGGATGATATTGCCGGTGACGTCGTCCCCCACCGTATCGCCGACCTGCACCGGCAGATAATTGAAGACCGTGCCGGGCGCAATGCGTTGCAGCCCCTCGACCCGGATATCGGCAATCTGGAATTGCTCAGCCGACACCGTGGCGCCGAACAGAAGCAGGATCAGCAGGGCCAGGAGCGACAGACGTCGAGCGCCGCCGATGTCAGCAGATGAAACGCACAAGGAATATCTCCCCCAGATCAAGCCGCGGGCTACCCCGAGACAACGACTAAAGGGCACCGAAAAACTCACGTCGCCTGTGCGAGACCGGCCCATCTGCGCGATTTTAAGATACCCGACAAGAGCACGAGGTGAACGCAGCCCACCGCTGGACAGGTTCGCTTCGTGACGAAAACCAGGCGCCTGAACAACCGTTTTGCCGGCACCGGGCGCTAGTATACGGGATCGGCAGCGGCTAACCAAAGACCCGCGCGAGGTCCTCGTAAAAGGCCAGACCCATGAGGGCGGCGATCAGGACGATGCCTACCTTTTGGGCCTGCAGCTGGATCGCCTCGGACACCGGACTACCTTTGATCCACTCAATGAAGAAATACAGCAAGTGGCCGCCGTCCAGGATCGGGATCGGCACCAGGTTCAGGACGCCCAGGCTGATACTGACGACGGCCAGAAACTTGACGAAGGAGTCCCACCCGGTGCTCGCGGTTTCCCCTGCGGCCTTGGCCATCGTGATGGGACCGCTCAAATTTTCCACGGACGCCCGGCCCACCAGCATCTTCCCGATCATGCGCACCGTGAGCCGACTGATGTCCCAGGTCTGGTCCCACGCTTGCCCCAGCGCGGCCAGCGGCCCATAGCGAACCTCAAGGCGATCCATCATGACCCCGGCACCGATGCGCCCGAGCGTTGCACCACTCTTTTGGTAGGCCCGCGGCGTCAGGCGGATCACGAACGGCGCGCCGGAGCGCTCCACCGCGAGGCGCAGCTCCTGGCCCGGCCGCGCCTGGACCATCTCCACGAAGTGACTCCAGTCGCGAATCGGCTCACCGTCCCCGGCGAGCAGACGATCCCCGGATTGCAGACCGGCGCGCTGCGCAGGCTCACCCGGAATGACATCGCCGACGATTGCCGGGAGATGCAGCGGGCGGGGATTGAGCCCAAGGCGCTTGACGATGCTCGCATCCTCGGGCAGTGCGGCGAAGCGTTCGCCGTCAATCAGGCGCTCCTGCTCCCGCCCGGCGGCATCACGGACAGTGACCCTCAAGTCTTGGCTGCGACCGGACTCCGCCATGAAGGCGAACACCGCTTGCTCCCAAATGGTGGCGTCGCGAGCGGCGACCCGCAGCAGTTGGTCCCCCTCCCGGAAGCCGGCCTGGGCGGCGGGCGAGTGGGGTACCACCGACACCACGACCGCGCGCAATCCGGTCTCCCCGGCCATGAACACCAGCCAATAGGCGAGGATGGCGAACAGCAGATTGAACGCCGGCCCGGCGGCCACGATCGCCGCCCGTCGCCACAGGCGTTGCCGGTTGAAGGCCAGGTGGAGTTGCGCCGGGGCGACCGCCTCCTCGCGCTCATCGACCATCTTCACGTAGCCGCCCAACGGGAGCACTGAGAGTACATACTCGGTCGTGTCCGCTCTGCGCTGGTAGCGCAGCAAGGGCCGGCCGAAGCCGATCGAGAAGCGCAACACCCCGACCCCGAGCCACCGGGCGACCAAGAAATGGCCGAGTTCATGCACGGTGATGAGGATCGCCAAGGCGATCAGAAAATAGCCGATATCCTGCAGGAGAGGCAATGACATAGGGCGCTAGTCGACCCGCTTGGCGATGATCTGTTGCGCGTTGGCGCGGGCACGCTGGTCGAGTTCGATGAGGCCTGCCAGATCCTGACCAGCCACGGATTGCTCGGCGTAGAAGGCCAGCGTCTCCTCCACGACCCGCGCGATACCAGGAAATCCTACGCGACCCTCGAGAAAGGCGGCCACCGCGACCTCATTGGAGGCGTTCAGCACCAAGGGTGCAGAACCGCCCGCGTGCGCGGCCTCAAAGGCCAGACGCAGACAGGGGAAGCGCCCCGTGTCCGGGGCCTGAAAATCGAGTTGCCCCAGTGCCACCAGATCGAGTGGGGCAACCCCGGAATCGAACCGCTCCGGCCACGCCAGGGCATGAGCGATCGGGGTACGCATATCCGGATTGCCGAGTTCGGCCAAGACCGACCCATCCTTGTACTGGACCAGCGAGTGCACCGTGCTCTGCGGATGGACCACCACAGTGATCCGCTCCGGTCCGGTGCCGAAAAGCCAGCAGGCCTCGATCACCTCCAGCCCCTTGTTCATCAGGGTGGCCGAGTCCACCGAGATCTTACGCCCCATGCTCCAGACCGGATGGGCACAGGCCTGCTCGGGGGTCACCGTGGCCAGGCGCTCGGTGGGCCAGTCGCGGAACGGACCACCGGAGGCGGTAAGCAGGATCCGCTCGACCCCGACCTGCGCCAGACCGGAGTGAAACCCCGTCGGCAGGCATTGGAAGATGGCGTTGTGCTCACTGTCGATGGGCAACAGCTCGGCCCCGCTGGCGGCCACCGCGTCCATAAACAGAGCCCCCGCCATCACCAACGCCTCCTTGTTCGCCAGCAGGACGCGCTTGCCGGCACGCGCCGCCGCCAGGCTCGGGGGCAGGCCAGCGGCGCCGACGATCGCGGCCATCACATACTGCGCCTCCGGGAGGGCCGCGACCTGTTCCAGCCCGGCAACCCCGGACAAGACCTCGGGCGCCCCGGGCATCCCCGCGAGCAGCGACTGGAGCACCCGGGCGGCCGCGGGATCGGCCATGGCTGCATAGGTCGGCCGATAGCGGCGACACTGTTCGGCCAACTTTTCCGCATTGCTGTTCGCGGTCAGGGCCACGACCCGGAAACGCTCCGGGTGCCGCGCCAGCACGTCGAGCGTGGAGAGACCAATGGAGCCGGTGGAACCGAGTATCGCAACACCAATCATGTATGTACCACCGGTAGGAAAAGTTTGATACCGAGCATAAACAGGGGTGCCGCCGCGGTCAGACTGTCGATCCGGTCGAGGAAGCCGCCGTGCCCGGGAAGCAGTTGACCCGAGTCTTTGACCCCGCGCCGCCGCTTGAGCAGGCTCTCATAGAGGTCGCCAACGACTGACATGACGACCGTGACCGCACACACAGCAACCGCCAACAGGATCCCACCGACCCGGGGGGCCAGCACCGCGCCCAACAGGACCCCACCGATGCCGGCCACCGCCAGCGCCCCGTAGACCCCCTCAAGGGTCTTGCCGGGACTCAACCCCGGGGCCAGTTTGGAACGCCCCCAGCGGCGGCCGGCGAAGTAAGCCGCCGAGTCCGCGAACCAGATCAGCAGTAGCAAGAACAGCACCAGGGCCGGCCCCGCGGGCCCGGTGTCACGCAATGTGATCAGGGCCGTCCAGGAAACGCAGAGCACCAGGAGTCCGGTCGCCGCACCCGCGCCATCCAGCCCAGTCCGGGGCTCGATGTGCTGGATACGCACCAAGGCGACGGTCTGGATGACCCACCAGGCGACGCCCGCAGCAACCAGCCAAGTACGCCACCACGGGGGCAGAAACCAGAGGCTCGCCAAGCCCACTGCCACCAGGATGACGTACGCCACCTGCGCCACCCGGGCACTGAGCCCGCTGAGCCCAGCCCACTCCCAGGCGCCGATCAGGACCACCAGCGCCATGAAGACGGCGAATGCCGAGGCGGGTAACCACAGCACCGCCCCCATCACCAAGGGCCCCAGAATGAAGGCCGTCACGACGCGCTGGCGCAGCGCACTACCGGCCGTCATGATCTTGGCATCACTCATGGCGATCCACTCCAGACTCGCTCACGACCTGCTCCCCGGTGAGGCCGAAACGGCGCTGGCGATGGGCAAAGTCGTCCAGTGCAAGCCCATAGGCAGTGGCATTGAATTCCGGCCACAGGAGTTCGGTGAAATACAGCTCGGCGTAGGCCGACTGCCACAGGATGAAGTTACTGATGCGCTTCTCGCCCCCGGTGCGAATCAAAAGGTCCGGGTCGGGCAGATCGGCGAAAGACAGGCGTGCGGCGATCGCCTGTTCATTCACCGCGGCGGGGTCAAGCCGGTCGGCCGCCACGTCGGCGACCACGCGGCGAACCGCCTGGGTGATGTCCCAGCGCCCACCGTAGTTGGCCGCCACCTGGAGATTCAGGGCGGTGTTATGGGCGGTCAGGCCCTCGGCCTCGTCAATGCGGCGCTGCAACTTCTCGCTGAAGGCGGTACGCTCGCCAATCACACGCAGCCGCACGCCATTCTCATCGAGCCGGCGCACCTCGCCGCGCAGCGTGATCATGAAGAGATCCATGAGTACGCTGACCTCGGAGGGCGGGCGTCGCCAATTCTCGCTGCTGAAGGCGAACAGGGTAAGGGTCCCGACCCCGCGCTGCACCGACTCCTCCACCACCGCACGCACACTCTTGACACCCTCGCGGTGCCCCCAGGTGCGGGCGCGATTGCGCTGTTTGGCCCAGCGACCGTTGCCATCCATGATGATGGCGACGTGCTTAGGGACGCGCCGCTCAGCATCGTGAGCCCCGCTGCCGGGGGATACCGTGTCCACGTCGTCTTGTTTCGGCTGCGGCTCAACACGCCTCAGATGGACATCAGGTCTGATTCCTTGGTGGCCAACACGTCGTCGACCTCCTTGACATACTGATCAGTCAGTTTCTGCACGATCTCCTGACCACGCCGCTCGTCGTCCTCGGAGATCATTTTTTCCTTCACCATATCCTTCAACTCGGCATTGGCATCGCGGCGGATATTGCGTAGCGCGACGCGTGCCTGCTCGGCCTCATGGCGTGCTACCTTGATCAGGTCGCGGCGCCGCTCCTCAGTGAGCGCGGGCATGGGCACGCGGATGACAGTACCGGCCGTGTTCGGGTTGAGCCCGAGGTCGGACTGCATGATCGCCTTCTCGACCGCCTGCACCATCCCCTTTTCCCACGGGATCACCGCCAGGGTGCGCGAATCCTCGGCGGTAACGTTCGCCACCTGCCGAATCGGCATCTCGGAGCCGTAGTAGGAGACCATGACGTGATCCAGTAGCGAGGGGTGGGCGCGCCCGGTGCGAATCTTCGCCAGCTCGTGGCCCAAGGCTTCCACGCTCTTGCCCATCCGAGTCGCCGCGTCCTTCTTGATGTCATTGATCATCTTCAATCACCACTTGCCACCAGGGAACCTAAGTCTGCACCGCGCATCAGGCGCAGCAAGGCCCCCGGCTCGTTGATATTCATCACGCGCAACGGCAGGCCATGATCCCGACACAGCACGATGGCCGTCGTGTCCATCACCTGCAAACCCTCGCGCAAGGCGCGATCGTAACTGATTCGGGAATAAAAGGTCGCATCCGGGACGCACAGGGGATCGGCGGAATAGACGCCGTCGACCTTGGTCGCCTTGATCAGCAGGTCCGCACCGATCTCGATGGCCCGCAGACTGGCCGCAGAATCCGTCGTAAAAAAAGGGTTTCCAGTCCCGGCGGCGAAGATCACCACCCGCCCCTTCACGAGATGCCGCAGTGCACACGCGCGATTATAGTCTTCACACACGCCACCGACCGGCAGCGCCGACATCACCCGCGTCGACACCCCCAGCGCCTCCAGGCGATCCTGCATGGCCAGGGCATTCATCAGGGTGGCCAGCATGCCGATATGATCGCCGGTGACCCGGTCCATCCCCCGTGCGGCCAGCGCCGCACCGCGGAAGATGTTGCCCCCGCCGATGACCAGGGCGACCGCAATCCCTTCACCGAGCAGGTCCCGGACATCACCGGCCAGGCCTTCGAGCACATCCGGGTCGATGCTCTCGCGACCGCCGCCCGCGAGCGCCTCGCCACTGAGCTTCAAAAGGATGCGACGGTAGATCGGAACGGACATAAGGTCTTCCCAGCACTCAGGGTGAATCGGGGCATGGCCGTTGGTGCCGGGGGCACGGACAGTGCCCCCGCCCGCCAGGCAATCAGTCCTTCTGCAGGGCCATGACCTCTTCGGCAAAGTTCTCGCTGCGCTTCTCCAGCCCTTCCCCGACCTCGACCCGGGCGAAACGCCGCACCTTGGCCCCGGCCTGCTTCAGCAGCTTCTCGACGGTCTGCTCGGGATCCTTGACGAAGGGCTGACCCAGCAGCGTCACCTCCTCCATGAACTTGCGTATCCGACCCTCGATCATCTTGTCGACGATGTTGGCCGGCTTGCCGCTATCCAGGGCCTGGGCGCGGAAGATCTCGCGCTCGCGTTCCAGTTGCTCCGGCGGCACCTCGTCGGCACTCAGACACACGGGGTTGCTGGCCGCCACATGCATGGCCAGATCATGCCCCAGGGCCTCGTCGCCACCCTGCAGTTCCACCACGACGCCGATGCGCACGCCATGACGGTAGCTGAAGAGGGCGCCCTCGACGCCGTCGAAACGCACCAGGCGCCGCACCTGGACATTTTCGCCGATCTTGGTGATCAGTGCCTCGCGGGCCGCGTTGACCGTGGTTCCGGGCTCATCGACGAGCGGCTGCTCCAGCAGCGCGGCGGCATCGGCCGCGGTGCTCGCCAGCGCCGTCTTGGCCACGGCCGCTGCGAAGGCGGTGAAATTGGCATCCTTGGCGACGAAATCGGTCTCACAGTTGATCTCGACCATCACGCCGCGCTGCCCGTCGGCCGCCAGCTCGATGACCACCGCACCTTCAGCGGCGATGCGGCCCGACTTCTTGGCCGCCTTGGCCTGACCGGACTTGCGCATCGCATCGATCGCGGCCTCGATATCTCCGCCCGTCTCCACCAAGGCCTTCTTGCATTCCATCATGCCCGCGCCGGTACGCTCGCGGAGTTCTTTAACGATGGCGGCTGTAATCGACATGCCTCAAATCCTCTGTACTGCTCGTGCACCCCGCTCAGGTGTCGGGGTGCGGCGAAATTGGGATGTTGCCCGCGGGCGCTCGGCGACTCCGGGGGCGTCTGGGGGGCACCTCGACAGAGGCACCCCGGGGGCGCCCGCCGACCGATCACGGGGCGACCGTCGACCGAATCGGGTCAGGGACGCCCCGTGTGGCCCGACCGGACTATTCGCGCCCGGGAGCGGCGTCGCGGAACTCGCTCTCACGGCCCGACACCATCCCGGCGGCGCTGTCGCGACCCTCCAGGACTGAATCGGCACTGCCCGCGATATACAGACGCACGGCGCGGATGGCGTCGTCGTTGCCCGGGATCACATAGTCGACCTTGCTGGGGTCGTTGTTCGTGTCGACCACACCGATCACCGGGATACCAAGCTTGTTGGCCTCGGTCACCGCGTTCTTCTCGTGGCCGACGTCGATCACGAACATGGCGTCCGGCAGGCCATCCATGTCCTTGATGCCACCCAAGCTCAGCTCCAGCTTGTCACGCTCGCGCGACAGGTCCAGGGCCTCTTTCTTGTTAAAGCGCTCAATGCCGCCGCTCTCGAACATGGCCTCCAGGTCCTTCAGCCGCTTGATGGACTGGCGGATGGTCTTGAAGTTGGTGAGCATGCCGCCCAGCCAGCGGTGGTTCACGAACGGCATGCCGCAGCGCAGCGCCTCCTCGCGGATGGCGTCGCGCGCCGCCCGCTTGGTGCCGACGAACAGGATCTTGCCGCCGTTGGCCGACAGGGTGCTCATGAAATTCAGTGCGTCCTGGAAGAGCGGGACCGTCTTTTCCAGGTTAATGATGTGGATCTTGTTGCGATGCCCGAAGATGAAGGGGCCCATCTTAGGGTTCCAGTAACGGGTCTGGTGGCCGAAATGGACGCCGGCCTCCAGCATCTGACGCATGGATACTTGACTCACGATCGTTTCCTCAGGTGTGTTGGGTTGGGCCTCCACGCGTCCCATGCAGCAACCCAATCCAGTGACGAACCTGGCGGGCACCCGGCAACATGTGACGACGCGTGTGCGGTTGAATGTCCGGCCGCCGCAGCGACCGCGTGTTAATCCACTTAAAACGCCCCAGAGTCGGGGACATCGAGTCTGCCGACCGCCCCTAAAAATAAAGCGAAAAACCACGGTTTTTCGCTTGGATGGGAGGTCGGCCGCCCTGATCTCCTCGAGCACCACGCCCGGCAGTGGTCCTGATCTCAAACGGGCCATACCCGCCCCGCGGCGGGACCGCGCAGCGCCCGTTTGCGACGGCGTGCCGCGTTTTATACCATAGCCCGCTTAGCCCCGGCAACGACGGCGCAAATCGCGGCCGTTTTTTCCTTAATAATCTGGATACCCGATGGACGCATTCAAAGGCCCCATGAGCGTGCAAATCAAGACCCCCGAGGCCATCGAGCGGATGCGCGTCGCCGGGCGCCTGGCCGCCGAGGTGCTCGACATGATCAGCCCCTACGTCCAGGCCGACGTCACCACGGAGGAACTGGACATCCGCTGCCACGAGCACATCGTCACGGTCCAGGGCGCCATTCCGGCGCCCCTGAACTACCGGGGGTTCCCCAAGTCGATCTGCACCTCGGTGAACCATGTGGTCTGCCACGGCATCCCCGCCAACAAGCGACTGAAAAGGGGCGATATCGTCAACCTGGATATCACTGTGATCAAGGACGGCTACCACGGCGACACCAGTATGATGTTCTGCATCGGCGAGCCCTCGATCCTGGCCAAGCGCCTGGTGAAGGTCACACGCGACGCGCTGTGGCGCGGCATTGAGGTCGTGCGCCCCGGTGCCACCCTGGGCGATATCGGGCACGCCATCCAGCAGTTTGTCGAGGCCCACGGCTACTCCGTGGTGCGCGAGTACTGCGGACACGGGATCGGGCGCGAGTTCCACGAAGACCCCCAGGTGCTGCACTACGGCAAGCCGGGCGAGGGGTTGGTGCTGCGCCCGGGGATGTGCTTCACGATCGAGCCCATGGTCAACGCCGGCAAGCGCTTCATCAAACTGCTGCCGGACGCCTGGACCGTGGTCACCAAAGACCGCAGCCTCTCGGCCCAGTGGGAGCACACGCTGCTGGTCACGCCCGACGGCCACGAGGTACTGACCCTGCGCGCGGACGAGCGCGCCGCGGTCCCCGCCCCATGACCCCGGGCCCCGCCAACCTGCGCGACCTGGTCCCGGTCTATCGTCAACAACTGCGCGACGGGCGCGACGCACTGTTCAAGGAGTTCGACCTTGGGGTGCCCGTCACCACCCTGGTGTTGACCTTAAGCCAAATCACCGACCGGGTCGTACGCGAGGTCTGGCAACACCATGTGGGGGACGCCGCGGACGTGGCCCTGGCGGCGGTCGGCGGCTACGGCCGGCAGGAACTGCAACCGGCCTCCGACCTGGACATCCTGATCCTCGCCGAACCCGCAGCCGAGGCGATGCTTCAGGAGGCCCTGGGGCAGTTGGTAACCTTCCTGTGGGACATCGGGTTGCACGTCGGGCACAGTGTGCGCAGCGTGGATGACTGCGTCAGCGAGGCCCAAGCCGACGTCACCGTGATGACCAACCTGATGGAGGCGCGGCTGTTGGCCGGCGACGCCGACCTGTTCCAGCGCATGCGCACGGCCACCGCCGCGGACCGGATCTGGGACAGCCAGGCCTTCTTCACCGCCAAGGCCGCGGAGCAGCAGGCGCGCTGGCACAAGTATGGCGATACCGCCTACAACCTGGAGCCGAACATCAAGGAGAACCCGGGCGGCCTGCGCGACATCCAGATGATCGGCTGGGTGGCCAAGCGGCACTTTGCCGCCACCACCCTGCACGAATTGGTGACCCAGGGCTTCCTGACCGAACCGGAGTACCAGGCCCTGATCGAGGGGCAAAACCACCTGTGGCGCATCCGCTTCGCGCTGCACCGCCTCACCGGACGGTGCGAGGACCGGCTGCTGTTCGACTACCAGCGCACCCTGGCACAGGGGTTCGGCTTCTGCGACGGCGACAACAACCTCGCCGTTGAGCAGTTCATGCAGCAGTATTATCGCACCGTGCAAGAACTCAACCGCCTAAACGAGATGCTGCTGCAACTGTTCAGCGAGGCCATCCTGCTGCACGACGACATCGGCCCCCCGGTGCGGATCAACTCACGCTTCCAGACCCGTAGCGGCTTTCTGGAAATCAGCTCACCGACCGTGTTCCGCCGCTACCCTATCGCGCTGCTGGAGGTCTTCCACATCCTGCAGACCCACCCGGAGTTGCACGGGGTGCGCGCCAGCACCATCCGCGCCATCCGCGAGAACCGCCACCGCATCGACGACGCCTTCCGCGCCGATATCCGCGCCCGCAGCCTGTTCATGGAGTGCCTGCGCGAACCCGGCGGCCTCACCCACGCCGTGCGGCGCATGAACCGCTACGGGGTGCTGGCCGCCTACATCCCGGCCTTCGCCAACATCGTCGGGCGCATGCAGTACGATCTCTTCCACGTCTACACGGTCGACGAGCACACGCTCGCCCTGCTGCGCAACCTGCGCCGCTTTACCATCGCCGCGCACGCCGAGGAGTTCCCGCTGTGCAGCGCGGTGACGCTGCGCATCCCCAAAATGGAGATCCTGTACCTGGCCGGGCTCTTCCACGACGTCGCCAAGGGCCGCGGCGGCGATCACTCCCAACTGGGCGCCCGCGATGCCTGGGACTTCTGCCGCCTGCACGGACTCTCGGAGTTCGACAGCCGCCTGGTCGCCTGGCTGGTCGAAAAACACCTGCTGATGTCCATGACCGCGCAGCGTAAGGACATCAGCGACCCGGAGGTGATCCAGGCCTTCGGTGAACTGGTCGGGGACCCGACCCGCCTGGACTATCTGTATCTGCTCACCGTGGCGGACTCGCGCGCCACCAACCCGGAGCGCTGGAACGGCTGGATCGCCGCCCTGCTGCGCGAACTCTATCACAGCACCCGGCGCGCCCTGCTGCGCGGCCTGGAACACCCCCAGGCCCAGCACGAACTGATCGAACAGAAACAGACCGAGGCCAAGCGGCTGGTCCAACGCTACGGCGGCGACCCCCAGGCGTGCGACCAACTGTGGCTGCGATTCGGCCAGGACTTCTTCCTGCACAACTCGCCCGACGAGATCGCCTGGCAGACCCGCCTGATCCTGAACACCGACCCCGGCGAACTGCCGTTGGTGGTCATCCGCCCGGTCACCGCACGCGGCGGTACCGAGATCTTCATCTATACCCCCGACCGGGCCAACCTGTTCGCCCGCACCACCGCGGTCCTGGATCAGCTCGCGCTCAGCATCATGGACGCCCGGGTCATGACCACCGACGACCACATGGCGGTCAACACCTACCAGGTACTGGACCTGGACGGCCACCCGGTCAACGACTCCGATCGGATGGACGAAATCCACACCACCCTCACCGCGGATCTCCGCGCCCACGCCCGCGACGGCATCACGGTGGCACGCCGCCTGTCGCGCCGCCACCGCCACTTCCCGATCGAGACCCGCGTCAGCTTCTCGGTCGACGAGACCAACCGCCGCACCGTGATGCGCCTGAGCACCCTGGACCGCCCCGGCCTGCTGGCCGAGGTCGGTGAGGTCTTCGAGACCTGCGGGGTACGCCTGCAAAATGCCAAGATCGCCACGGTTGGCGCCGAAGTGGACGATGTCTTTTTCATCACCACCCCGGACGAGGCGCCGATCCTGTGCGAGACGGCACTTGCCTGTCTGAGCAGGGAGATCCATGCGCGGTTGGAGGGCAGCACCAAGACCTGAAAGGGCATGGCAGCGGGATCAGTGTTGTCTGCGGTCTCTTGCTGGCACGCCCTTTCAGTGATCAAGAGTCACCGGCTGTCGGCGCATCCCTTTTCGACACTGGCCTTGACCATGATTGCAGCCACTGCTCGGGTGACTTTGGTCGCGGCCTGGCGGCCGCTCCTACGGCGGTAGGAGCGGCCCCCAGGCCGCGACGGGTTGACGCGAGGCTGGTGGCCTGAATGGTGATCAAAGCCTCGACACCGGGGGCGCAGCACCTCAGCAACCGCATGCAAGGCGCTGAAATGTTCGGGTTCGTTCCTGACACTGGTGGCGAATTCCGCAGCCGGGCGAGGCGGATGCCGAGCCGACAACGCGGCGACGTTCGCCTACACTGGAGGGACCGGTTGTGCCCTGTTGTTTCGGAGGCTTTCTGTGTCGCTCCAACCTTGCCCCGCGTTCGAAATCCCCGAAGAAACCCGCCGGGTGGCGTGCGCCGCCTTTCCGCGGGGTACGTTGTGCTTGAGGATCGCCGACGCCCTGGGGGGACTGTACCAGGACGCGGATTTTGCCGACCTGTTTCCGCGCTGCGGTCAGCCGGCCGCGTCGCCCGCCCGCCTGGCGTGGGTGACGATCCTGCAATTCGTTGAGAATTTGTCCGACCGCGCGGCGGCCGACGCCGTGCGGGGCCGCGTGGACTGGAAATACCTGCTCGGGCTGGAGCTGAGTGACCCTGGGTTCGATCACACCGTGTTGAGCGAGTTTCGCGCGCGCCTGACGGGGGGCGAGGCCGAAAGGCGGCTGCTCGATACGCTGCTGGCGCGCCTGCGGGAGATGCACCTGCTCCAGGCGCGCGGTCGGCAACGCACCGATTCCACTCATATTCTGGCTGCGGTGCGCACCCTCAACCGCCTGGAACGGGTCGGCGAGACGCTGCGCACGGCGTTGAACGCCGTGGCGGATGCGGCGCCCGACTGGCTGGCTGCGCTCGCCCCGCCGAGCTGGTACGAACGCTATGCCCGACGGGTCGAAAACTTCCGTCTGCCCGCCGCCAAGAGCGAGCGCGAGCGCTTGGCCGCCGAGATCGGCGCCGACGGGCAAACCCTCTTGGACGCGATCGCCGCCGCACCCGCGGGCGCGCGGCTCGCGGCGCTCCCCGAGGTGGGCACGCTGCGCCAAGTCTGGGAGCAGCAATACCGCCGCGACGAGGACGCTCTGGCGTGGCGCTCGGGCGATGAGCTGTCCGCGTTGGTGCAGCGCATCGAATCGCCCTACGACCCCGAAGCGCGCTACAGCACCAAACGCAGCGTCGATTGGGTCGGCTATAAAGTCCACCTGAGCGAGACCTGCGAGAGCGACGCGCCGCGCGTGATTACCCACGTCGAGACCACCGCCGCGACGGTTCCCGACGTCAAAGCGCTGCCGGACGTGCATCGCGCACTTGCGCGCGCCGATCTGCTGCCCGCCAAGCACTTAGTCGATAAAGGCTATACCTCTCCGCAGGTGGTCCTTGACAGTCAACAGCGCGACGGCGTGTGCGTGATCGGCCCGCTGGGCGAGGATACCAGCTGGCAGGCGCGCGCCGGCAAGGGGTTCGACAAAGCGCATTTCCTCATCGATTGGGAGGCACAACGGGCGACCTGTCCCGCCGGCTGTCTCAGCCAGACCTGGAAGCCGAAAACCGGGGTCCCCGGCATTGAGACGCAAGTGCGTTTCTCCGCCCGCGATTGCCGCTCGTGCCCGCATCGTGCGGATTGCACCAAATCCAAAACCAGCGCGCGCATCGTGCTCTTGCAGTCGCGCGAGTGCCACGAAGCGCTGCGCGAGGCGCGCCTGACGCAAACCTCCGAGACCTTCGAGCAAGAGTATGCGGCCCGCGCGGGCGTCGAGAGCACTCATGCGCAGGCCATTCGCCGCAGCGGTCTGCGCACCTGCCGCTACATTGGCCTGGCCAAGACACGCCTGCAACACATCGCCACCGCCGTCGCGCTCGATCTGGTACGGGTCTGCGAATGGCTGGACGGAACGCCCGTGGCGCCGACCAGACGCTCGCGCTTTGCCAGGTTGCAGCAGGCTGCCTGAGGGGGCCGGAGAATTCGCCACCAGTGTCAGGAACGAACCCCAACA
>CAILVI010000483.1 GCA_903837595.1 uncultured Thiodictyon sp.
CGCGCCCGCAGGCGACGCGCCAGCGGCCTGACCGGAAGCGGCGGTGAGGGGGGGTTAGCCGGTGGCCGGGATGGGCTGGACCAGCGAACGCATCTGCCCGATGCGACCTTCTTTGACGTGTCCCAGCGCCATGGCCATCATGACTGCCAGCGCCAAGCCGACCCGGGTGCCCGATATGCCTGATGGGTACGCCCCCTTCATCGCGCAGTGCATGCAATCCCGCGGCCATTCCTAACATGCTGACAAGGAACGCGGTGCACATGGGCGTAGCTTTTGCATCTAATCCGGGGTTCGGACAGCAGTTCTAAATTTAAGACCATTATGCTATGAAGGACTCTTCAGAGCACACGTGGAGAGTCCGATGGTCCTCAAACCCGTTACGCCGGCGCCGCCGCCCAGCGCCTTCTCGGTGACAACCGTGGTGGCGCGGATTCGCGAAGCATTGTGGGGGCTGCCCGATCGCCGCAAGGGCGGCAACAACCAACGTTACGTGATCGGCGACGCCAGTCTGAGCGCTTTCTCGATGCTTTTCATGCAGAGCCCGTCGTTTCTGGACTACCAACGACGGATGCAAAAGGCGCGCGGGTGCAACAACGCCAGCTTGTTGTTTGGGGTGCATGAGATTCCCAGCACCCAGCAGATCGGCAACCTGCTCGATCCGATCGCGCCGGATTATCTGGCCCCGGTGTTCATCGACCTCGTCGAGGAGATGCACCAGCACGGGGCGCTGGAACCCTACCGTGGCGCCGATGGGCGTATACTGATCGCGCTCGACGGTACCGAATATCACTGCTCGGAGTCGATCCACTGTGCGCAGTGCTCGACGCGTACACACGCCAACGGGAAGACCCAGCACTACCACGTCGCCGTGACGCCCGTGATCGTTGCCCCGGGCCAGCACACGGTGTTGCCGTTGCCGCCGGAATTTATTCAACCACAAGACGGGGCCGCCAAGCAGGACTGCGAGATCAATGCCAGCACGCGCTGGCTGCAGCACTGGGGCGCCCGCATCGCCGCCTGGCAGCCCACCCTGCTGGGCGATGATCTCTACTGCCATCAACCGTTCTGTCAGCAGGTGCTCGCGCAGGGCGCGGCGTTTCTGTTCGTGTGCCTGCCCCCGTCCCATCCCCTGCTCTACGAGTGGGTGGCGGACTTCGAGCGCACCGGGGAGGTGCCCACGCTGGTCCAACAGCGCTGGACCGGCACCCAACGCCTCACCGATACCTATCGGTGGCTCAACGACTTGCCGCTGCGCGACGGCAACAATGCCTTGTCCGTCGGCTGGTGCGAACTCACCACCACCACGGCTGAGGGCCAGGTGCTCTACCGCAACGCCTGGGCCAGCTCGGTCCCCGTCGACCAGCACAACGTCGTCGCACTCGTCGCCGCCGGGCGCAGCCGCTGGAAGATCGAGAACGAGAACAACAATACGCTCAAGACCAAGGGGTACCATTTCGAACACAATTACGGCCACGGCAAACAGCATCTTGCCGCGGTGCTGGCGAGCCTGACACTCTTGGCCTTGCTGGCCCATAGCGTGCTCGACTTGCTCGACCAGCGCTATCAGCAGTTACGCTCGCACCTGCCGTCGCGCCGCACCTTCTTTGAACATCTGCGCGCAGTCACACAGTACCTCCCGTTCGACTCATGGGAGCACCTGTTCGACTTCATGCTCGACGCCCTTGAGCCGGCCCGGCCACCGCCCAGGCGTCGTTCGGGCGCGCGGGGGCAAATTTAGAATTGCTGTGTCTGAGCAACGGTTCGCGTCGATGATTCATAGCCAAGGTTCCTCCGATTGACCCATGAACGGAAGCCAGGGTTGCGGTCGTCCCGAGCAATGAGTCCAGTTGTATACTCCCGCGCACGGGCGGGCGGCCGCCCCGCGGAGGGCGCGGGTTTCCACTTTGACTATTGGAGCGACCGTGGCTGGCAATGTCGTGCGAGGTGGTCATGCGCGCCACCCCTGAGATCCTGCGCCTGGCCTACCGGGACTTCGCCCACGAGCGGCGGATCTCGCTGTGCTTCGTGCTCGCCCTGATGGCGGTGCTGGCCCCGCTCCTGATCCTGTTCGGGCTCAAGTTCGGGCTGGTCGATACCCTGGCCCAGCGGCTGGTCCAGTCCCCCGCGAACCGGGAGGTTCAGCCCGCGGGCAGCCGCGAGTATGACCAGGCATGGTTCGACCGGATCGCTGCCCGCCCCGATGTCGCCTTCCTCATCCCCAA
>CAILVI010000484.1 GCA_903837595.1 uncultured Thiodictyon sp.
AACGACGCTTTGCGATTAATCGCGAACCGCCTGGGGCGGTTGGCCGACAGAATGTCGGCGCTCCCAGGCGCGGCGGGGTTTGGTGTCTGCGAATACTGGCCCAGTCTCCGCAGCGGTGTCACGAGAGGCCACCAGCGTCCCGGCGCAGTGGGGGAAAGGCCATGGCCGCGATGAACCCGTCACTGAACTGCGGATCATTGGCCAACTCGACCGACTCGACGCGCGCGACCTGTTCGGCCAGGCTGGCACGCGCGGCGCCGTTGGTCAGCAGCGTCTCGGCGCCGGTGCGGGCGGTGTTGCCGACGTATTCCACCTTGCCATCGAACGCGGCCGGGAAGAGCCCGATGTCGACCAGGCTGCGGGTGGTCAGGTGGTAGCCGAATGAACCGGCGATCAGTGCGCGATCCACCGCGGCGGCGTCGACCCCGTTGCGCTTGAGCAGGGTGTCGATCCCGGCCCGCACCGCCGCCTTGGCCAACTGGACCTGGCGGATGTCGCGTTGCGTCAGGTACACCTGATCCGTCAGCGCAAACACGGGCTTGTCGTCACGGCGACTGAGCCGTTCACTCAGTCCCGGCGGCAGTAACGCCAGGTTGCGGGTGAAGCGCCCGGAGCCCTCGATCACGCCCGCGGTAACCAGCGCCGCCACCGCGTCCAGCAGGCCGCTGCCGCACAGGCCGACCGCTTGCGCGTCCTCGATCGTTTCCAGCTGAAGCTCGCCGTCGACGATGGCGCAGCGCTCAATGGCGCCGCGGGCGGCACGCATCCCGCAGGCGATATTCATGCCCTCGAAGGCCGGACCGGCCGCGGTGGAGGTCGCCTGCAACACCCCGTCGCGCGCCAGGACCATCTCGCCATTGGTCCCGATGTCGACGAACAGCGTCAGGCCTGGGGTCGCGGCGAGCCCGGTCGAGAGGATGCCGGCGCTGATATCGGCGCCGACAAAGCCGGAAACGACCGGCGGGAAATAGACCTGGCCATGGCGCGACACCGACAGGCCCAACGCGGCGGCGGGCCGGTAATCGTCGCCGCTGAGGGTCGGCGTATAGGGATAGCGACCGAGCGGTTCTGGATTCACCCGTGCGGCCAGGTGGAGCATGCAGGTATTACCGGCCACCACCACCTCATAGATGCGGCGCCGCGGCACCCGCGCCTCGCCGGCCAGCACGCCGATCAGGCGGTCGATCTCACCCATCAGTTCGCCGTGCAGGGTCTCAAGGCCGGCCTCAGTCGAGCCCAGATGGACGCGGGAGAGCACATCCTGCGCGTGCACGGCCTGCGGATTGAGCGCCGAGGCGGAGCCGGTCGCCGAGCCGGTGCACAGATCGATCAGCGACACCACGAGCGTCGTGGTGCCGATGTCCACCGCCACCCCCCAGGTGCGGGCCGCGGTGTCGCCGTCCTCGCTGCCCAGCAGGCGCTCACCGGCGCTCAACTCGGTGCGGTGGCGCGCCGGGTCGTACCGCTTGGTTACCCAGGGGGCGAGCGGCAGTTCGGCGCTGCGGCCATCCTCCAGGATACGCAGCCCGCGCTCGCTGCTACCCGGCAGGTCGACGGCCAGATCGCCCTCCACCAGGGTGCTGCACAGCAGGATCCAGCCGGACTCCAGGTCCGCCGCGCTCAGTTCGTGCCGGCCGATGATCCGTGCCTGCGGGCGCGACGCCGGATCGAGGCGGACCCGGCACTTACCGCAGGTGCCGCCGCCATTACAGGGTGCCTCCAGTCGCACCCGGGCGCGGCGCGCCGCATCCAGCAGTGAACTGCCGTGCGGCACGTCCACACTGACGCCGAGCGGTCTGAATTCGACGAGCGCCATCAGACCTGCCCCGCGTGCTGGACCGTCCCCGTCAGGGCGCGGATGTTCTCAAGCGAGGTCGAGGTGCTCAGGCCGCAGGCCGGAGAGATGATGTCGATCCCGTCGCGCAGCAGCCGGGCCGTGTTGCGCGACACCTTGTCGCTGTCGCCGAACTCCAGGAGCGAGGTGCTCAGATTGCCCATGGTGGTGAGCCCCGGGAAGTCGGCCTTGAGCGCACGCAGGTCGATCATGGCATCGGTACTGATGGCGTCGGCGTGCAGTTCGGCCAACTGCTCGCGGCTGCGGGTCATGTTGCCGCAGATGTGTATGATCACAGGCGTGCCGCTCGCGTGGATCGCGTCGCAGAGTTGGTTCAGGTAGCGCACCGCATAGTTGCGGAAGGCGATCGGACCCAGGATCTCGCTGGTCGCCGTCGGGTCGCCGATGGTGATCACGTCGGCGCCGTTGGCCGCCACCTCGCGCGCATACTCGATGAGCAGCCGCGTGACATAGTCGAGCACTTGGTGTGCGGCCTGCGGGTTGGTGCGCAGCTCCTTCATGAAGGCGAGCGGCGAGACCACCGAGGCCGCCGTGCTGATGGGGCCGGAGATACTGGCCACCACCGGCACGTCCGCATTGCGCCGCCTCAGATGATGGGCGGCCTCGATCACGGTCCCGAGCCGCCCCTGCTGCACCAACCGCCGGGGATCGCCGAATTGCACCTGGGTACAGGAGGCGAAGGCCTCCTGCGCGATCTTCGGTTCACAGGAGCGGGTGCCCATGTCGATTGCGCTGCCGAACACCTCGGGCTCGACCGTCATGCAGAAGGGTACCCCGAGGTTCTCGAAGCCGGTCAGTGCCTGCACCCGTTCCGCCAGGGCGGCCATGGCCACGGGGCTGGCGTGGGCGGCCGGGAGCGCGGTGGCCTGATCGTCCATGGCCTCGACGACGGCGGCATTCATCATGCCGCCGGGGCAGATCACGGGCGGGCGGTCGACCGACCGGCCGGAGAGGACACGCTCCAGGCGCTCGCGCGGTGCCATCGTGCTCATCGAAAACACTCCTGAATCGCTGGCCCAGGCCGGCTCACGGCGCCGGTGTGGGCACCGGTGACGGCGCCGGTCATGGCGCGGATGTTGGCCAGCGGCGTGAGGCTCGACATGCCGCAGGTCGGCGCCAGGCAATCCACCCCGTCGCGGATCAGGCGGGCGGCGATATCGGCAATCTGCTCACGCTCGCCCAGGTGCAGCAGGAAGGTACTTAAGTTGCCGACGATCGCCAGGTGCGGCAGGCGTTCACGCAGCTCGGCGACACCAAGGGAGGCGTCCGGGATGAAGGGCTTGCAGCGCAGGCGCGCAACGAGTCCCTCGGCGCGGCCCAGGGCACCGCACATGTGCAGCAGCACCGGGGCGCCGCACCCCTGGATGGCGGTGATCAGGGTCTCGAGCGCGGGCAGCGTGATGCGCTCGAACACCCGCGGACCGATCAGCGCCGGGGTCGCCGAGTCCTCGTGGATGGCGACGGCATCGGCCCCGGCCGCCACCAACTCGCCCGCCCAGGCGATCAGAAACTCATTGATGTGTGCCACCAGGTCCTGCGCCGCCAAGGGGTTCTGGATCAGTTCGCGATAGAAGGCCAGCGGCTCGACCACCGACGCCGCCACGCTGACCGGGCCGATGAGATTGGCGATGATGGGCAGGTCCCCGGCGGTCCGCGCCAGTTCGCGCACCGCCGCGACGCTGGTCTGCACCCGGCCCAACCGCAGGCGCTCCGCAACCGCAAGGCGCGGCACCGCGTCGCAATCGGGAGAGGGCTCCTTCGTCACCCGTGCCTCGGTGACCTCATCACCCAGCAGCACGGGCGCGCCAAACACCTCGGCCTCGACCGTGGTGCACAGCGGCACGCCCACCGACTCGAAACCGGTCAGACGGGCGGCGGCGAGCGCGAGCCCCGCCATCGCCAACGGGTCGGTGTGCGCCTGCGGCAAGGAAAATCCGGACAGACGCACGACCGCGGCCGGGGCCGCGCTCATGTTGCCGCCGGTGCAGATGACCGGTGCGCGATCGACCGTGGCCCGGGTGAGGGCACGCAGCAGGCGGGTGCGCCGGTCCAGCACCGCGGGTCCGCTGCGGGCGTTCATCGGTACTGACCAAAGAGCCGGGCGGCCTTCACCATGGTCGCCGCACTCAGCAGGTTGCCATTGGGCGGAAACTCACAGCCGCTGGACAGGATGAAACCGCCATCCGCCACGCTGAAGGTCTCGATCTGTCGGCGGCAATCCTCCAACACCTCGTCCTGGTTGAACTCATGACCGAGCTTCGCCGGGTCCGCCACCCCGATACTGACCACCTTGCGCGACCACTTGGCGGCATGATCCTCCCAGTCCGGCGAGCCGTGGGCCGGATAGGCGTGCGAAATCGCCACCGGATTGATCAGCTCCATGACCGCGTCGAAATAGACACCGCCGCCGCAGTTGTGCACCACCACGGTACCACCCGCGTCGCGGATCGCATTGGCCAGGGTCGTCATAAAGACACCCTCGAATCGGACCCAGGTCTCTTTGCGCAGAATGCTGGCCGAGGAATAGAGCGGGTCGAGTACGATGGCATGGGCGCCGGCCCGGACCTGCTCCAAGGCGTATTCGATCAGCACCCCATTGATGGTCTCCACCGCCTCCAGCACCCGGTCCGGGTGGCGGATGATGTCCTT
Organism: uncultured Thiodictyon sp.; assembly: GCA_903837595.1. Taxonomy (GTDB): domain Bacteria; phylum Pseudomonadota; class Gammaproteobacteria; order Chromatiales; family Chromatiaceae; genus Thiodictyon. The sequence goes on from CAILVI010000484.1 coordinate 4,505, forward strand.
GAAGAGCTCCGCATGACCGCGGATCTGCGACAGCACCCCGAGCGGTCCATAGACGAAGCCCATCACCGCGAGATCCTGGCCGCGCGCGGCGACCAGCCCCCGCACCACCTCAGTCACCATGCGCATGCGGCGCGCCTGGCGGGGATCGATGGTCTTGACCTTGGCGTACTCATCCGCATTCCGGATAAAGGGGTTGTCAAAATTGGGCAGGGCCGTGCTGCGCTCCGGGAAGATGACCTCCTGCCCGAAGTCCTCCGCCTCGACCGACAGGTCGACCAGGGTCAGGAAACCGTCGAAGCCGATCAACTCCTGGGCGGCCAGCAGGCTCGCGGTGGCAGCCTGTGGGTCCTGCGACCAGCGGTCATAGGAGATGCCGAGCACGCGGCAGGAGGCACCGCACACCAGCGGCGCGGCCGGCACCCGGTCCGGTTTCTGATATTGCAGGGCCAGCCCGATACGCTCCAGCGAGGTCAGCTCGTCCGGCCGCAGGTTCTTGATCTGGTGTGCACTCATGCTGCCAACTCCAGTCCGATCAGCCGCTTGGCCAGTTGTACGGCCGCCGCCGCCTTGGGCGCGTAGCCGTCAGCGCCGATGCGGTCGGAGAACTTCTGCGACAGCGGGGAGCCGCCGACGATCACCTTGAAGCGACTGCGGACCTTGCGCGCGTCAAGAATACGGATCACCTCGGCCATCTGCTCCATGGTCGTCGTCATCAGGGTGGACAACGCAATGATGTCGGCCTCGACCTCGATCGCCCGGTCGACGAAGCGCGCGGCCGGCACATCGCGCCCGAGGTCGTGCACCTCGAAGCCGGCGGCCTCGAGCATGATGCGCACCAGGTTCTTGCCGATATCATGGGTGTCGCCCTGGACCACGCCGATCACCACCCGGCGCACCGGACCCGCGTCGTGGTTCTTGATGAACGGCCGCAGGATGTCCAGGCCCGCGTACATCGCGTCCGCGGCGATGAGGATCTCCGGGACGAAATATTCCTCTTCATGGGGGTGTAAGCCCAAACCCCAGAAAATTCCGGTGGCCCAAATCGAGCCCTGCCATACGCCCATCCAGGTCAATGACCCGTCGTCGACATCGGCTTGCATAGCCGCCTTGATGGGACACTGGTCGCGTCGGTCGGTGCT
>CAILVI010000485.1 GCA_903837595.1 uncultured Thiodictyon sp.
AGCACCGACCGACGCGACCAGTGTCCCATCAAGGCGGCTATGCAAGCCGATGTCGACGACGGGTCATTGACCTGGATGGGCGTATGGCAGGGCTCGATTTGGGCCACCGGAATTTTCTGGGGTTTGGGCTTACACCCCCATCGTCGGCCACGAGTAGCGCCCCCTGAGGGTCAAGCACCACACCGACCGGCCGGCCGAACGCGTTGCCGTCAGCACTGAGGAAACCGGTGAGCACATCGATGGGCACGCCGGACGGCTTGCCGCGATCAAAGGGCACAAAGATAACCTTATAACCACTGTGCGGTCGACGATTCCAGGAGCCATGCTGGCCGATGAACATGCCGCTGGTGAAGGGTGCAGGCAACGCGGTGCCGGCGGATGAGGCTAAGCCGAGCGAGGCCGTATGCGGCCCCAAGGCATAGTCCGGTACCCGTGCGCGGGCCACCAACTCGGGCTGTTGCGGCGTCACCCGCGTATCGACATGCTGACCATAGTAGCTGTAAGGCCAGCCATAGAAGGCGCCGTCACGCACCGCGGTCAGGTAGTCGGGAACAAGGTCACTGCCGATCTCGTCGCGTTCGTTCACGACGGTCCACAGGGCGCCGCTGTGGTGCTCCCAGGCCAGCCCGTTGGGATTGCGCAGGCCGGACGCAAAGATGCGGTGCGCACCGGTCTTGATGTCCACCTCCCAGATGCCCGCCCGGCCCGCCTCCGCGGCCATGCCATTTTCGGCCACATTGCTGTTCGAGCCCACGGTCACGTAGAGCTTGGCGCCGTCCGGGCTCGCGATCAGGTTCTTGGTCCAGTGGCGATTGATCGCACCGGCCGGCAGCGCGACCAATTGGGTCCCCGGTGCTGTGATATGCGTGTCACCGTTGACGTAAGAAAATCCCAACACCGCATCCGTGTTGGCCACGTACAAGGTGCGCTCCACCTGTGCCATGCCAAACGGCGAATTCAGCCCTTGCAGAAACGCCGAGCGCTGATCAGCAACCCCATCGCCATCCGTGTCGCGCAGCAGCGTGATGCGGTTGGCACTGGGCACGCCGGCCCCCGCCCGCTTCATCACCAGGCCCATGACCCAACCCTTGACGCCCTTGCCGTCTTGCGGCCGCGGCGGGGCATTGCTCTCAGCGATCAGCACATCACCATTGGGCAGTACATAGAGCCAGGGCGGATGATCCAGACCCTTGGCGAAGGCGGCGACCCGCGTACCGGGCGCCGCCAGCGGCATCGTAGCGAGCGGCCAGCCCTTGGCGGGTGCGATGTTGACGGTCGGAATCAACGTTGTTTGTGGTGGCGGCAGCGTCGGCGTTGCCCCGGTGCCGGCCGAGACGGCCAGCGTGGCCGTGTCACCGCAGCTGGCGAGTGCCAACGCGGCCATGCCAAGCAACGGCACGCCGGTACGTGCTCGCCGCACTCGGACCAGTGCGCGCGGACAATCGCTCATATCCGTCCGAGCAACAGCAGAAGGAGTAGCACGAGCACCACCAGACCTACCCCACCACTGGGGTAATAGCCCCAGCTCTTGCTATCCGGCCAGGTCGGAAGTGCGCCGACCAGGATCAGGATAAGCACGACCAACAGGATGGTTCCGATACTCATGGTATTCTCCCAATAAATTGTTGGTCGATTGCGCTTGCCGGCATTGCCGCCAGGAGTGGCGCAACTGTACGGTGATCGTGTGAGTTATTCCGTCGTCTTACCGTCGAAGTGTTCCTTGTCGGTCTGCGCATCGGCGCGGGTCTGGTGGACCACGCCGTCGCGGTGATTGGGCGGTGAGTAGAGCGTATAGAGCTTTAGTGGCTCGCTCCCGCTGTTGATGATGTTGTGCTTGGTTCCGGCCGGAACGAGCACGGCGAAGCCCGCGCGGATCGCCGTGTGAACGCCATCGAGAACGGCCTCGCCGGTGCCTTGCTCCACCCGAAAGAATTGATCGAGCTGGTGGACTTCCATCCCGATGTCCTCCTTGGGTTTGAGTGCCATCACCACGAGTTGACAGTGCTTAGCCGTGTAGACTACCCGGCGAAAGTTGTCATTCTCAACGGCCACGCCTTCGATGTCTTGCAGATATCCCTTCATTGTCGATGCTCCAGTGGACGGTTTCAGGTCTTGAGGAATTCCAGGAGATCCGCATTCAGCTGATCTTGGTGGGTGTATGCCAGGCCATGGGGTGCCCTCGGGTAGATTTTCAGGGTCGCGTGCGGGACCAGCTTCGCTGAGCGCAGCGCCGCGGCGCCGATTGGCACGATCTGGTCGTCGTCGCCGTGAAGGATCAGCGTGGGCACGTCGAACTGCTTGAGGTCTTGCGTGAAGTCCGTCTCGGAGAAGGCCTTGATGCACTCGAAGGTATTGCGGTGACCGGCCTGCATACCCTGGAGCCAGAACGCGTCAATCATGCCCTGCGACACCTTGGAGCCCGGCCGGTTGGCACCGAAGAACGGTCCGGCCGCGAGATCCTTGTAGAGCTGCGAGCGGTCGCGCAGCGCGCCGTGACGAATCGCGTCGAACGTCTCGAGCGGCAAGCCGCCTGGGTTGTCGGCCGTTTTCAGCATCAGCGGCGGGACGGCGGAGATGAGGGCGGCTTTGGCCACGCGGCGCGTCCCGTGGCGGCCGATATAGCGGGCAACTTCCCCGCCCCCCGCTGAGAAGCCGACCAAGACGGCGCCCGTCAGGTCGAGCGTTTCGATCAGTTCCGCGAGGTCATCGGCATAGGTGTCCATGTCGTTGCCGCTCCAGGGCTGATTCGAGCGGCCGTGGCCGCGGCGGTCATGGGCAACGCAGCGATAGCCGGCGCTGGCCAGGAATAGCATCTGCGCCTCCCAGCTATCCGCATTCAGCGGCCAACCGTGGCTGAAGACCACCGGCGGTCCGCTGCCCCACTCTTTGTAATACAGCACCGTCCCGTCTTGGGTCGTCAGCTTGCTCATGGTTGGCTCGCTTACTTAGCAGTAGTACAGGCACTTTGCAGACCTGATCCGCGATGCGCTAGGCAGTGGCCAGGTCGTGCTGCTGGTGGAGACTCGAACCGAGCAAGAAACGGCGATCACTCAGGAAGTCGTTCAGGATTCGCTCGGGGAAACCACGCAGATCAGCGCTGGTTAATCAGTTGCCATTGCCCTGGCGTGCCTTGCCGCGGAACACCCAGTAGACGACGATGGTATAGATCAGCATCACGGGTAGGGCGACGATCCCGGCCCCGTAGAAGAGGAAGCTCAGTGACGGCTCCGGGGCCGCGGCACTGGCGACGGTGATGCTATAGGGGACCATGTAGGGCCAGAACATGACCCCGAGTGTCACGTAGGCGGCCAGGAAGAAGAGCACGGTCAGCGCAAACGGCAACCCGTCGCGCCGCCGCTGCGCACCGTACAGGGTGCCGGCCAGGGCGAGCAGACCAAGTACCGGGAAGGCGAGCCCCCCGGGCCTGTGCTGAAGATTGCCGCGTGGAACCTCGCCGCTGTTGACGGTGAGGGTGAAGGCCAGGACCAGTACCGCCAGCACGGCGCCGACCAGCCAGGGGATGCGCCGATAGGCCCAATCGCGCAGTTCGCCCTCGGCCTTGAGGACCACCCAGCCGGCCCCGAGCAGGGCATAGCCCAGCACCAACCCCAGCCCGGTCAGGAGCGGGAAAGGGGCCAGCCAGTCAAAGGGCCCGCCGGTGAACTGGCCATCGGCGACCGGGATGCCCCGCATCATGGCCCCGAGCGCGGCGCCCTGCACGAAGGCGACCACCGTGGAGCCGAGACAAAAGCCCCAGTCCCACAGGGGGCGCGTGCGGTTTGCCCGCTCACGGAACTCGAAGGCCACACCGCGAAAGATCAGGCCCAGCAGGAGCAGCAGGACCGGGAAGTAGAACGCCCCGAGGAAGACCGTGTAGACACTCGGGAAGGCGGCATAGAGCCCGGCGCCGACCACGATCAGCCAGGTCTCGTTGCCGTCCCAGTACGGGGCAATGACGTGCATCATGGCCGTGCGGTGCGCCGCCTCCCGCGTGGTCCCAAAGAGCACGCCGACCCCGAGATCGAAGCCGTCCAGGACCACATAGAGCAGGATGGCGCCGGCGATGACGCCGGCCCAGAAGAGTGCCAGGGGTGTTGCTTCCATGGCCGTCATCCCGGCGCATCCGATCGGCGGATCGCTTCGATCTCGGGGGCCAAGGCCAGGGGCCGGCCGGCCTTGGTACCGGGGGGGCCACCGTCCTCACCCGTTGGTCCGACACGCAATACCTGGTAGATATAGCGCACGCCAAAGGCGCCGAGCACGCTGTAAACGGCCAGATAGATGAGCAGCGAGGACAGGACCATACCGCCAGTGAGCGCGGGCGTCACCGCGTCCGCCGTGCGCAGCAGGTGATACACGACCCAGGGCTGACGCCCCACCTCGGCCGTGAACCAGCCGGCGAGCACCGCGAGGAAACCGCTCGGAAAGGCCAGCAGGGCGCACCACAGGAACCACCGCGTCGTCTCCAGTCGGCCGCGCCAGCGCAACCAATTCCCCCACCAGGCCACGGCCAGTATCACGAGCCCCATCCCGACCATGAGACGGAAGGTGAAAAAGGGGATGGCGACCGGTGGCCGGTCCGCGGCTGCGATGCTGGTCAGGCCGATCTCGCGTGAGTCCCAGGTCCCGGTCCCGATGTAGCTGCCCAGCCGCGGGATCGCGAGCGCGTAACGATTGCGCTCACGCGCCTCGTCCGGGATGGCGAACAGCACCTCACTGGCCGGCTGCTGCGTCTGCCAACGCGCCTCGATGGCCGCGAATTTCTCCGGCTGGTGCGCATGCACGGCGAGCCCCGTGAGGTGCCCGACATAAAGCTGGAGCGGGATCAGCACCGCGACCAGCCCGAGCCCCCAGTGCAGCATCAGCCGCCCCTCGGCGCGATGCACGCCGCGCAGCAGGTACCAGGCCCCGGTCGCGATCACGCTCATCCCGGTGGTCAGAAAGGCCCCCAACACCATGTGCGGCCAGCGCACCCGCATCATGGGCCCGGTGGTGATGGTCCACCAGTCGGCCGGGATGATCTTGCCCGCGACCATGGAGTAGCCCAGTGGCACCTGCATCCAGGTGTTGTTGGCGAGGATCCAGAAGGACGAGAACAGGGTCCCGACGGCGACCATGCTGCAGGCGAAGAAATAGAAACGCGGCGAGACGCGCTCCCGCCCCAGCAGCATGACGCCGAAAAAGCTGGCTTCCAACAGGAAGGCGGTGAAGGCCTCGTAGCCCAGCAGTGGCCCCTGGATCGCGCCCATCCGGGTGGAAAGTACCCCCCAGTTGGTACCGAACTGGAAGGCCATGACGATGCCGGTCACCACTCCCATGCCAAAGGAGAGGGAAAAGACCTTCAGCCAGAAATCGAAGACCCGTCGGTAGCGCGGGTCCCCGGTGGCCAAGTGCGCCCCTTCGATGGTTGCAAGCCACGCCGCCAGACCGATGGTGAAGGCTGGGAAGACGATGTGGTAGCTGACGAGAAAGGCGAATTGCACGCGTGAGAGCAGGACCGGATCAAAAACCATGTGGTACCCCTGAGCGCTTCGTCGCGGTGGCATGTGGGAGCATAGGCGCGGCCCACGGTATCCTCAAGACCCAACATCGGGCCGGGCGAGTACCGGCGGCGGCCAGCGGTTCGGACCCGGAATTGAGTGACAGCGATGCTCATCGGGTTGCCTTGTTTTTCACCAGCGCCAGCGGGGCCAGCGACCGCGCGCAGGCCTGCGCGGCCTGGCGGACCGCCTCGCCCTGCGTGGGGTAGGCGTGGATCACCTCGGCCAGGCGGCGCAGGCCCAGCCCTGCCACCATTGCCAGCGAGATGTTATTGATCAGCTCGCAGGCAGTGCGCCCGACGATGGTGGCACCCAGGATGTGGTCCGTGCCCTCCCGGACGTGGATCTTCACGAAGCCCTCCTCTTCGCCATCGACGATCGCCCGAATCACCTCATGCATCGGCACCGTATAGGTTTTCACTGCAATGTGTTGCGCGCGCGCCTGTCGCACATAGAGGCCCACGTGAGCCACCTGTGGGTCGGTGTAGGTACACCAGGGTACGGTCAGCGCGCTCAAGCGCAGGCGACCACCTAACAGCGCATTGCTGACCACGATGCGGGCGGAGGCCTCGGCCGTGTTGACGAACGGGTGCTCCAGGCAGACGTCGCCGGCGGCGAAGATTCGCGGGTTGCTGGTGCGCAGAAAGTCGTCGACCTGGATGCCTGCGGCTTCGTCGTAGGCCACACCGGCGTGTTCCAGGTCCAGCCCCTGCACGGCCGGCATGCGTCCGATGCCGGTCAGGATCGCGTCGACCACCGTCGTCGACGCGTTGCCGTCGGTGACCATCGTGATGCGCTTGCGACCACCGTCCAGGCGAACGGCGACGACCGTACAGTTCAAGTGGATCTCCACACCATCACGCGCCAGGGCGTCGGACACCATCTGCGCCGCGTCACGCTCTTCCTTGGGCAGGAACAGCGGTTCGCTATGACAGATGAGGGTTCGGCTGCCGAGACGCGCAAAGGCCTGGGCCAGTTCACAGCCGAGCGGCCCCCCGCCAATGACCAGCAGGCTGGGCGGCAGCGCCTCCAATTCGAACACGGTCTCGCTGGTCAGGAAGCCGGCGGCGGCCAGGCCCTCGATGTCAGGCAGCAGGGGGGTGCGAGCCGGTCGCGATCAGTGCCTTCTTGAACCGCAGTCGAGTGCCGTTGACCTCGACGGCGTCGGCGCTGACGAAGCGGGCGTGACCGACATGCAGATCGATGCCTGCGGCGCGCAGACGCGACGCTGAGTCCAGGCGCTGGATGCGGTCGCGCACCCGCCGCAGACGGACCATTATCGCCGGGAAGTCGACGGTGACATCGGCGGGAGCCCCGATGCCGAAGTTCGGCCCGTTGCGCATTTCAGCGATGAGCTGTGCGCTACGGATGATGGTCTTGGACGGAATGCAGCCTTGGTGGAGGCAGTTACCGCCAAGTTGGCGCGACTCGATCAGCGCCACCCGGGCGCCCGCCGCGGCCGCACTGCGTGCCGCCACCAAACCGGCCGGGCCAGCACCGATGACGAGCAAGTCGTACGGGTCGCGGCTACGTGGGCCCTCCCCAGCCTCCGGGTGCTGGGTCGGCGGGGTCCGATGCACGCGTTGGCCCGGCGCTGCGGTGGCGCGACGAGGCTTCGTTGTGACAATGGAAGGCGTCTGCGTCGTGGTCGTCATCATTGCTTGCCTTCGGTCAGGCGGTCTGCCAGCCATCCGCCGCGGAAGCTGGCGCGGTGCAAGCCCGCGCGGAGCGGGACCGAGCCTCGCAGCAGCCGCCACAGCAGGCCGGAGCGGAAGTTCTCGACCATCAGCACGATCATGCCCTGGTCGAGTCCGAAGTGGCCTTCGGAGATCCAGCCCCGGGCGCCGCGTGCGTCCGAGGGTGTGTTCGACCGTACGGTGTCGTTAAAGCCGCTGGTGCGTACAACGCGGCCGTTCGGCACGGCTCCACGTGTGAACATCCGCCGCACGGCCGGCAACACGATCTCGGGTGCGAAGACCAGCGACGCCAGCACCGCCGGGCCGCAGAGCGTGCCATCATCTGGGCCGTAGGGCACGCCGCGTGCGGCGTAGCCGTAAAATGGCTGGCGGCGCCCGGCGACCCGTTGCCGCGGGGTGCTGGGGCCCTCGCCGGCCGACAAGCCCCAGCAGTCCTCTGCGTACCCGACGAAACCCCGCGGGTTGCGAATGGCGTACTCGCGCTGCACGTAGGTGGCGCGGCGGCTGTTCTCGAAGTAGTCGCAGTGCTTCTCACGCATGAAGCGGTCGCGGATGCCGCGAAAGTCGATCCACGCGTGCGAGAACTGGTGGATGAACAAGGGCCCGGCGAAGAGAAAGTCGATGCCATACAGGTTCTCCCACTGGTAAGTGTCGGTCCAGGCGCAGAAGCTGGCCGCGGTCAGCGGATGGGTCGGCGAACCCAGGCCGAGCGCGTAGAGCAGAATGGCCTCGCTGTAGCCCTCCCAGCCGTAGTTGAGGAAGCCGCTCTCAGGTTTCCAGCCATGTACGACGGCGGCGTCCTGGCGCTGGGCCCAGCGCCAGTCCACGCGGCGGTAGAGCGTGTCGGCAAGCGCCCGTAACTCGATCTCATCAGGGGTGTCTGCGGTGAAATAGGCGGCCGCGGTCAGCATGCCGGCTAACAGCAGCGCCGTGTCGATCAGCGAGACCTCGCAACGCCACGCCCGCGTGCCGCTGTCCATGTGCAGGAAGTGGAAGTAGAAGCCATGGCACCCGGTCGAGTCCGGTCGGCCGCTCTGGTCGCTCAGCTCAAAGAAGCGCAGCGTGGCCAGGCAGCGCCGCAGGGCGTCGGCGCGCGCGATCCAGCCGCGCTCGATGCCCACCGGGCAGGCCGAGAGTGCGAAGCCGACGACCGCGATGCTCGCATGCGAACCCGGTCGCGAGGTGTCGGCCACGAGGCCGTTTTCCTGATTGGTGTGTTGGACGAAGTAGTCGAAGGCGGCGCGCTGCAGGGCGTCGAGCATCGCTTCATCGGCCGCTGAAAGGGGCTCGGCCGCCGCCGCGGCCGGCAGGGCAGCCGCCTGCCTCACGGTGGCGCCTGCGATGTCATTGCCGGTGTCGGCGCGGACTGGGGGCTGTCGGCTGAGATGCCTGGCCGTACCGCACCTGACGGGCGACGCTGCGTTGGCCGGCAAACTCACCGACTAACTGGTGGGCGGTGCGGACGATGTCGGAGACGAACGCCTGGTCAGCGGCCCGAACCTCAATGGCCATCACGCCCCGGGCGCGCTGCAAGTCATCCAGCAGGTGGGCGACCTCTTGCTTGCGCTTGGCGTGGCGCCTGCTTACGTCGACTCGGATATCGGCAACGTCGCCGCTCAGTCGGGCGAGGAAGGCCATGCGATCGACTCGCATGGTTTCCACGCTGACCTTCAAATCACGCATGAAGGCGTGTGCCGCGTCGGCGACTTCCTGGCGGTTATCGTTGATTAGGGTATGGCGGGCGATGCGCTCGCGGGCGATCTCATCGCGTAGCCGCTCCATGTCCTCAGCAAGACTTCCCATGGTTTGCTCCTCGAATCAGGTTGCCGAATCCGGCGTCGGGTCGCGCGGTTTCCCGCACAGCGAAATCCAAGGATACCTTGACCCACAGACCTTGGACCGAATGAGCAGTCTGGGCGTGCCGCAGCCGGCGGTCCGTGCGATGGCAAACAGACGCGACACCGGGGCACGAATGACACTTCGGGCTCCTCGCTGCGTGCGGTGTGCCGTTGGCAAAGCAGGTCGACCCGAATCGCACACGGTCCGCCCATTTTTTTCGAGTTGAAGGTTACCTTAGCCGATCGAGATGGCCGCCCTGCTGCTGGCGCTGGAAGCGTCCCGCTACAAGCGATCCGCCGGTACGCAACCAATCACCACCTATTTTGGCACTCTGAGCCGGCCGCCGGTCTTGGGGGCAAAAGGTATCGCTGATCGCCATCAAGGGGACTTCGCCGATGGCGCACTGCGACCTCTGCATCCATGCCCTGCTCGCAGACCCCGGAGGGAGCGCGTATCAGGCCATCCGATACAGTCGCCGCTCCGCCAGGCTTCGCCCGGCGCAGCGCAATTCTAATCAAGGCCGACTAGCCTGGTATCTCCGATCCGTCAGAATGCAGGAAAACAGAGCGCAAGATGTCGGTGGGGCACCCTTTGGATCACTTGACAGCAGGAGATAGGCCCTCACTGGTACTGCGATCAAACACCAGATAGAACGGGCAGAAACGCAGCAAGTTACTTGCTGCCCTTGACCACCAGCGCACTGGTGACGGATTTCACAGACTTCACGCCGCCGGCAATCTCCTTGCATCGCGCAATGCTTTGTTGCGAGTCAACCTCGCCGCTAAGGACGACGGCCCTGTCGGTGGTAATCACATGGACCTGGAAGACCTTAAGCAGCGGGTCAGCCAGGATCTCTGTCTTGATCTTGGTGGTGATCGCCGCATCGCTCAGGTAGTCTCCAACCTGCTCCGCCTTCTCGCCCACCGCTTCCCTGGTCGCGTCCATCGCCACTCCGGCCTTTTCAGTGGCTTGATCGATTGCTTGGCCCGCGTTCTGCGCGACTCCAGCTGGGGCCATATCGACCATTGTGAGAAGGAACACCGGCAAGATGACGAACGCACCGCCCTTATGTGAACGTTTCATCTTCAATCTCCCATCGTGTTGAGTGCTAGACGACGGCGCCACATCATCCGCGCTGCGAACGGGGGCGGATGATGCGACAGCGGTTAGACGTTAAGCCCGAGCCGCGCGCGAGACCAGCGTAGTCCCATAGTAGTCGTGGATAGCTCATAATCATCTCCGTTAACAACAGTGTGGCGAAAAGGAGCGGGCGTGACGGACCGAGTGACCGGCGCCGTCCACTTGCGCTGCCTCCTGCAGTAAAGCCGTGCGACTGTACGGCTGGACAGGCGCCGCTGATGCGGCGCTGGCAAATTTTCTAAGGCATTGCCGTGACGTCGCTGGCGCGGCCCGAGCGTTGCGTTAGCCGCGTTCGGGCGGGGTATTGGAGATCAGCAGGGTCTCGGCAGTCCGGCTTGCTACATCGCGTCGCCGACCACCAAACATGGCCGCATTGCCTGCGACCACCGCGCCAAACAGCAGCGACAAGAACAACCAGATGGCGGCGGTAGCCGATGCGGTGCGGGCCTGCTCGGCCAATGCGCGATCCGTCACCGCAGACTCTTTGCGCGTAGACTGCAAACGCGCGAAGGTATCGGCCACGCGTGTCTGGGCCTCGGACTGACTCAGACCCGTCTGGGCCGCCACCAACTGACCACCATAGCGGACATCATCCACCGGCAACGCACCCAGGCGTAGTCCATTGGTAAAGATACGAGTGGCTTTAGAGAACACGGCAGCGCTGGGGCCGTCGCTGTTCGCTGCCATGGGACCCGTGCGGAACAGTGAGTCGACGAAGTAGCTCGTATCGTCGTTCAAACCGTCGGAATGACCGACGGCAGCGGCCTTTGCTGCGTCCACCAAGGCACCGCTCGTTACCGGTGCAGTGATACTGGCTTGAATGCCGTCACTGACGACTGATGCGATGACGGACGTCAAGAATATGGCGGTGATCAGCGCGGCAACCGCCCATGCCAGGAAGCCATGTGTGATATCACGAAAGCGGACCTCGTCCGGGGGCGTCCCAAAGCGGCGTGTTCTTACCCGACCCGCAAGATATCCGCCCATCGCAGACGCGGCAATCTGGCTGAACACCAACCAGCCGACCGTGGATATACCGAAGGTGGTCGCGCTGATGCCTTTATTCACGAATGGCGAGACTGAGGAGAGGCCAAGACCGGCCCCCAGTATCATCAGAATCATCCACAATGAGGCGGCAGCGACAGCGCCGCCAACGATCGCGCCCCAGCTTAACGCGCTGCGACTGATCCGATCTTGATTCTGCGTGCGGTCGACGATCAGCGGGTCGACGATCAGCGTTTCGTTCCCGAATGGGGCGATAGGTACAACTTGGGCGGTGAGCATGTTGGCTAGTCGGTTGGTGGAGTCGGTGCCCATCGTGTACCGACCGGTGCCGGGCATCTGTACGGCAGCCCACGTAGGGCCGACACCGGCCGGGCGAATGAATGCACAATGGGGCGCTGGAGTCGGTGTGCGGTACCGCACCGAGTCTGTTCGCTCCGCTATGTTGGGATAGCGCACGTTACCAAACCCAAAAACCACTCCAAGCCACTGAAGAGCCCATCATGAACAAACTCACCAAACTGTCCGCTGCCATCGTCTTCGCCGCCACCACCGGCGCCGCGCTGGCGGCGCCGGAAAGCTACAACGTCGACCCCACCCATACCTTCTCGCGTTTCTCGTACAACCACTTAGGCCTGTCGACCCAGCTCAGCCGCTTCGACAAGACCACTGGCACGGTGGTGCTCGACCAAGCGGCGAAGACCGGGTCAGTTGACATCGTCATCGACACCACCTCGGTCGACACTGGCTACCCGACCTTCAACGAACACATCCAGGACGCGGATTTCCTCGACACTGCCAAGTATCCGACCGCGACCTTCAAGTCAACCAAGGTGGACTTCAAGGGTGACCAGCCGGTAGCCATCGAAGGCAATCTGACGATCAAGGGTGTCACCAAGCCGGTCACCCTAAAGGTGAGCCATTTTGTTGCCACGCAGCACCCGATGCTGAAGAAAGACGCCATCGGGGCGGACGCTAGCGTCGTCGTCAAGCGCAGCGAGTTCAATGCCGGTAAATACGCGCCGAATGTCGGTGATGACGTGACGATCACCGTTTCGCTCGAAGCGATCAAGGGTTAGCCCGTCTTTACGGGTGTTGGCGCAATGAAGCTCTGGCGTAAGATATTCCCGATCGGGCACTTTATCATCAGCCTGCTCTTTGTCATTTGTACCTTCGTCATCATCTTGCTGGCAGTGCTGCAACTCTGGCAAAGTCTGCAATTCGATGTCCCCCTGTCACTCACTCTACGACTCAATGGCGTCCTGGAAAGCATTGCCCTGTTGACAGTCGCCGTGGCGGCCTTGGAGCTGGGGCAAACCCTCCTCGAAGAAGAGGTTCAACGCGAGGCGCATATGAGCGCCCCGACGCGCGTGCGGCGGTTCCTATCCCGCTTTATGGTCGTGTTGGTGGTGTCGCTCTCGATTGAGACGCTGGTCCTGGTGTTTCGCGTGAGCCATGATGCATCGCAACTGTTGCCCTATGTGTCCACGGTAGGACTGGTCGCCGGATTCCTGCTTGCCGCCTGGGGCGTTTTCATTCGCTTCAATTGCAGTGCGGAGGAGTTGGAGCAGGAGGCGATGGCACAGGCGAAGAAGGAAGACAAGAAGCTTGGATCAGAATAACCATGAGTCTGCATAGGGTATCGCCGTAGCGAGGGAAACGCGCATTCAATGCTCGGGTCATGACCATCGTGGTCACGGCTCAATACGCTAATAGGGAATTCCCATGAACAAAGCACAAGTCAAAGGCCGCGTCGAGGAAGTGAAGGGCAAGATCAAGGAAGTCGCCGGCCATGTGGTCGGCAATAAAGCCTCGCCGCTAATCGAAAAGCGCCCACTTGCGCTAAGAAAAGCGGACCCACCCAGTGCGCACTGGATGACTGAATCGTTTGGGTCGTTGGTGAAAAGCCAGCCGTCGTCACGGTCCGGTTCCCCCCAGGAACCGGGCCGTGGCGAGGGGCCTAGCCGCGGGCGCGG
>CAILVI010000486.1 GCA_903837595.1 uncultured Thiodictyon sp.
ACTTGGCCTCATAGCGTCGGAAGACGATCTCAAAGAGCAGGTCGGCATGGCGGTTGGAATAGGACAGATAGCCGACCTCGTCAATGATCAACAGGCGCGCGCGGGCATAGACGGTGAGACGATGGCGCAAGGCATGATCGCCATCGGCGCTGGCCAACTCGTTGAGCATATGCCCGGCGGGCCCGCGAGGTGCGCAAGCGCAGCCAGCAGGGGCATCAAACCGCTATCCTGTGCACCGACTATAGCTGCGCTGCGGCCCCCATGGCCAGCGCCATGTTCGCCCGCTGGTCGCAGGAAAACTTCTTCAAGTATGCCCGTGAACACTACGATCTGGACCGCTTGGCCGACTATCGCACGGAGGCGATTTCCGAGCCCCTACAGGTGGTCAACCCCGACTACCGCACCCTCGACGGGCAGGGCCGCTCCACCACCGGTAAGCTCAACCGGCGCCTGGCCCAGTTCGCCGCCATGACCCTGGAAGCGCCCATCGAACCCAAGCATGTCGAGCCGTTCATCCGGCGCAAGGCCGCACTGCAAGAGGAGATCCAAGCCTGCAGGGCGAACGCGATGCGCTCAAGGCCAAGCGCAAGACCACGTCCCACCACATCACGATCGACGAACTGCCCGAGGAGGCGCGCTTTCGCCAGCTCAGCACCCACAGCAAGCAGCTCGTCGATACCATCAAGATGATTGCCTACCGCGCCGAAACGGCCATGGCCAACTGCCTGCGCGAGCACCTCACCCGACCCGACGAGGCGCGCCAACTGCTCTGCGCCCTCTACACCACCGACGCCGAAACGGTGTTCCCGCGGACGAATCTGCGCCTGTTGCTGAAATTGGGCTCAGCGTAAATTCCTGGAGATCAGGTCATCTGACTTTGAGGCGCGGGAAACCGCAGCCATGAAGACGTCCCTGATCGGACGGGTGAAGACGTTGTGGGAAAAGCGGGACGGAAAATGCCCCGCCTGCAATCAACAGATCAGGGCGGGAGACGAATGGCATGTCCATCACCAGATCCCCAAGTATCTCGGCGGGGATGACACGCTGACCAACCTGGCAATCCTGCACCCGAACTGCCACCGACAAGTCCACGTAAAGTACAAACTCGATGAACTACCGGCCCTGTAGCAGGGGCTTAGCAAGGCTTGAGCCGTGTGCGGTGAAAGTCGCAAGCACGGTTCTTAGGGGGCTGCGTGGCGGTAACGCCACCTGGCTACCCGACCCACTGCGCCTCGAACCCCATGTTGTACTCGTCGGTGTAGACCTGGGTGCCCGGGGCTATGACCGCCAAAATCAACGGACGAATGGTCTTTTGCTGAACATTTTCAAGCATCCGAATCACCACTTGTCCGCCGCGCTCGATCATGCCAAAGATCGGTGGCTTCTCTTTTTCCAGCGTCCCGCGACCGGGCGCCCCCTTCAGCCGACGGCAGCGCCCCTTGCGCCTTTCTTTTCACGGCATCAGGATGGCCTTTGTGACCGGCGACCACGTACACCTCGTCACACTCG
>CAILVI010000487.1 GCA_903837595.1 uncultured Thiodictyon sp.
CCTCGCCCTTGACGTCATCGAGCTTGATGAAAATGTCAGTAGACATTGCTTTGCTCCTTAGGATGGTTGGATGAAAACGCGATGGATCAGCGTCCCGCGGTCAGCGGGTACGCTACTTGGTAGCTGCGCCATCGCATCGAGCGAGTCGATGGCGCAGCCCGGACTCAGCCTCCCTTCGCCGACGGCAGTTTGGAGACCAGCCGCAACGAGACGGTCAGGCCTTCGAGCTGATAGTGAGGGCGCAGGAAGAACTTGGAAGTATAGTAGCCCGGGTTACCTTCCACCTCCTCGACCACCACCTCGGCGGCTGCCAGCGGCAGTTGGGCCTTGGTGGTTTCGCTCGAATGGGTTGGATCCCCGTCGACATAGTTGAGGATCCAGTCGTTGAGCCAGCGCTCCATGTCAGCGCGCTCCTTGAACGAGCCGATTTTGTCGCGCACGATACACTTCAGATAGTGCGCAAAACGGCAGGTCGCGAACAAATAGGGCAGGCGGGCCGCCAGGTTGGCGTTGGCGCTGGCGTCCGGGTCGTCGTATTCGAAGGGCTTCTGCAGTGACTGGGCGCCGATAAATGCCGCAAAGTCGGTATTCTTCTTATGCACCAGTGGCATAAAGCCGTTCTTTGCCAACTCCGCCTCGCGCCGGTCGCTGATCGCGATCTCGGTCGGGCATTTCATGTCGACGCCGCCATCGTCCGTGGGGAAGGTATGACTGGGTAGCCCTTCCACGGCGCCGCCGGACTCGATGCCGCGGATGCGCGAGCACCAGCCATACATTTTGAACGAGCGGTTGATGTTGACCGCCATGGCATAGGCCGAGTTGGCCCAACAATACTTGTTGTGCTGGGCGCCTTCGGTGTCTTCCTCGAAATCGAACGCATCGACCGGATCGGTCTTGGACCCGTAGGGTAGTCGGGCGAGGAAGCGCGGCATGGTGAGCCCGAGGTAGCGCGCATCGTCCGACTCGCGCAACGAGCGCCAGGCGGCGTACTCCGGGGTCTGGAAGATCTTGGTGAGATCACGCGGATTGGCCAGTTCCTGCCAGGATTCCATCTGCATCACGGCCGGTGCGACCGCCGAGATGAAGGGGGCATGGATGGCCGCGGCGATCTTGGCGATCTCCCCCAACAGCTCCACATCCGGCGGGCTCTGGTCAAAGTGGTAGTCGCCGACCAGACAACCGAAGGGCTCGCCGCCGAACTGACCGTATTCTTCCTCATAGAGCTTCTTGAAGAGCGGGCTCTGATCCCAGGCGGTGCCCTTGAACTTTTTCAGGGTCTTGAGTGCCTCCTTCTTGGAGACATTCATGACCCGGATCTTGAGCATCTCGTCCGTCTCGGTATTATTGACCAGATAGCTCAGTCCGCGCCAGGCCCCTTCAAGCTGCTGGAAATCCTCGTGGTGCAGGATCTGGTTGACCTGCGAGGTGAGCTTGCGGTCGATTTCAGCGATCATCGACTCGATGGTGCGTACCGCGTCGTCGGAGATCAGCGCGGTCTGTGCCAATGCCTGGGAGGCGAGGACGGCGACCGCATCCTCGACCGCCTCGCGGGCCTTGTCCGTGCGGGGTTTGAATTCCTGCCGCAGCAGGGCGGCGAAACCGCCAGCCTCAATGGTGCCGGTCTGGACCTGGGATTGCGCCGCGCCTTGGGTGTCGAGTTCGGCCATGTCAGTTGCCCTCCGCCGGGGTCTGGTCAGCTGCCGCCGCGTCGCCCGGTTTGGGCGCTGCCGCCAGGGCTTGCAACAGGGTCGGGTCTTTCAGCACCTTGGCAATCAGTTCCTCGGCGCCGCCCTTGCCATCCATGTAGGTCAGGAGGTTTGAGAGTTGGGTACGCGCCTGCAACAGCTTGTTGAGTGAGTCCACCTTGCGCGCCACGGCCGCGGGCGAGAAATCCTCCATTGATTCGAAGGTCAGTTCGACGTTGAGATTACCCTCGCCAGTCAGGGTGTTAGGCACCTGGAAGGCGACCCGTGGCTTCATCGACTTGAGCCGCTCGTCGAAGTTGTCGACGTCGATCTCCAGCATCTTGCGGTCCGCCACCGGTGGGAGGGCCTCGGCCGGCTTGCCGGAGAGGTCGGCCAGCACCCCCATAATGAATGGGAGTTGGACCTTTTTCTCCGCGCCATAGAGCTCCACGGCATACTCGATCTGGACCCGCGGGGCGCGATTGCGGGCGATGAACTTTTGGCTGGTCTCTTTCGCCACTGGCGTTCTCCATTGGTTGTCTTAAGGGGTCCGCGGGGACCGCGCCGGGGCCGGGGATCACCGATCCCGGTCTGCCATCCGCCTCAGGACTTCTCTTCGATCCCAAGCGCCGTCTCGATTTGCGACAGCGCATTGGGGGCAAGGTCGCGCACGATATCCACAAAGCTGACGGTGACCAAGCGTTGTGCCCGCTTCAGCAACAGGGGGACAGGGCTAGACGGCTCGTAACGAGAATAATAGTCGCACAGACGCTCGAGCGTGCGCACGACATCTTCCCGCGAGCCGATTTGGCCCGCATCGCGGGTGGGCGTTGCTGCCGCTGCGCCGGGCGTCGATGCACTCGCGTGCGCGTCCGGTGCGGCCTCATCCGCCCCGTCCGGTTGACGAGGCCTCAAATGGGTTTGGAGGAGGGCGCGAATATGCGTGAGCGGCTCAGCCAACGGCTCGAAGCTGGGCAATTGGGACCGCTCGAGCCGTGCCGCGAGCTCGTCACCCACCGAGCGCAGGGCCGTCAGTGCCCCGTCGGCGGTGGCGGCGGCGGCGACCAGACTCTCCAGATCGCAGTCCTGGAAGGCCCCGGCGATGCCCGCGGCATCCAGTGGCTGGCTGCCGGGGATGGGCTGGGCCTTGCCCTCCGCGACCTCGATCTCCCGGCAGGAGACCGGACCGAAGACCCGGGAGCGGATCAGGGGCGTGGTGCGCAATTGGGCGAGCAGCGTGTCGCGGTCCGTGAGTTCCAGCAGCACATTGACCCGCGCGGTGGGGTCGTTGTCGTCGCTCGCGTCGAGTTCCGGGTGCAGACCATCCCAGAACTGCGTGAGTAGTCCGTGGATCAGCTCCAATCCGGCCTGCAGGCCCGGCAGCCCGTTGATCCCGAGCAGGGCGCGGGTCATCAGGACCGCGACGCGCAGGTCTTTGGAGCGGCCCAAGAGCGCGGTGCTCGACTGCAGGACAACGCGCCAATCCGGCTCTTGGGCGGCGACGACCGTGTCGCCCATCTGCCGCTCCGGGGTCCCGGTGGCGGCCTCGACCAAGGCACGAAAGCTCGGGTCATACTCCAGATCGTCCCCCGTGGGTTGATCCTCAGAGACCGCCTTCAGCAGGGACTCGGTGTCGATCATAGTTATCCGCAATGGTGAGTGTAAAGCGGGCAGCGTGACAGTATGTTACGCGACGCGAGGGTGCTGTCAAGCGTGCCGCAGCGGACCGCTGCGCTTCCGCATCAACGTCGTGGTAACCTACAGGCTGGCGTTGTCGGGCTCCCGTTTCTACGTGGGCGGTCAGCCGGCCCCTGGGTCGCTGATGGGCGCAGGCGTGCCTGACGAGTCCGGGTAATCAGGCCAGAAACCGAAATATCAATCCCGACTGCCGTCGCAGCAGCGTCACACAACCGCGACAGTTGGCGTCTGTCAGCCCGGATGGCCGGCACACGCCGTTGCTGCCCACCGCGACGGTACCCCGCTGAGTGCTGGCGCCGGGTCCGGCGAGGCCCCTTCTGTGGGGGCGGTGAACCGGACGGCGGTCGCGGACTGAGTCTCTGAGTATGGTTAATAGTCGGCATTGCCGCCTTTGATTGTTCCCTGCGGACCGCCTCCCCAACAATCCGACCGACGGGGACGGTATCGGCATTGCTGTCCCTGAGAACATTGGACCATCACCCGGATGACATCGCCATGAGCTTCAAGACCGCCGATCTCTATGACCACGACGAGACCCGGGTACGGGTCTGTGACCCACTGTTTCGGGATTTCGGCGGGCGCCGCGCCTTTTTCGGCGAGGTGGTCACGGTCAAGTGCTTCGAGGACAACAGCCAGATAAAGTCTGCCCTGGCGCAGCCCGGGGCCGGGCGGGTCTTGGTGGCGGATGCCGGGGGGTCGCTGCGCTGTGCCATGCTCGGCGATCTGATCGCGGCGAGTGCGGTGTCCCAGGGCTGGGCCGGGGTGGTCCTGTATGGCTGCGTGCGTGATACCGACGAACTCGCGGGCATGGACTTGGGTGTCAAGGCGCTGGCCGCCAACCCGCGCAAGAGCCAGCGGCGCGGGGAGGGCCAGCGGGACCTGCCCGTCACCTTCGCCGGGGTACGTTTCGCCCCGGGTGACTGGGTCTATGCGGACGGCGACGGCATTTTGGTCGCCGACACGCGACTGCAACCGGTGGACTGAGTAATACCCATGGCCTGGACCGAGGCGAAACACATTGCGGAGACCATCCTTGATGGTTTCGACAGCCACTACCGGCAGTTTCGGGAGATCACCGCGGGGGCGCGGCAGCGTTTTGAAGACGCCCACTGGCGCGGGGTCCAGGCCGCCGCGCGCGAGCGCATCGATTACTATGACCAGCGGGTGGTCGAGACCCTGGCCATCCTGCGCCGGGAGTTCAGGCTCAGTGACCGCGAAGACCGGCTATGGCGCCGCGTCAAAGTGGAGTACCTGCGGATGCTCCCCCAGCACCTCCAGCCCGAGTTGGCGGAGACCTTCTACAACTCGGTCTTTTGCCGGCTATTCGACCGTCGCTACTACAACACCGCCAATATTTTCGTCTGGCCGCTCATTTCCACCGAACATCTGGAGGCGGACAATCCGATCTACCGTCCCTATTATCCGGCGCGCGATGGCTTCGCCCGGGTGATCTCACGGATACTGGACCGGCTACGTTTCAGTCTGCCCTTTCGCAATCGGCGCCGCGACATCCGCAACATCATGCAGGCCGTGCATGACCGTTTTCCGCCCAATCGCACCCTGGCGCAGAATTTCCAACTTGCGGTCCTCAGTGAGCCTTTTTATCGCAACAAGGGCGCCTATGTGATCGGCAAGATGATCAACGGGGCGGATCAGACCCCCTTTGCCGTGCCGATACTCAATGACGAGCAGGGCGGGCTCTATGTCGACGCACTGCTCGCCGGTGAGGATGAAATCTCCGACGTATTCAGCTTTTCCCGGGCCTATTTCATGGTGGACACCGAGGTGCCGGCCGCAGTGGTGGACTTTCTGCGGCCGCTGATGCCGCGCAAGACCAAGGCCGAGCTCTATACCGCCATCGGCCTGCATAAGTTCGGCAAGGCCGAATTTTATCGCGACTTCCTCAAGCACCTGCGCTATTCAGCGGATGAGTTCATGGTCGCGCCGGGTATCCGCGGCATGGTCATGTGCGTGTTTACCCTGCCGTCCTTCCCCTTCGTCTTCAAGATCATCAAGGATCGCTTTGCGCCACCCAAGGAGATGACCCGCGAGAAGGTCAAGGAAAAATACCTGCTGGTCAAGATGCACGACCGGGTCGGGCGCATGGCGGACTCCTGGGAGTACTCCCACGTTGCCTTTCCGCTGGCCCGCTTCTCCCCGGAGTTGCGCGAACAGTTGGAGACTGAATGCGCCGGCAGCCTGCAAGTTGATGGGGATCAGCTCATCTTCAAGCACCTCTATATCGAGCGGCGGATGATTCCGCTCAATCTCTATCTGCAGACCGCCGATGAGGACGAGTTGCTGCACGCCGTGCATGAATACGGGGATGCGATCAAACACCTGGCCGCCGCGAATATCTTCCCGGGCGACTTCCTGTTCAAGAACTTCGGCGTGACCCGCCAGGGGCGGGTCGTCTTCTACGACTATGACGAGCTCTGCTATCTGACCGAGTGCAACTTCCGGGAGATCCCCGAGCCGCCCTACCCGGAGATGGAAATGTCCGCCGAGCCCTGGTATACCCCGGGGCCGGACGATGTCTTTCCCGAGGAGTTCGCCACCTTTCTGCTTACCGATCCGCGCATTCGCAAGGTCTTCCTGGTGCTGCACCGCGATCTGCTGGACCCCGCCTGGTGGCGCGCCCGTCAGGCCGTGATCCGCTCCGGGCAGTTGGACGATGTTTTTCCCTACCCGTCGGAGCGGCGCTTCAAGCGGCTCAAGAGGGTGCGGCCGGGCATTTGAGGGGGCGGCGATCAGCGGAGGTGCGCCGTCACCCGGCACTCACCCCAGTCGGGTCACGCTGCGGTAACTCCACCGCTATCGTGAGTGGCCACAATCAGTAACCCGCACGGTGCCGGTGAGCCGGTCATCCTCCGCGCGGCGCCGAGTCTCTGCAATCTTCTCATCACGCTCGCCCATCGTGGTGGCGGCTTTGTTGCGTTGCGCCTCCAGCTTGGCCAGTGCCGCCTCGGCCTTATCTTTGGGCACCTTCGCGGTGATCTTGACCAGTGCCGCCCGCGCCTCGGCCGCCTCGGTGTGCAAGCGTGCCAAGCGGGCGGCATGATCGGCATATCCGGCCTCCAGCCGCTCGATCTGGTCGTGCTCGCGGGTAGCGATCTGCTCCCGAATGCGTAGTCTTTGCCGCGCCACCAGGTCCGGCACCTTCTTGTAGTCCCGCCCGGCGGTCTTGCCGCGCAGTATATTGGCCGCGCCCCATAGGTGGGCCTCGAGCTGCTGTTGGGTCAGTCTCATGGCGATTGCGTGATGACCTCCGCGGCTCCTATTCAATCGCCGGGGGGCGGCGCCGGAAGGCGCATGAGTTCCAAAAAGGTCATCGGGATCGGATTTCGCTCATCGGCTGGCTGGGTGCGGCGGGAGACCTCCTGCCATTGCGCCGGGTTCCAGGGTGGGAAGCGCGTGTCGCCCAAGACGTCGGCATGGACCTGGGTGAGATAAAGCCGGTCGGCGTGTGGCAGGGTCTGCGCGTAGAGGCTGACGCCGCCGACGATCATCAACTGTGGCTCGCCGGCCACGGCGGCCAGGGCGGCCGCCAGTGAACCCACCGGTGTGCAGCCAACGGCCTGGAATGTCGGGTCGCGGGTGAGGACGAGGTGGCGGCGGCGCGGCAATGGGCCGGGTAGGGATTCCCAGGTGCGCCGCCCCATGAGGATGGTCTTGTCCAGTGTCAGCCGCCGGAAGTGGGCCAGATCCGCGGGGAGGTGCCAAGGCAAGGTATTGCCGCGGCCGATGACGCCGTTGTCGGCGACGGCGACCACCAGGCATAGGAGCGGCCCGGCGGGGGCCGTCCTGGCGGTCGCAAGACGACCGGAGGTCGAGGCTTTAACCGGTCGACATTGCACCTAGGCGGCCCCGGTCCGGCTAACGGCCATGGCGCCCGCACCACCCCGCAAGATGAAAGTGGCGGGCGCCTTGGCCGTTCCCCTCCCCGGCCCTCCCCCAATAGGGGAGGGAGGATTGGAGCGCGCTC
>CAILVI010000488.1 GCA_903837595.1 uncultured Thiodictyon sp.
CTCATTGAAATGGACGGCTTGGCGCATTCACGAAATTGCGACCGTACCCCACCGGACCCAGAAAATCCATCGGTTACCGCTTGGTATCATGCCCCATCGATCGGAAGTGGCGCCAAACTTAAACCATGGGGCCAGATTATAACAGATTGAGTAAGAAAGGGGTTTTCGGTTTCTGGCCAGGCACAAGTTTGCCGACGCCGACCATGCCGCCGCCGTCTCCAAACAGGGCACCGCCGATAAGAGGGCCGCCCGGGATGCGGCCGAGGACTATCTGCACGCCTTGATCCGGCGCATCAAGGCCGCCCCGGGCTTATACCCCGTCCATTGGCACCCTGCTCGGCATCGAGGGTGCCGAGAACACGGTCGATCCGGCGACGATGAAACCCACCCTGACGGCCCTGGATCTCGGCGGCGGCAAGATCCAGTTGCCCTTCTACAAAGGCCACAGTCACGGGGTGAAGTTCTACTCCAAACGCGGGGATGAGACCGAGTTCACCTACATGGACCGTTGCACCGTGTCGCCCTATATCGACAACCGCGCGCTACTGGTGCCCGGCAAGGCCGAGGTCCGCAAATATAAGGCGATCTATGTCCATGGCGACACCGAGTTCGGCCAATTCAGCGACCAGATCAATGTCGCCCGCTCGCCGTAGTCCCTGCACCTCAGTCCCCTCCCCCTTGTGGGGGAGGGTTAGGGTGACCACGCCCAAGCTCCGCGATAATGCCCGCGCCCTGCGCGTGAACCTCGTCCCCTCCCCCCTTGCAGGGGAGGGTTAGGGTGGGGGGTAACAATGCCTGAGCTACGCGACAACGCCCCAGCTCTGCGCAAGAACATGACCGACGCCGAGCGCCGCCTCTGGTCGTCCTTGCGCCACCAACAGCTCGGCGTCCGCTTTCGCCGCCAAGCCCCCATCGGCCCCTACATCGCGGATTTTGCCTGCTTTGCCCCCCGGATCGTCATCGAGATCGATGGCGGCCAGCATGCCGATCAACAGGACTACGACAGCCGCCGGGATGACTGGCTGAGGGCGCAGGGGTTTCGTGTACTGCGGTTCTGGAACAACGAGGTGTTGGGTAATACGCAGGGCGTGTTGGAGCGAATTCTGAGCGAACTGAGATGCAATCCCCCACCACTACCATCCCCCATCAGGGCGGCGGGAAAAGGATCGGCCGGGACGGCGACCGAGCTCGGCAAGTGATCGATCACGCCTGGGCTCTACCCCCACCCCTCCCCCACAAGGGGGGAGGGGAAAAGGATGAGTCAGCACACCAAGCCACCCCGGCAAGGAATAGATTGCGGCTGGACTCAACCTCTAACCCAACCTTCCACCACAAGGTTGGGGGCAAGAGTCGCGACGGATGTTATATTGGCAGTGGTATCGCACCTCGCGGGGTCGCCCCGTCCCGTGCGCCCCACATCGCCCAGGAGCACGCATTAGGCCATGGCTGAGGAAAAGACCAATGGAACGTCCGACCGCATGGGCGGGGACTTAGGCTTCGAGGCCGAACTGTTCAAGGCCGCAGACAAACTGCGCGGCAACATGGAGCCCTCCGACGACAAGCACGTCGCGCTGGGCCTGATCTTCCTCAAGCACATCTCCGACAGCTTCGAGGCCAAACACGCCGCGCTGCTGACGCAATACCCGGCGGGTGCCGAAGACCCAGACGAGTATGTTGCCGAGAACGTCTTCTGGGTGCCGCCGCCGGCGCGCTGGTCGCACCTGAAGGCGAAGGCCAGGCAGCCCGGTATCGGCAAGCTGATCGACGAGGCCATGCTCGCGATCGAGAAGGTCAACCTCAGCCTCAAGGGCGTGCTGCCCAAGGAGTACGCCCGCCCGGCACTCAACGCCGTGATGCTGGGCGAGTTGATCGACCTGATCTCCAGGATTGCACTCGGTGAGTCCCAGGACCGCGCCCGCGACGTGCTCGGCCGGGTCTACGAATACTTCCTTGGCCAGTTCGCCGGCTCCGAGAGCAAACGCGGCGGGGAGTTCTACACCCCGCGCTCGGTGGTGCGCGTCCTGGTCGAGATGCTCGAGCCCTTCCCGGACCCCGCCCGGAAGGTTCAGGGCCGGGTTTACGATCCCTGCTGCGGCTCCGGCGGCATGTTCGTGCAGACCGAGCGCTTCCTGACGACTCACGGCGGGCGCATCGGCGAGTTGGCCATCTACGGCCAGGAGTCGAACTACGTCACCTGGCGGCTATGCAAGATGAACCTGGCGGTGCGCGGCATTGATGCCGACATCCGCTGGAACAACGAGGGCAGTTTCCATAAGGACGAGCTCCCGGACCTGCGCGCCGACTTCATCCTCGCCAACCCGCCTTTCAACATCTCCGACTGGGGCGGGGACAAGCTGCGCGAGGATGCGCGCTGGAGCCACGGCACTCCGCCCGCGGGCAACACCAATTTCGCCTGGTTGCAGCACATCCTGCACCATCTGGGACCCAACGGCACCGCCGGGGTGGTACTCGCCAACGGCTCCATGTCCTCCAGCCAGTCGGGCGAGGGAGACATCCGCACGGCGATGGTCAAGGCCGACGTGGTCGACTGCATGATCGCGCTGCCTGGTCAGTTGTTCTACTCCACCCAGATCCCCGCCTGCCTGTGGTTCCTGGCGAAGAACAAAGCTGGCGGCTACCTGCGCGACCGCCGCGGTGAGTCCCTGTTCATGGACGCCCGCAAGCTCGGCCACCTAGTCGACCGCACCCGGCGCGAGCGGTCCGACGAGGACATCGACAAGATCGCCAACACCTACCACGCCTGGCGGGGCGAGATGGACGCGGGCAAATACGCCGACGTGCCGGGGTTCTGCAAGGCCACGGTCAAAGAGGAGATCGCCGGGCATGGCTATGTGCTGACACCGGGGCGCTATGTCGGGGCGGCGGCGGTGGAGGAGGACGGGACGCCCTTCGTGGAGCGGTTCGCAGCGTTGCAGGAGACGTTGGAGGGACAGTTTGAGGAGGCGGAGCGGTTGACGGCGGTCATTCGGGAGAGGCTGGCTGGGATCGTATATGTCAGCTAGCCCGCCGGTATCGCACGTTGCGGATTGGCCTGTAGTTCGACTCGCGGACATTGCTACAAAGATCGGCTCAGGGGCGACGCCGACTGGCGGGCAAGGGTCATATCTGGCCCAACGTAGCCGCTTCGTCTTAGTCAGGAGTCAAAATGTTTTCGACCGTTGTTTTAACTCCGCTGGTCTTGCGTTCATTTCGGATGAGCAGGCAAGTAGATTGCGAGGAGTCGCGCTCCAAGAAGGCGATTTAGTGCTCAACATTACGGGCGACGGTATAACATTTGCTCGCGCTTGCGAGGTTCCAGGCGACATATTACCCGCTTGTGTGAACCAGCATGTGGCAATCATACGTCTGGACCGGGCACAGGCCGCACCGGGTTATGTTCTTTCGTA
This sequence comes from uncultured Thiodictyon sp., assembly GCA_903837595.1. Lineage (GTDB taxonomy): Bacteria > Pseudomonadota > Gammaproteobacteria > Chromatiales > Chromatiaceae > Thiodictyon. Next base: position 3,408 of record CAILVI010000488.1, read on the forward strand.
TCTCACCCACCCAGCGATCAAATCCTATATCGAAGCGTTTCAAATCCCGTTGCCACCGTTACCCGAACAGCAGGGAATAGCCTATCTTCTCGGCGCCCTCGACGACAAGATCGAGCTAAACAGCGGGATGAACGAGACGCTGGAGGCGATGGCGCGGGCGCTGTTCAAGGACTGGTTCGTTGATTTCGGCCCCACCCGCGCCAGGCAGGAAGGCTTGGAACCGTACCTCACCCCCGAGCTGTGGTCCCTGTTCCCCGATCGGCTCGATGTCGAGGGGAAGCCTGAGGGATGGGAGCCCCAGCCGCTGCTCCATAATCATGCCCGTTTGGTGTCGGGCGGCACACCAAAGACAGAAGTTACTGAGTATTGGGGCGGCCCAATATCCTGGGCTAGCGCAAAGGATGTCAGCCAATGCGGCCAGCCGTTCCTGGTTGCCACCGAGCAGACGATCACTCAGCGTGGGCTCGAAGAGAGCGCGACGCGCTTGATCCCCAGATACGTCACGGTTGTTGTGGCTCGTGATGCCACAACCGGTCGCTTCTGTCTCTTTGGCGATGCGATGGCAATGAACCAGACATGCGACGCGCTTACGTCCCCACAAGGTCAGTCGTTCTGGCTGAACTGTGCCTTTGACGCGCTTATAGATCACCTCACTCAGTCTGGACACGGATCGGTATTTAATACCATCACAACAAAGACGATCGAAAGCGCGCGCGTAATGATCGCGACCAATGGATTGATCGAGCACTTTGAAAGGATGGTTGAGCCATTATTCACGCGGATGCTTGCCAACATCGAAGAATCCCGCACCCTCGCCCAAACCCGCAACCTCCTCCTCCCCAAGCTGATGTCCGGCGAGGTCCGCATCCGGGACGCCGAGTCGGTCGTGGAATCGGTGCTGTGAGATTCAGGGGGATTCGTTCATGACCCAAGGGCGCCGGTATGTCGGGTTACGGCGAGTGCGGGTCTCATTGCGCGGACTCGGCTATTGGAGTGACGCGCCTAACCCGACCTACGGAATCGCGCGAGGCTTCATATGCTGATCCTCTCACGAGAAGCACGCCTCAAAGTAAGCAGACACGCCTGGAACGTCTTTCCTCTTGAAGCCTTTGGATATTTGTTGGGCAAGACGCGCGACTACGAAATCTATGCTGCCCTCCCGTTTTCCAAGACGCAATATTGGGGCAAGTACGACGATCGCTGGAGCGTGGTTCCCGAGAGCATCGATAAAGCACGCATGGTAGGCCAATTATTCGCTTTGGATGTTGTCGGATTCTACGCATCGACAGATGTCACCCAGCGCGATAGTTTCCCGCTTCCCTCATTCGGACGTTTCGCGGACATCGTCATGCTTTATCAAACAATTTGCTGCCCAAGTTGCTCTTGGTGTTCCTATTTCAAAGACGGCCGATGGCTAACGCCCGACGAGGATTATGTTACGCCCCACGGCAGAAGAATAAGGCCCGAAATCAACCAAAAGCGAATCCTCAAGGCGTGGCGTATGATTCACGGCCCCATCGACTACTCGAATCGCTCCGGACCTGACGAAGATCCCGTAGGTCGGGTTAGCGAAGCGTAACCCGACAAGAGCCCGGCATGGATATTCCAACAATGCAATATCGGCGCGCGATTGTCCCCGGCGGCACTTTTTTCTTCACCCTCGTCACCCAGGGCCGCCGCCCGCTATTTGCCGACCCGCCGACTATCGATTGCTTGCGCGCGGCGTTTCGCGCGGTCAAGGTGAAGCATCCATTTCGGATCGACGCGATCGTGATTATGCCCGACCATCTGCATTGCATCTGGACCCTTCCCACGGAGGATGTGGATCATTCTCTACGTTGGCGACTCATAAAGACCTGGGTTACCAAGCATTGGCCTGCACCTTTACCGGTTCCGGCCGATCAGGCGCGGCGGGCGAGGGGCGAGCAGGCGTTATGGCAACATCGTTACCGGGAGCATGTGATCCGTGACGAGGAAGATTTTTCCCGGCATGTCGATTACATCCACTACAATCCCGTGAAACATGGGTATGTCGCCATGGCAGCAGATTGGCCCTATTCGAGTTTCCTGCGTTTTGTGGAGTTTGGACTTTATCCGCGGGATTGGGCGTGCAAGGATGCGGCGTTCGCGGGCGTGGGGCATGATTGATGGTGCGGCTGTCGGGTTACGCTGCGCTAACCCGACCTACATATTGGACGAATCAGCCAAGCAGGAGTCACCCGCGTCATGACTTACCTCTCCGAGGCCGACATCGAGAACGCCCTCCTGGAGCATCTGGAGAGCCTGGGCTACACCCACGCCACCGATGCCCAGATCGGCCCCGACGGTAGCGCCCCCGAGCGCGAGGCATACTCGGACGTGCTGTTACTGGGACGCCTGACGGCCGCCATCGATCAGCTCAATCCGCTGATCCCTGCTGAGGCCCGCCATGATGCCCTGATGCAGGTCGTCGCGAGTGCGTCGCTCTCGCTGATTGAGGAGAACCGCCGCCTGCATAAGCTCATCGTCGACGGCGTTGCGGTGGAGTTCCTGATTCGGGAGGGGCCGACGATGGAACCATCCGCGGCGACACGGTGCGCCTGGTGGACTTTGCGGACCCGGACGCCAACGACTGGCTGGCGATGGCCCAGTTCACCGTGATCGAGAACGGGAGCAAGCGGCGCGCCGACGTGGTGCTGTTCGTCAACGGCCTGCCCCTGGCGGTGATCGAACTCAAGAACGGGACGAACAGGCCACCCTCACCGGGGCCTTCAACCAGCTCCAGACCTATAAGGCGCAGGTCCCCTCGCTGTTCCGCACCAATCCAGTCCTGGTGACCTCCGACGGCCTCGCCGCCCGGATCGGCTCACTGACGGCCGACGCGGAGCGCTTCATGCCCTGGCGCACCGTTGACGGGCGCACGATCGCGCCGAAGACCACGCCGCAGTTACCTGTCCTGACCGAAGGGCTGTTCGAGCGCAGCCACTTCCTGGCCCTGATCCAGGACTTCATCGTGTTCGGCAACACCGGCTCTGGTCTGATCAAGATCATCGCCGGCTATCACCAGTTCCATGCCGTGCGGCGCGCGGTGGAATCGACGTTGCGCGCCATCACCGATGTCGGGTTACGCTGCGCTAACCCGACCTACGGCGGGGCGCGGGAGGACCCGGCGGGCTACGGACTGCCGGGGGTGAAGGATTACCGCCCGGGGGATCGGCGTATCGGGGTGATCTGGCACACCCAGGGCTCCGGCAAGAGCCTGCTGATGGTCTTCTACGTCGGGCAACTGGTGCGCCGACCGGAGTTGGAGAACCTCCACCATCGTGGTCATCACCGACCGCAATGACCTCGACGACCAGCTGTTTGCCCCCTTTGCCATGTGCTCGGACCTGCTGCGCCAGACGCCGGTCCAGGCGCAGAGCCGTGAGGACTTGCGCAACGCACTGAATCGCGCCTGCGGCGGCATCATCTTCACCACCATCCAGAAGTTCTCACCGGCCGCGGGTGAGGACGTCTTCCCGCTGCTGACCGACCACCGCAATGTAATGGTGATCGCCGACGAGGCGCACCGCAGCCAGTACGGCTTCAAGGCGCGGCTGGACCGCACGACCGGTGAGATCGACTACGGCTTTGCCAAGCATCTACGCGACGCCGTGCCCAATGCCTCCTTCATCGGCTTCACCGCGACACCGATCGAGCACGACGACATCAACACCCCGGCGGTGTTCGGCGACTACATCGACATCTACGACATTAGCCACGCGGTCGAGGACGGCGCGACGGTGCCGATCTACTACGAGAGCCGGCTCGCCCGTATCGAGCTGCCCGAGGATGAGTAGCCGTGCATCGATGCCGAGATCGCCGCGCTAACCGAGGATGATGCGCAGAGCGAGCAGGAACGCCTGAAGCGCAAGTGGTCCACGGTCGAGGCCCTGGTCGGAGCCGAGCGGCGCCTGAACCTGGTGGCCGCCGACCTGGTGCAGCACTTTGAGGACCGCGTGGCCGCGCTCCACGGCAAGGCCATAATCGTCTGCATGTCGACAAACCGATGCATGGCTACGCTCTGATGCAGGCCATTGCGCGGATCAACCGGGTGTTCCGCGACAAGCCGGCGGGCCTGGTGGTGGACTACATCGGCATCGCCCAGAACATCAAGGAGGCGCTGCGCCAGTATTCAGCCACGGACCAGGACCAGACCGGCATTGACGAGGCACAAGCGGTGGCGGTGCTGCTGGAGAAGTACGACGTGGTAGCGGCGATGGTCCACGGCTTCGATTACCGCCGGGGCCTCAAAGGCACGCCGCAACAGCGCCTGGTGGTCATGGCCGAGGCCATCGAGTGGATTCTTGCGCATCAGCACGCGGCGGCAGAGCGGGAAGAGAAGGCAGAGAAGGCAGAGAACAAGAAGCGCGCGCACCGCCGCTATCAGGATGCGGTGCTGGCCCTGACTAAGGCGTTCGCCCTGGCGGCGGCGAGCGACGCGGCCCGGGCGATCCGCGACGAGGTCGGTTTCTTTCAGACCATCCGCGCTGCCCTGGTTAAGAGCGGTGGAAGCGGCGGCACGGCCGGGACCAGCCGGGACTTTGCCATCGCCCAGATCATTGACCGCGCCGTGGTTTCCACCGAGATCGTCGACATCCTGACCGCGGCCGGGCTGGCCACGCCGGATATCTCTATTCTGTCCGAAGAGTTCCTCGCCGAGCTCGCGCAGATGAAGAACCTGGCGCTGGAGGCCCTGCGTCGGCTCCTCAACGACGAGATTCGCTCGCGCACCCGCACCAATGTGGTGGAGACCAAGCGGTTCTCCGAGCGGCTGGAGGAGGCCATCGCGCGTTACCACACCAACGCCATCAGCACGGTGGCGATCCTGCGCGAGCTGATTGATATCGCGCGTGACATCCGCGCGGCCCGCCAACGGGGTGAGGCGCAGGGGCTGTCGGCGGACGAGATCGCCTTCTACGATGCTCTGGCCGAGAACCAGAGCGCGATCGAGGTGATGGGTGACGACACACTCAAAGTCATCGCGCACGAGTTGCTGACCGGCCTGCGCGGCGGTATGACCGTGGACTGGTCACACCGCGAGAGTGCCCGCGCCGGGATGCGGGTGCTGGTGAAGCGTATCCTGCGCAAGTACGGCTACCCGCCGGACCTTGAGAGTGCCGCCGTGCGGACGGTGCTTGCTCAGGCCGAGGCGCTGTCGACGCACTGGGCCGCCTGACGATGGGCAAACAGCCGCGGTAACGGCCATGGCGCCCGCGCCGCCCCGCAAGATGAAAGTGGCGGGCGCCTTGGCCGTTCCCCCACCCCGCCCTCCCCCAATAGGGGAGGGAGAATTGGAGCGCGCTCCCGGCGCGACTTTCACAGTAACCCTTCAATCCACCGAGAACCCGGACCAGGACTGATAGTCCCGCGGCTCGCAGTTGACCGCGGCGACCCGTGCCATGGGCGGACCCGAGCGCAACCAGTAGCGCAGTTGCGCTACCGCGTCAGGGGGCCCGCAGGCCAGCACCTCCACGCGGCCATCGGGCAGGTTGCGGGCATAGCCGGTCACACCGAGCCGTACCGCCTGCTCCCGGGTGGCGCCGCGGAAGTAGACCCCTTGGACGCGCCCCTCGACCAGACAGCGGCAGCACACCGGCGGCGCCTCATTCTCGACCACGTCAGGCCGCGCATCAGCCACGGGGAGGCACCCAGCGCCAGGCGTAGCAGCGGTCGACCAGCACCGCGGTTGGTCTGTAGCAAAGGGGCTGATCGGGACTCATGGCAGGCGTCTCCTCTAACAAAGGTCATTGTCTTGTGGGCATTTTTTTCGTTTCTTACGGAGCGCCGCGCGTCTTGGGTTACACTGCGGCGTCTTGATCCAGCGGTCGCAACGGCTGTGCGCGGACGCCCCAGGACCAGCGGCCACGCACTGTCCCGAACTCCCTTTGAGGTATTGCACTTGAGCTACATCCTGGTCCTCTATTACAGCCGCCACGGGGCCACCGCCGAGTTGGCCCGACAAGTGGCACGCGGCATCGAGTCGGTGCCCGGGGTGCAGGCGCGGCTGCGTACCGTGCCCGCCGTCTCCACTGTGTGTGAAGCCGTGGAGCCCGGGGTCCCGCCCACCGGCGCCCCCTATGCCACCCATGAGGACCTGCGTCACTGCGTCGGACTCGCCCTGGGCAGCCCGACCCGCTTCGGCAACATGGCCGCGCCGATGAAATATTTCATCGACGGCACCAGTCCACTGTGGCTCAACGGCGCCCTGGCCGGCAAGCCGGCCGGCGTCTTTACCTCCACCTCCAGTCTCCACGGGGGCCAGGAATCGACCTTACTGACGATGATGGTGCCGCTACTGCATCACGGGATGCTCTTGATGGGTCTGCCCTACAGCGAGGGCGACCTGCTGCACACCCGCGGCGGCGGCACCCCCTACGGGCCCTCACACGTCGCCGGGCCGGACAATAGTTTGCCTTTGACCGAGGAGGAGCGGCGACTCTGCCAGGCACTCGGCCGGCGACTGGCGCGGACCGCGCTGGCCCTCACGCGGGCGGGGGACACCGGGCCCGACTGACCCCCCGGTGCTCGCAATCCATTGTTTAACGCCGCCCTGCAACTGCACCTGCCGATCGAACTGGTCAGCGAACCGACGCTGGCCGAGTATCTGCCGGGGCCGAACGCGGAGGCGGTCGCGGCCATCCGGGGGACGGCGATCGGCGGCGGCGAGCCCTTCATCTTTCTGTTCGGTCCGCCGGAGACCGGCAAGTCCCACCTGTTGCAGGCCGCCTGCCTGGCGGCCGCGCAGGTGGGGCGTCAGGCCCATTACATCCCGCTCGGTCGCGCCGGGATCGAGCCGGACATCCTGGAGTCACTGGAACGGCTGGATCTGGTGGCCCTGGACGATGTGGAGCGGATTGCCGGGGCGCCGATCTGGGAACGTGCAGTGTTCGATCTATTCAACCGACTGCGCGAGCGCCGCCGTGCACTGATTGCTGCGGCCAGCGCGCCCCCAGATGACCTGGCGCTCGGCTTGCCGGACCTGCGCTCGCGTCTGCATTGGGGACCGCGGTACCGATTGCTCCCACTCACCGAGCGGGATATCGAGGCCCTGCTGTGCGCCGCCGCCCGGCGGCGCGGGATGCCGCTGCCCGCGGAGGTGACACGCTACATCCTGACCCATCACCCGCGCCACCCCTCCGCCCTGCTGGAACTGGTGGCGCGGATCGACAGCCTGTCACTGCGCGAGCAGCGCCCGCCGACTATCCCGCTGGTGCGCCGCGTCATGCGGGGGGGGGAGGAGTTGTTATAACGATGGGCGCTTAAGCCTTCACCGCATCATGCCGGAGCGCATCGGCTCACGCCCGGATGGTGTCCAGGCCACAGCCCCCCATTGCCGGCTGGTGAAGCCTTTGCCGGCCCTCTTCTCGTGAGAAGATGAGCCACATTAGAATAAGTCATCGCCGCATGAGCCCCCCCCGCCAGCTATCCGGCGCCGTGCCGGCACGACAACGCGCAAAGCGCGGTGACGCACGGGAGCCGCACACCGGAATCTTGACGGCACGCCGCGTTGATCAGATACTAAGGAACTCCCGGCTTCCCGTCCCCCATCCGCTCTTCCTTCAGAGATCACAAACATGGCTAAACTTCGTGGCAAGGTCAAATTTTTCAACGAATCAAAAGGCTTTGGTTTCATCGCACCGGCCGATGGCTCCAAGGACGTGTTCGTCCATTTCTCGGCGATTCAAAGCGATTCTTTTAAGACGTTGAGCGAGGGCCAGGAGGTGGAATTCGAAATCGAAAGCACTCCCAAAGGCCCGGCCGCCGTCCGTGTGGTGGCACTCTAACCGGCGAATTTCCAAATACCCGCAGGGGCGGGGCGGGGTCTGGACCCCGCCCCACCGCCCTGCGCCGCCTGGCGCAGGATGGCGGCATCCCGGCCGCCAATCACCACCAAATAGCGCTGACCTGGTCGCCGTGTCAGGGCACCGCCTTCTGCGGCTTGGCGGAGTCCTCGACGATCTTGCTCAGATCGGCCGGGGTCAGCTTCTCGTCATAGATCCCGGCGCCGACCTGGATATCCGACTTGAACGAGACCGGGGCGCTATGGACATAGGAGATCTTGCGCGAGGCCTTGGCCTCACCCGGCTTCGGCCACCAATACTCGACCCAGCCGCCATTCGGATTTCCGGCCGCCTTGCACATGTCCTGGAACAGGGCATGATCCTTGTCATCGCGCATCTGCAGGATGGGCTTACCGACCAGGTCGGGGCGCAGCGGGTGGGCAATCATCACATTGTCATTGCAGCTATAGACGAACACATAGCTGTCTTTCCACACCCAGCGGGCGTCTTTGTTGTTGTTGAAATCGGAGAAACCGGCTAAACCCTTATCGTTCAGGTATTGGACGGCTTCCTTAACCTTGGCCACCACCTCTTGGGCGGAGGCAGAGGCGGGGGCGTCCGCGGCCCAGGTCAGGGCGGGGCTGCTGCCCAGCGTCAGGATCAGGCCGGCCAGGGCACACTGCGTTTTTCCCATTGTCGAGTCCTCTTGAGTCGAATCGGTCAGGATAAGGCGGGAGCGTCGGGGCGCGCCGGACTCACGCCCAGGGCTTGCCCGCGGGCAGGAGTTCGCGCCCGTAGAGCTCGTTCAGGATGATGCGGGCCATCATATACCAGGCGCTCAGGGCACAGACGATCAGGGTATAGCCGGCCACGACGGTCATTTGGGGATAACCGAAGTGCGCCAGGTCCAACAGGATGAAGCCGGCCAACAACAAGGTGAAGGTCACTGCCATGGCGCCGTGGATGCGCAATGAACCGACCCAGAGGATCGCCGTGAACAGGGTCCAGGCGACCAGGAACCAACCGACGTCCTCCGTACTCGCCTTGAAGAGGTCGTATTTGTTGGCGATCAACATCAGTGCCAGCGCGATCCAGAAGGCACCATAGGAAGTGAAGGCGCAATAGCCGAAGTTGTTGCCGGTCTTCTGCTCCTGCAGCCCGGCGGCGAGTTGCGCCAGACCGCCGAAGATGAGTCCGAGCCACACCACCGGCCCAATACTGGGCATCCAGCCCACGTTATGGAATTGCAGCACCAGTGTGGTGAGACCGAAGCCGGCGAGACCGACCACGGCCGGATTGCCGAGTTTTTGTTCTGCCATTATTTAATGCCCAAATGCTTAGAAGAGAAGGAAGCCCCCTGCGCTGACGACTGCGCGGGCGAATGTTAACCGATATTGGCGACCTAGCCTTAGCCCTATCTTTCGCGACCGCTCACGCCGCCACGCAGCAGCGAGGCGCCGGCACGGCGGCCCCCGCAGCCTCATCACGGCAGCCGCGGCGCGCGAAAGGCGATAAATTGACGCAGCCATGAGCAACCCCCACCCGATCGCTGCCGCCGCGCAACCCGAGCGACCCTTCACGGGCCCGGTGGGCTGGATCGAGGGACTGGGACTCGCGGCCGTCACCCTGCTCAACTGCCTGAGCCTGTATCTGCGCATCCTGGCCGGGCGGGCGCGGCTCGATGTGCCGGCCTTCGCCGCGGCGCTGCGCCAGTCGGGGCTGTCCATCCTGCCCGCCATCACGCTCGTCGCGCTCGCCCTGGGCGCCATCCTGGGACACCAGACCGGCTCGCTCCTGCAGCGCTTCGAGCTGCCGCAATTGGTGCTCCTGTCGATCACCTACGCAGTAGTCATGGAACTGGTCCCGATCCTGGTCGGCATCCTGGTGGCCGGCCGCGCCGGGGTGAATCTGGCGGTACGCCAGGCCACCTTGTCGGTCAGCGGCGAGGTCGATGGGCTCCTGGCCATGGGCATCGATCCCATCGAGTACACCCTGGGTCCAACCCTGCTCGCAATGATGGTTATGAGTTTCGCCTTCGCCGTCTGGGCCAGCCTCATGACCTTCATCGCCACCTTCCTGTGGCTATCGATGGTGGCGGCGGTCCCGCCGGCCCTGTTCCTGGATGCATTCACCACGGTCATCAAGCCCGCGGACCTGCTGGAGGCGATCGGCAAGCCGATGCTCTTTGCCCTGCTGATCGCCCTGATCGCGACCGTCAACGGCACCGCCGCCGGACGCGATCCGCAGGGCATCGGCGCGGCCGCCACGCGCACCATGGTCGGGGCCGTCGCGGCCATCCTGGTCGCGGACTTGGCCGTCATCCTGCTGACCCGGCCCTAAGCAATGACTATGGCCTTGGAACTGACCGGGGTCTTCCAGCACGTCGGGCGACGCTGCGCCCTGGCGGGAATCGACCTCAAAGTCCCGGAGGGCGCCTGGCTCCTGCTCGTCGGCCGCAATGGGGCGGGCAAGAGCCTGCTGACACGGCTCATCCTGGGGCTCGACGCGCCGTCCGCGGGGACGGTGCGCATCCTGGGCCAGGACCTGCAGGCACTGGACAACCGGGCCATGACCACACTGCGCCAGCGCCTGGGGGTGGTGTTGCAGGGCGGTGCGCTGCTGGAGGACCGCAGCGTGATCGAAAATCTGGTCCTGCCCCTGCGCGGCCGACCCGGCGGGCGACCACAGATGGCACGGGCCGCGCGACTGGTGATCGCCTCGCTGCGCCTCGACGGGTTGGAGAATGTATTCCCGCGTTCGCTGTCACTGGGTCAACGGCGCCAGGTGGAACTGGCCCGGGCACTGATCCACCGGCCCGACCTGCTGGTCTGGGACGGGCTGAGCGACGGGCTGGACCCGGCGGCCGTCTGCGACACCCTGATGGTCCTGCGGGCGCAGCGGGGCAATCGCCCACTGACCCTGATCGCCACCGATAACCGGGCGGACGCCTTGGGCGACGGCTGCGATCAGGTCGCGGTGCTGGAGCGCGGACGGTTGATCTTCGACGGGTCACCAAAGGCGCTCGCGGCAGCGCTGCCCCAGCGGCTCGATCTGCGCTATGTGCTGACGGGACGCCCGTAGGCCGCGGACCCGTGACCCGCTCCCACGCCTTCAATTAAACCTTCAATTAAACGTTGCGTTATCCCAGACAATGATCTGCACAACAAATACCACCCACGCCGCGACGCAATACAAGATTAATGGTGCCAGCCGCCGCAGACCAACGATCCGATAATCTCTTATGACTCTTTCGCCATAACTGACCAGCATAATCGCACACAACGCAAGCAAGGGGAATCCGTAGCGATCCTCAACGTGCAGTACCGTATGTTGCGCCAGCATCACTATTGAATATGAAACCAACAGTAGCGGCGTAAGAGACCCGAGCAGTTTAGCCCTTATTTCTGATGGTTGCGCACCCTTTTTCCAATAACAGAGCGTTAAGAAAAACAGCCATAAGCCGATCCAGGCCAAAGAATCATACCCGCGGCTCAGCCAGCGTAGCCAGGCCGGCGTGACCTCCTCGAGATAGGGAGTAAAGCGAAAATGATCGAAGAGGCCAATCCATTTTTTCACCATATAGGCGGGCAGGGCGAGCGGACGCGTCATCAGACATCCCGTTAGCGATGAATCAGTGATGCCGACAATGGTCTTAAGCTGACAGCGTTGATAATAATTGGTAAACATAATTTCATCAGGCATTACAGGAAACTTCCCGGGAGACCATTCTCCTTTCCCCCATAACAAGCGAGCACCGAGCAGCCCGACCTGTGCGCTATCGACCGAACCGAATGTTGCTGGTGACTGCAAACAGACCGACCCATATTTCTGGGTGCAATTGAAGTAATATGGTGCGAGCACGCCGGCGCACCCCAGCATGATCACGCCGACCACGGTGGCCTTGCGGTTCGCAGTCCAGAGGGCCACGACCATGCCGGTCATGAGTGCGGCAACGACGCCTGAGAGATTTCCGGGTCGCACTAAAATCGAAAACGCAAATAAAAACGCAGCCAGACCTGCCCAGACGAAAGACTTGAATCCAACATCATGCTTGAGCGACACATGCATTGACATGAGGGCACAGACGACCAGATCGACCGCCAGGGTGTCGCTCAATGGCGTCGTCGTATGCCCTATCAGCGCGGGAAACGTGGCAAAGAAGACAAACAGAATCAGCGCCGCGTTCTCGGTTGCAATTAGATTTGTATTTCTCGCCCAGCGCGACAGGACCCATGCGCTCGCAATATGTATGATCAGTAAAGCGACCCCAATTGCATTAACCCAAGCGAGCAGCGTATAACTCGAAAAAAAAACAGAAACAATTTTTCCAACGACGACCTCGAAGAATGGAAATCCCACGACGCGATTACCGGCGAAAGACAGGACTGCTGACCAGTCGGTCAGCTGCCGTGCAATATCCAGATAGCCATAGGCATCACCTCTAACCCGCAATAGCAGAGGATAGCTCAAGCCAAAAACAAACAGCCGCAAGGAAACAGTGAACGCAACACCGAGGGCGATTAATTTTTTTGTGCGGCTTCTCATATATTCTGTCACGCCTATCGAGTTGACTCAGAGCAAATAGGGAACCAAGCTAGAACGCTTGAGCAATTGCCGGCGCCTGGCGCGACTGCTGTGATACGGTCGCCGCGCTGAAACGTGGGCGGCAGGGCGTTGCGACCGAAAGGCCAGCAGCCCCCGGATTTTAACTGACCTGTCGCCCGCGTGGCGCCGGCTCGCTTGCGCCGCACATCCACGCCTGCAATCCCGCCAACAGGTCGTCGCGCAGAGCATGCAGTTCGTGCAGCCGCGCCAGCGCCTCCGGTTGGCGACCGCCGGCCTGGAGGTCCAGCAAGGTCGCGGCCAGCGCATGCACCTGGCGGTGTAAGGCGTCGATTGCCTGATAGGCGGGTTGCCCACCGGCCTGCCTCTGCGCGTTCAGCCAGATGCCAAAACGGCACTGGCGGTGATCAAGCAGCGGCACCGTGTCACGCTCGCCCCGCAAATGTCTTTCGATCGCGGCAATCCAGGCACCATGATCGATCCGGGCATAGACCAACGACAGATCGTCGTGACTCACGGTGGTGAGCGTGGCCCAGCGGCGATCCGGGCGCCAGGCGAGCGCCCAGCCCGGCAGTTCATGGGCTGGCATCGGTGGGGCGATGCCATAGCCCTGGGCCAATTCACAACCCAGTTGCAGCAGCAGTTCGCCGTGTGCCACGCTCGCCACGCCTTCGGCAATGACGTGCCGGCGAAAAGCGGTCGCCAGGCCCAATACGCTCTCAACGATGGCCAAGTCCTCCGAGTCGTCGAGCATGTCGCGTACGAAACTCTGGTCGATCTTAAGCACAGTGACCGGGAGACGTTTGAGGTAGGTTAGCGAGGAATAACCGGTACCAAAGTCATCCAGGGCACAGGTCACCCCGATCGCCCGGCAGTCCGTGATGACCTGGGCGACATGCGACAAGTCGGCCAGCGCGCTGGTCTCCAGCACCTCCAATTCGAAACAGCCCGGCGGGATCTCCGGATGGGCCGTCAATTGCGCGCGCAAGCGCGCGACGAAGTCGGTCTGCTGCAACTGACGGGCGGAGATATTCACACTGACCGGCAGTGCCAAGCCGTCGCGGCGCCAGCGTTGCATTTGGGTGAGCGCGGCTTCAATCACCCAATCGCCCACCTCGACCGCCAGCGGATGGTCCTCGATGACCGGCAGGAACACCCGTGGCGCCAGCAGCCCTCGCTGCGGGTGTTGCCAGCGGATCAGCGCCTCGGCGCCGATGACCGTCCCGGTGCGCAAGTTCACCTTGGGCTGGTAATAAAGTACGAATTCGCGCTCGGCCAATGCGCGGCGGATATGCTCGAGGCTCTCGTGATGACCGCGCACGCTGCGATCCTGTTCGGCGTCGAATATGTGGTAGCCGTTCTTACCGGCCAGCTTGGCCTGATACATCGCCTGATCGGCCTGGCGGAGCAGTTGATCGGCATCCACCGGGTCGGCCTGCGGATAGAGCGTGAGGCCGACACTGGCCGATACCTGGTGGGTCAGGACGCCGACCTTCACCGGCTCACCAGCGGCGGCCAGCAAGCGGATCACCAGGGGCACCCACGCATCGCTATCAGCAAAATCGGTCAGCACGGCGACGAATTCGTCGCCGCCCAGTCGGGCCAGGGTGTCACCCTCGCGCAGGGTCTGTTTCATGTGGGCCGCCACGGCGATCAGCAACTGATCCCCGGCGGCATGCCCGTATTGGTCGTTGATGGACTTGAAACCGTCCAGGTCGAGATAGGCCACCGCCAACGGCTGCCCGCGCCGCTCGCTCTGCAGCATCGCCTGATGCAGGCGATCGATCAGCAGGACCCGGTTGGGCAGCGTCGTCAGTCCGTCATAATGGGCGATGTGTTCGAGCTGGTGTTGATGTTCTTTGAGCGTGGTGATGTCCTGATGGGTGCCCTGCATCAACGCCGGCTTGCCATCCGGCGTCCAGGTCGCCACCCGACCGCGATCCTGAATCCACACCCAGCGCCCGTCCTTGTGCTTCATCCGTGACTCGCACTCATAATAGTCCAGCTCGCCGCGGAAATGCCGCTCCAGCAAGACGGCGCTGACCCGCCGATCGTCCGGGTGGGCCAAGTTGAGCCAGGTATCGATGGATAGCGGGGCCAACTCATCAAGCCGGTAGCCCACGATCTGCGCCCAGCGCGCGTTGACGATGAGTTCGCCGGTCTGCACGTTCCACTCCCAGGTGCCGGCGCGGGTGCCCCGCAGAATGCCGGCCAGTCGCTCGCGCTCCTGACGCATGGCCTCTTGTTGAGCGCGGATGCCGGTATCGGTGCGACGCAGCAGGATCAGGATAAAGCCCAGGAGCAGAATCAGCAGGACCGCGGTCCCCACGCCGCCCAGGGTCAGTAACCGTGTCAGCGCCTGTTGTTCGGTACTGATGTCACGCATGACCAACAGGTCCCCGACCGACCGGCCGGCGGCGTCCCGCAGGGGTATCACTGAGACCCGCCACGGTTTCCCGTCAAGGACGAGCTCGCGGGTCATGTCGGCGCGACGATCAACGCCGCTCAGCTCCTGATCGGCCAGCGTGGCGACCGCATCGGGCAAACGCCCCTGTGACGCATAGATCACGGCACTGTGTGACAGGCGCCCCCAGTCGGCCTCCCGCCCGAGCCAACGCATGCCCTCCTCCCAGGTCTGACGGTCGAGAAATTGCTTACCCAGGATGACCGCGACTTGATTGCCGGAGTGCCGGTACAGGGAGTCCAGGACGTCCTCGATCTCCTTTCCGAGTTCCACATAGCCGAGCAGCGTGCCGTTGTCGAAGACCGGGGCCACCACCCGTAGGGTGAAGGTACCCAAGGGCCCGAGCTCGAGACCCGAGGTAATGTGGCCGGACCGTTCGGCTTCCCGAGCGGTGAAGCGATCGATAAGGTCACCGCGCTTCTGCGGTTTGTGAACGCGCAGAAGACAGACGCGGTGTGAGTCAAAAAAATAGAAGTGAGTGAGGTTGTGATCGCGATGCAGGGTGTCGTACAACGGACCCCAGTCAGTCAGGAGACGCTCGCTATCTGCGGCACGCAGGGCCGCTCGCACCCGGGGATCGGCGGCGATGGGTTGGATGGCCATGGTCAGGCCGCTGACCTGCTCTGCCAGGCTCACACGCAGATCGTCGGATACGAGGGAGGCGAGGTGCTGCAGGTTCGCGGCCAGTTGGCCCTGATGCAACTCCACCAGCAAGACCGCCGCACCGGCCGTCAAGAGCACCACCATCGCCGCCAGGGGCGGCAACAGACGCCGCAGCACCGGCCGGGGCGCGGGGTCGACGCGACGGGCGAACTTCAAAGCAGTCCAGGGAGTGCGCTTCTTAGTGGGCGTCGACGAAGCGGTCAGACAGGCATCGGACATGGCGGCCCCTAAGTCGAAGCCCCAACCCTAGGACAGAGCAATGGTGCGGCGGGTCGGCGGTCGGACCCACATCCGACCGCCGCGGCTAAGTTCAGCCCAGGCGCTCGAAGATGACGGCGATGCCCTGGCCGCCGCCGATGCACATGGTGACCAGCGCGTACTTACCGCTGATGCGTTGCAGTTCGTACACTGCCTTGGTGGCGATGAAGGCGCCGGAGCAGCCGATCGGGTGCCCCAGGGCGATGGCGCCGCCGTTCGGATTGGTCTTGACCGGGTCGAGACCCAAGACCTTGGCGACCGTCAGGGCCTGGGCGGCGAAGGCCTCGTTGGACTCGATGACATCCATCTGGTCCAGCGACAGGCCGGCCTTCTTCAGCGCCAGGCGGCTCGCCGGGATCGGACCCTCGCCCATGACCTCGTTGGGCACGCCGGCGACGGCATAGGAGACGATACGGGCCATCGGCGTGTGGCCGGCCTTGGCGGCGACATCGGCGGCGGCCAACACGAAGAAGGCGGCGCCGTCGTTGATGCCGGAGGCATTGCCGGCGGTGACGGTGCCGTCTTTCTTGAAGGCCGGCTTCATCTTGGCCAGGGTCTCCAGGGTGGTGCCGGCGCGCGGATGCTCGTCGGTGTCGAACACCACCTCACCCTTGCGGGTCTTCTTGACGATCGGCAGGATCTGGGACTTGAATCGGCCTTCGGCGATGGCCACCGCGGCGCGGCGCTGGGATTCGACGGCGCAGGCGTCCTGCTCCTCGCGCGTGAAGCCGTGCTTGGCGGCCAGATTCTCGGCGGTGATGCCCATGTGGCCCACGCCGAAGGGGTCGGTCAGGATGGCGACCATGGAGTCGATCGCCGTGGTGTCGCCCATGCGGGCGCCGGAACGCAGCGCCGGCAGCAGGTAGACGCCCTTGGACATGACCTCCACACCGCCGCCAATGCCATAATCCGCATCAGACAGCATGATGTTCTGGGCGGTGGTCACGATGCCCTGGAGGCCGGAGGCACACAGACGCGAGACCTGCATGGCGACCGAGTCCATCGGCAGACCGGCCTGGATGGAGGCCACGCGGGAGACGTAGGCGTAGCGCGAATCGGTCGGGATGGTGGTGCCGACGGTCACATAGTTGATCAACGCGGGATCGACCCCGGAGCGGACGACCGCTTCCTTCATGACCAAGCCGGCCAGTTCGCTGGAGTCGAACTCGGCAAGGGCACCACCGAAGGTACCGATAGGGGAGCGAACCGCACTCAAAACGACAACATCTCTGCTCACGTATAAATCTCCTCGGGTGAATGATTATGAAATCTATGGTATTTATCAGACCACCCCGGGTCACGGGGACGGCAGTCATTTTCTGGGACGGGGATCGTAAAGCCTGCGCACGCAACCGCCAAGCGCCAAGCGCCAAGCGCCCAGCGCCCAGCGCCCAGCGCCCAGCGCCAAGCGCCCAGCGCCCAGCGCCCAGCGCCCAGCGCCCAGCGCCCAGCGCCCAGCGCCGCGGCTTCCCGCACCCGCCAGCGGGTCCCCGGGGGGTCCCCGGAGGGGGCGCTGCTCGATTCTGATTTGACCCTGGTCCCGCCCCTCACCTAAAGTGGCCAATTGCCGCTATTGTACGCGGCCCGCCAAACGATCAGAGGAGAACTTTACGATGAGCGAGATCAAGAACCCCTTCACCGATTTCGAGTCCCTGTTCAAGCAGATGCAGGTGCCCGGCGTCGACATGGAGGCGATGACGGCCACCTACCGCAAGAACATTGAGGCCGTGAGCGCGGCCACCCGGGCGGCCGCCGAGGGCGCACAGGCACTGATCAAGCACCAGACCGAGATCGTCAGGGACGCACTGGAGCAGATGCGCCTGGCCACCTCCGAGTTGTCCGCGGTCAAGGACGCCAAGGAACTCAGCGAGAAACAGGCAGAACTGGCCAAGCAGGCGTTCGAGAAGGCCTTCACCAACGTGAAGGACCTGGCCGATGTGATGACCAAGTCCAACACCGAGTCGCTGGAAATAATCCAGGCGCGGATGAACGAGGGCCTGGCCGAGCTGCAAGACATGATGAAAAAGGTCACCAAGACCTGATCCCTTGCCGGGCGGGTCTCCCCACCCGCCCGGCAGCGGGACCACGCGTGGCGCGCACGCAGACACAGGGGCACGAAGGCGAAAGCAGTGACGCAAGGACGCCGCCGCGGACCTCAGGGGCCATCCACGCTCAACGACGCCCGCGCCTCCTCCTCACTCTCGTAGATATGCGGGGCTAGCGACCGCTCGGCCAATGCCCGCCCCAGCTTCATGCGTAGGAAGGTACTCGTGGTATAGCGGGTAACGCCCGCATAGTAGCGCCCGGCCAAGTCCCGCACCATCGCGATGTAGGCTTCCTCCAGGTCCGGACGGATGCTGAAGTGGTCATAGTTGAGGATGACATCCACCTTGGCGCCTAAGGGAGCGAGCTTGGCGCTGACCGTCGCATGCACGGCCGCGATGTCCTCCTCGGTCTTGATGGCCAGTCGCTCGAAGTTGACGAAGAACCGGTTCGCGCGCGGGTCATAGGTCAGGCGCTCGTCCAACGGGATATCCAGCAGTTGCGCGCGCAGCCCCATCGGCGGGTGCCGGAAGATGCGCGCATCCATCAGGCGCGGCGGTGCATCCATGAGCGGCCGGAAGGCCATGCGCGCGAGGATGTCACGCTCCAGATCCACCCCCGGGGCGATCTCGATCAACTCCAGCCCCTGCGGGCGCAGCCGAAACACACAGCGCTCAGTCACATAGAGGACCGGCTGCCCCTTGGCGGCGGCGAATTGGCCACTGTAGGTGCGGTGCTCCACCTGTTCCACAAACTTGGCAGCGGCCCCGTCCTCACGGATCTCCAGGCGCCCGTCCACCACCGCGATCCGGGACTGACCGGCGGTAAAGGTGCCGACGAAGACCAGGGTCTTGGCGCTCTGGCTGATGTTGATGAAGCCCCCGGCCCCGGCCAACTTGGCGCCGAACTTGCTGACGTTGACGTTACCCTCGCGGTCGACCTGGGCCATGCCCAGACAGGTCAGGTCCAGGCCCCCGCCGTCGTAGAAGTCGAACTGGGCCGGCTGATCAATGATCGCCTGGGCATTGCGGGCCGCACCGAAATTGAGCCCCCCCGCGGGCAGACCACCGATGGTCCCAGGCTCGGTGGTCAGCGTCAGGAGCTCCAGAATGTGTTCCTCGTGGGCGACGTTGGCCACCCCCTCCGGCATGCCGATCCCCAGGTTCACCACGCTGTTGGGCCGCAGCTCACAGGCGGCGCGCCGCGCGATGAGCTTGCGCGGTTCCAGCGGCATGGGAGCGACCGAGGCCATGGGCACCCGAACCTCGCTGGCAAAGCCGGCGTCGTAGGAGGTCGCGAAGGTCTGACAGTGATGCTCAGGGGTCTCAGCGACCACCACACAATCCACCAGCACCCCGGGAATCTTCACCGACTTGGCCGGCAAGGTGCCACGCTCGGCGATGCGCTCCACCTGCACGATGACCAGCCCCCCGGAATTGTGTGCCGCGGTGGCGATGGCCAGGGCCTCCAGGAACAGGGCCTCCTTCTCCATGGTGATGTTGCCGTCCGAGTCACCGGTGGTCCCGCGCAGCAAGGCCACGTCCACCGGACGGCTGGGGTAGAACAGGTACTCCTGCCCCTTGAGCGTCACCAGTTCAACGATCTCCTCGGTAGTACGGGCATTGAGCTTGCCGCCGCCGTGGCGGGGGTCGACGAAGGTCCCGAGCCCGATCCGCGAGAAGACCCCCGGGCGCTTGGCCGCCACATCCCGAAACCAGTGCGAGATCACCCCCTGGGGCAGGTTGTAGGCCTCGATCCGATTGGCCGTTGCCAGCCGGCCGAGCTTGGGGGCCAACCCCCAGTGACCGCCGATGATGCGCCGGATCAGCCCCTCGTGGGCCAGGTGATTCAAGCCCCGCTCCCCCCCGTCACCCTGGCCGGCGGCGTACATCAGGGTCAGGTCGCGGGGCTCACCGGTTTCCACGAAGCGCTCCTCCAAGGCCAGCGCCAGGCCCTCGGCGAAGCCGATCCCAACGAATCCGCCAGTCGCCAAGGTGTCGCCGCTGTTGATCAGGCGCACCGCGTCGCGCGCCGTGACCACCTTACCCAGGCTGTCGAGACTGTCCAGTGCGCGGGAGACGAGTAACGGGTGTGGCTTGCTCATGATGTGGACTTCGGGCTGCGCGGAAGGGACCAAGCGGGGGGTCGGGGGCCGATCCCGCTGCTGGCGATGATTGAGGAATCCCTGCATTGTGCATTGAGTAAGCCCCACCCTGGGGCTCGGCGTCCCGGGACTTACGCAGCATGGTGCGGGACGCGCGGGCTGTCCAGGGCGTTGCGCGCCGTGAAACCGCATCGATTCTGATCTACACTGCCCGCATGACGTATGCCAGCAACCGCGGGGCTCACGCCCAAACGCCAAGACGCCAATATTCTTCAGTGCGTTATCCGCATCAGGAGAGTCACCCGCAGGATGCTTGGGAGCATGACGGGGCGCGCTTTTTTTCTTGGTGCCGTGGCGCCTTGGCGTGAGATCGACTGCCTTGATCGCAATTTTCCTGTTGCCGGTGAACGCCTCCCGATGAGCCGCCTGGAACGACTCTATTCGCCCCCCGAGATCGGCGCCCCCGGTAAGCGGGAGGCGCGTCGGCGCCGCCGCGACCTGCTCTACTCAGGGCTCTTTGTGCTGGCCATGGCCGCCGTCGCCATCGCCGCCCTGGCCATTCTCATGCCCGGGCTGTTCGGCGGTGCCTATCGCCTGCAGGCCTATTTCCTGGAGGCCGCGGGACTCACCGAGGGCATCCAGGTGATCCAGGACGGCTATGTGATCGGCATCGTCGAGCGCGTGACACCGCTCTTTCCGGGGCGCGACGCGGAGACGCAACGCTGTCCGACGCCGGCCGCGACCCCCGTGCGCTCACCGGTCCTACCCTGCTTCCGTGCCACCCTGCGCATCAAGAACAGCTGGCCGGTACCGACCGACAGCGTGGCCCGGCTCGGGGCGGCGGGTCTGCTCCAGGGGGACGCGATCATGATCCGCCCCGGCGCCGCCCGGACCCTGCTGGTCCATGGGACCCAGATCATGGCCACGGGGCGTGAGCCGGACCTCATGGCCAAACTCAATGGATTGACCGAATCAATCGACGGCGTGGTGCAGAACACCATCGCCCCGGCCCTGATCAGTGTCAAGACACAGATCGAAACCATCCAGACCCTGCTCGGCACCGGCGGTGACCAGGCCGGTAATCGCGAACGATTGGCCGGGGCCTTCGATAGCCTGCAGAAATTCAGCGCCAACCTGGAGTCGTCGATCGACCCCAAGAAGATTAAAGCCATCCTGGACTCATTCCAGACCATGTCCAAGACCCTGGCCGACGACTCGGTGAAGATCGGCAGCGGCACCGATGAGATCAAGGGCGCGGCTCGCCAATACGGCGACTTGGCGCGCGAGCTGCGCGTACTGGTCAGCGACAATAAGCCGGGCCTGCAACGCTCCCTGGACGACACCCAAAACCTGTTACAGGACCTGACCGCCGCCCTGTCACCGATCCTCGTCAAT
Organism: uncultured Thiodictyon sp.; assembly: GCA_903837595.1. GTDB lineage: Bacteria > Pseudomonadota > Gammaproteobacteria > Chromatiales > Chromatiaceae > Thiodictyon. The sequence continues at coordinate 24,700 of CAILVI010000488.1, forward strand.
CTCGATGACGCCACCCGCAACCTCTCCGCCCTCTCCCGCGACCTGCGCAAAGACCCGGCGGTTATCATCAAGGGCCGCAAGGTCGAGGAACAGTCACCTTGGTTCAAATAAACACTTGCGAGCGAAAGGAGACAGTAGGCGTCGGGTGGGACGAGGTGTCCGCCCCGTCCCGAACGTTTTCGCTCGCTCAACCAGGCGATCGGTCGGCGGTTCATGCGCTGCCGCCAAAGGTTCCGAACGGGGCGAATGCCCCGTCCGGGCGCAAGCGTCTAAGCCCGAACCTGCTGGCTCTGCTCATCGCCCTGCTGAGCCTCGCCGGTTGCGGATCATCCCCGACACTGCGTGCAGACCGCTTCTACCGCTTGGAGCCAGTATCGCAAGTGGGCCCGACCGGCCCACCGGCAGCCGCCGCCCTGCTGGTCAACAACCTGTCCGGGCGCAACTTCCTCGGCGGCAACCAGATCGTCTTCCGCACCCGCGGCGAACCGCTGGTTACCCAGCGCTATGATGACCTGCTGTGGGAGGAGCCACCGACTGAATCACTGGCGAAGGCCCTGGTAAACGCCCTGCGTTCGGCGCAGGTGTTCCAGTTCGTCGTGGTCGCGGCGGAACGGGCCGGCTCGGACTATCTGCTCAGCGGCGAGTTGCAGCGCTTCGAGCACCGGCCGACCGACCAGCCCCCGCGGGTCGCTGCCACCCTACACCTGACCCTGGTGCAGGCAGACAACCGGCGCACCCTGGCCAGCCGCGACTATAGCGGCGAGGAACCGGTGGACGGCGCCACCCCGGACGCCATGGTGGCGGCCTTCACGCGGCTCAGCGCCCGCCTGGTCGGCGCGGCCGTGCGGGACCTCCAGGCCCACCAGAGTCAGTTCAAGGCGAGCGCGCGCCCCTAAGCCCGCGGGAAAGGCTGGTGCAGCGGCAACACTCCGACTTCACTTTTCGCGCCGGCCCGGGGTCCGCTAATCCCTGGGCACAGCCCGAGCTCGCGAGTACACACTTAACCTCTTGTATCGTGCATGCCTCGCCCAACCAAGCGTCCCAGGCGCGTCAAAAACCGACGTTTTTTGTTACCTTTAGACGCACTTAGACATTAAACCACAGCACGCAAGCCGGGCGCGCGTCCGCCGCGCCAGGAAAAATGCCTGAAAATACTTAATATCGCAAAACGCTTGCGACAAGCGCCCCGAACCGGACCGCGGCATCCAGCCAACTGGCCCGAAATATGCTGAGAACAACCGTCGGAGAGCGAAAAAGCAGCTGAGGCGGCAGTCGCACGGGCCTCCCCCGCGACCACCACCCCTTCCAACAAACCGCCACACATCATTCTCTTAGCGGGCAGACAGTAGGATGTTACATTGCTTGGCGGGCCGGATTCGGCCCGGCGGCTTCCACCATCAAGGCCAGAGCACCATCGTGAGAACCATCCAGCAAGGCTTCACCTTGATCGAATTGATGATCGTCGTCGCGATCATCGGCATCTTGGCGGCGATCGCCATTCCGTCCTATCGCGACTTCGTCGCCCGCGGCCAAGTCGCGGAAGGACTGGCGTTGGCCGGCGGCATCAAGTCCGTGGTCACCAATGCCTTTGTCGACATCGGCACCTTCAGCGGCCTGGACAGCGCGACCAACGCCATCCCGTCCGCAATCTCGATCAGGGGCAGGTATGTCCGCCAAGTCGATGTCTCCCGCGGTGTCATTAGCGTGACCTTTGCCGGGGCCACGAGCACCTCTGCCGCCATTGCCGGCGCGATCCTCACCATGACACCCTCAAATGAACTCGGATCAATCCGTTGGGAATGCGCATCCGACACCATTGCAAACAAAAACCTGCTGCCAAAGTCCTGTCGCTAGCATCCAGCTAACCTTCGGCGGTTGCGCCAGCGCGGCCGATGGATCGTTCGCGAGCAGGACCGAGGATAGCAGGCTCACCGCGAAACACACCTCGACCCCAGCACCAGCATGGGGTTTAACTTGCGCCAACCCCGGGCGCCTCTTCCCCGAGTTAGGCACCCCCTGACCTGATCGACCTCAGCCGGCTTGCTCCGGAACCGCGCTTCGCACCAGTCGTGCCGGCAGAAAAGCGACGACGCGCCCGCGGTCGCGCGAGGATGGAGCGACTGTGCCCAACCGCTGTGCAGTACACATCACAGCAGTCACTGAGACTGTGAAGCCCATCGCAATTTGCAAATTATCGCCCCGCAAACAGCCTGCACGACCGCTGACGCCGACCAAGGCGCCCCACTTTTGTCATAATTTGACATTTTTCGTCAAGTTTAGCCGCAATTCTAGTGACCAACCGCGGACCTCCGCCTCGCCCCCTGACCGCACCTGCACCCCGGCGATTGTTTGTGATCCTTTACATCCAACTATTTGGCGCAGTGCCACCGCGCTCCGCCGCCAGCCTCCAGTTATTGGCCCGAAAAATGCTTTGCCAGCAAGCGTGAGACAACAAGAACGCGGCACGCGGCAGCACGGTGGGGAGACCAGAAAAACGCGGCTGCATGGCGGTCATACCGGCCTCCCGGCCCAGCCAGTTACCCCCTTCCATATTGAGAGAACAGTCATGAAAAAAACCATCCAGAAAGGCTTCACGCTGATCGAACTGATGATCGTCGTCGCGATCATCGGCATCCTGGCGGCCATCGCTATCCCGTCCTATCAGGACTTCATCGCCCGCAGCCAGGTATCTGAGGCCATGAGCCTCGGTGGCGGTCTCAAGGTCGCGGTCGCCAATGCCTTTGCCGATATTGGCACCTTGGTCGGACTTGACAGTGGGGCCGCCTCGATTCCCGTCGCAGCGTCTGTCAAGGGCAAGTATGTCAGGCAAGTCGCGGTCTCCCGCGGTGTGATTACCGCAACCTTTGCCGGAACCAACAGCGCTTCCGCCTCAATTGCCGGCATGACCATCGACTTGACGCCCACGAACAATCTGGGATCGATCAGTTGGGCATGCACGTCCGTTACTAGCGGAACGGCTATTACGAACAAGAACCTGCTACCGAAGTCCTGCCGCTAGCATCCAGCTGACTTATAGCAATCGCTATACGAGGGGCCTTGCGCCCCTCTTTTTTTTGCCCTCGCGATACTCCAAATAACACCCCGTTACCACCCGGACGAATTCGCGCCCCGGTAACGCCCACTGCACACAACGATCAAAGGCGCCTACCCCCACCACCACCCAAACGGGCCAGACCACGTCAAAACATGACATTTTTTGTCACATTTAGCCCCTTTACAAACCGCATCCAGACAGCGCCGGACTCGCTGACAACACACCCCAGCACCGCAGGCACTTTACTTGCCGTTACATCACAAACAGTTGGCGCGCATCCCGCGACTCATCCACCAGCACCGCGACTACTGGCCCGGAATCTGCAGGAGAGGGGCTGGGAGACGACAAGAGCGCGGCTGGGCGACGGTCGCGACAGCCTCCCGGCGCCAGCCAGTTCCACTATCTATATTCAGAGAGTCATCATGAAAAAGGCAATCCAAAAGGGCTTCACCCTGATCGAACTGATGATCGTCGTCGCGATCATCGGCATCCTGGCGGCCATCGCCATCCCGTCCTATCAGGACTTCATCGCCCGCAGCCAGGTGTCTGAGGCCATGAGCCTTGGTGGCGGTCTCAAGGTCGCGGTCGCCAATGCCTTTGCCGATATCGGCACCTTGGTCGGACTTGACAGTGGGGCCGCCTCGATTCCCGTCGCAGCGTCTGTCAAGGGCAAGTATGTCAGGCAAGTCGCGGTCTCCCGCGGTGTGATTACC
>CAILVI010000489.1 GCA_903837595.1 uncultured Thiodictyon sp.
CGTCACACTCGACCTCGCCCGACAACATCGGCATCGGCTGGCTGGCGACGATCCCCGCGCGCAGTTGCTCGGTCATCCGCTGCACGTCATCCTCGTTCAGACCCAACTGGTGGGCAATCTGAAGGTTGGAGAGGTTCAAGCCCATCAGGTACAGACCGCCCATCCAGGCCATCAACGACCGATGCCGAACGGCGAAGATCGTCCCAGTCAAGTCGTCAAAGTGGCGCCCACAGCCCCCGCAACGATACTTCCGGCGCGCTGGCTGGGTAGAGTCTCGCCCTTGTTTGCTCACCTGCAACGACTGGCAGTGCGGACACCTCACCCCTCCGGGCCAGTGCAAGCGACGCAGGACTTCGTAACACTTGACGTCGTCCAGCAGCGTTGTGAGGGGGATCATCAGCCTAACTCCGAGACCTGCAAACCTTCCTGGCGGCTGGCGATCATAAGCCTCTTTTCACGATATTACAAAACCTTAGCAGCCGCCTGAAACGCAGGAAGAGCCTTGCCCGTTCCCCTCCCCGCCCCTCCCACAATAGGGGAGGGGCATCGGAGCGCGCTCCCGGCGCGACTTTCACGGTAACGGCCAGGGCGCCCGCACCACCCCGCAAGATGAAAGTGGCGGGCGCCTTGGCCGTTCCCCTCCCCGGCCCTCCCCCCAATAGGGGAGGGAGAAGTGGAGCGCGCTCCCGGCGCGACTTTCACGGTAAGCCTCGACCTGTCGTGATTCGTCGCCGCTAGCTCGATGCGGCCATTGACGGTTCCGACCCGCCGCTCGCCTTCCCGGCAGCTGCCGCCCGCAAATCGCTTCCCTTGAGCGACTCCCAAGTCACATACAGCGTCGGCACGAAGACCAGGGTGAGGAGCGAGCCCACCAGCAGCCCGCCCATGATGGCGAAGGCCATGGGACCCCAGAATACCGTCGGGGCAATCGGGATGAGGCCAAGCACGGTGGACATGGCGGTGAGCATGATGGGGCGAAAACGGGAGCTGCTGGCCTCGACCACGGCGTCCCAGATCGACTGACCCGCACCCCGCTCCTGTTCGATCTGCGTGATCAGGATCACCGAGTTCTTGGCGATCATGCCGATCAAGGCCAGCACACCCAGGATGGCAACAAACCCGAGCGGCTTGTCCGCCACCAAGAGCGCGGCGACCACGCCGATGACGCCTAAGGGCACTACGCTCAAGACCATGATCAGTAGCGGGAAGCTGCGCAGTTGGAACATGAGCACGCTGAGCATGATCAGCAGCATCAGCGGGACCACCGCCATCACCGAGTTGCGTGACTTGGCGCTCTCCTCCACCGTGCCGCCCGGCTCGATCGTATAGCCCGCGGGCAGCCCGGCAGCGAGCTCGGCGATCCTGGGTGTGAGTACGTCGACCACCGAGTCCGGCAGTATCCCGGGGTCGACGTCGGCCTGGACGGTCAGGGTCGGCACCCGATTGCGCCGCCAGATGAGCGGATAGTCCTGGCCATATTCAAAGGTGGCGATCTGGTTGAGCGGGATGGTGCGCCCGTTCGCCAGGGCGACCGGCAGGGTCTGGAGACTGGATACCGATAGCCGCTGTCCCTCCTGTTCGCGCGTCACCACGTCGATCAAGAAGATGTCGTCGCGCACTTGAGTGACGGTGGTGCCGGAGATATTCGTATTGAGCACCGCGGCGATGGCCTGCGAACTCAGCCCCAGGAGCCGCGCCTGGTCCTGGTCGATCCGCACCGAGACCTGCCGCGCCGGCTCCATCCAATTGAAATTGACATGACGGGTCGACGGCGTGGCCGCGACGACTTGGGCCATCTTGAGCGCGATCTCGCGCAGTTGCACCGGGTCCGGACCGATCACCCGATATTGGATGGGCCAGCCGACCGGCGGTCCCAATTCCAGGGGTGCGACCCGCCCGACCGCGCTCGGGAATTCCTCCTGCAACACCGTCTCCAGCTTGGTCGCCAAACGATCACGCGCGGGGACGTCCTTGGCGACGATGACGACCTGGGCAAAGAAGGGATTGGGCAGTTGCACATCCAGCGGGAGATAGAAGCGCACGGCCCCCTGGCCCACATAGGTGCTCCAATGGTCCACGTCCGGGTCTTTCCCGAGGATGGCATCGAGGCGTTCGGCCGCGCTCTGGGTAGCGTGGATCGAGGCGTTCTGCGGTAAGGTGACATTGACCAGCAGGTCGGGCCGATCCGAACTCGGAAAGAACTGCTGCGGGACCAGTCGCAACCCATAGACGGAGACGCCGAAGAGCGCGATCGTGACCAGGATGGTCAGCCAGCGCACCCGCATGGCGCCGCGCAGCAAGGCGCGATAGGCACGCATGACCGGCCCCGGTGCTTTGGGCTCGGTGCTGCCGCCCTTGGGTGCCACGAGCAGCACGACCCCCAGGACCGGCGCGAAGACCACCGCCACCAGCCAGGAGACGAGGAGCGCAATGGCAACCACCGCGAAGATAGAGAAGGTGTACTCGCCGGCCGTGCTCTGGGCGAAGCCGATGGGGACGAAACCGGCGATGGTCACCAGGGCGCCGGCGAGCATGGCAAAGGCCAGGGTCCGATAGGCATAGGCGGCGGCCGTGAACTTGTCCTCCCCCAGGGCCAGACGGCGGGTCATGGCATCGACCGTCGTCATGGCGTCGTCCACCAGCAGGCCCAACGCGATGATCAGGGCACCCAATGAGATCCGGTGCAGGTCGATATGCACCAGGCCCATGATGGCAAAGACCAGGGCCAGGGTCAGCGGGATCGACAGGGCCACCACGGTCCCGGCGCGCACGCCCAGGCTCACGAAGCTCACGGCCAGGATGATGCCGATCGCCTGCCACAATGAGGTGGTGAAGTCATTGATGGCCTCGTCGACCGTCACCGGCTGGTCGGCGACCCGGGTCACCTCGATCCCGATCGGTAGATTGGCAACGATGCCCGTCATGGCCTTTTGCACGTTCTCACCGAGGGTGAGGATATCGCCCCCCTCGCGCATGGCGATGGCGAGCCCCAGGGCCGGCTGGCCGTTGACGCGGAACATCGGCTGGGGCGGGTCGGCGTAGCCCCGGCGGACCGTCGCGATGTCACCCAGGCGCAGCATGCGCTCACCGATGGCGAAGTTCACCGCGAGCAGGTCCGCCTCGGAGCGGAAGGCCCCGGAGACCCGCAGCGACATGGCCTCATCCCCGGTCTGGATGACACCCGTGGGGCGAACCACATTCTGGGCCTGCAATGCAGCAGTGAGTGCGGCGGGGTCGAAGCCCAGGCCCGCGAGCTTGGCCATGTCGAATTCGACGAAGATCCGCTCGTCCTGGGCGCCGAGCAGGTCGACCTTGGCCACATCCTTCACGCGCAGCAGTTGGGAACGCACGTCCTCGACATAGTCGCGCAGTTCGCGGTGGCTGAAGCCGTCCGCGGTAAAGCCGTAGATGATGCCGAAGGTGTCGCCGAACTCGTCGTTGAAGCCGGGGCCGATGATCCCGGCGGGTAGGGTGTGACGGATGTCGGCGACCTTCTTGCGCACCTGATACCAGGTGTCCGGGACCTGCGCAGGCGCCGTGCTGCCCTTGAGATCCACGAAGATGGTCGTGGTCCCGGCATTGGTGAAGCTGCGCAGGTTGTCGAGGTTGGGGACCTCTTGCAGGGTGCGCTCGAGGCGCTCAGTGACCTGGTCGAGCGTGTCCTGGAGGGTCGCCCCCGGCCAGGACGCCCGCACAACCATGGTCCTGAAGGTAAAGGCCGGGTCCTCCGCGCGACCGAGCTTGAAGAAGGTTCCCACACCCGCGGCGACCGCCACGATCATCATGAAGGCGATCAGTGAGCGGTTACTGATGGCCCAGCCGGAGAGGTTGAAGCCCTTCATGGCTTGGTCCCCGGCGTCACCGGAAGCGGCGCCGGTGTTGGCGCTGGCGCTGGCGCTGGCGCTGGGACCTTCACCTCGGCCTTGATCTCAGTTGGGATCTGCGCCGGTTGGACCTCACCCTTGGGCACTGGGTTGGTCGCGCCCCCTTGCCCCAGCAGTCGCACCTGCTGCCCGGGGCGCAGCGTCTGGACCCCGGCGGTCACCACCAGTTCCCCGGCATCGAGTCCGTGGGCGACCAGCACCCGGTCCAGTTCATAGCGCGCCACGTCGATGTTGCGCAGCGCCACGGTGTTGGTCGACTCGTTCAGGACCCACACCGCCGGCTGGCCCTGGGAGGCGGTGAGCGCCGAGGCCGGGACCTGGATGCCCGAGGTACCGCCCAGATGGACCGAGCCGGTGACGGTGGAGCCCAACCGCATGGCCTCCGGCGGGTTGTTCAGGCCCACCCGGACCCGGAAGGTGCGGGTGACCGGGTCCGCCTGGGGCGAGACCTCGCGCACCAGGCCGGTGGCGCGGACCTTGGCGTCGGAGCTCAAAACCACCTCGACGGGGGCGTCCGCGGAGGCCCGGTCCTTGATCCTGGCCGGCACGTCGAAGGCCGCGTCGCGTCCGCCTTGGCGCGCGAGTTGGACCACCATCCGCCCGGCGGCGACCACCTCACCCGGCTCGGCCCCGCTCGCGATGACGGTCCCCGCACCATCCGCAACCAGATTGGTGTAGGACAGGCTGTTCTCGGCCGTGGCGACCTGCGCCTCGACCGCGTCCACCTGCGCCTGCGCGGCTTGGCGGGCCTCGACGGCCCGATCGAACTGGACGCGGGAGACGAAGCCACGGGGCAGCAGCGGCTCATACCGGGCCACAGTATTGCGCGCCTCCGTCAAACGCGCCATGGCGCCCGCGAGGCTCGCCCGGGCGGCATTGAGCGCGTTGCGCGCGTCGGCCGCGTCGAGGCGCGCGACCACCTGACCGGCGCGCACCCGATCGCCCACCTTCACCGAGCGCGCCAGCAGTTGGCCGCCGACCCGGAAGGCCAGATTGACCTCGTCCTGGGACTGCACAGTGCCGGTGAGGGTGACCGTCTCGCCCCCCGGGAGTTCCTCGACGGTGACGACCCGCACGGGACGGATCGGCGCCGGCTCGGCCTTGGGCGCCTCGGCCGGCCGACAGGCGCCGAGCAGGACCGCCAGGGCGAGGACGCCGGGGAGGGACACCCGGACCCTTGATGTCGCGCGTACCGCGGCGGTGCGCTTGGGCAGGACTGACTTTTCCAAGAGGAAACCTCCAGCGCTTGATGTCCGCGCCGATGCATCGCCAAAAGTGACTATTTTATCAGTGATTCGGCAGTGGCTCCTTCCCGTTGTTCGGTCCGCTTAGGCCGTTCGCCGCAGTCTCGTGCGGCCCGGACCGCCGCCCGCTCGGGGGCGCCACCCAACGCACCACGGCCTTCTCGAACTCGACCACCAGGAAAATCACGACGCCGATGCCGACCGGCAACAGCCAATCGCGCGCGGCCAGGGGCGCCGTGTGGAACCAGCGATTCAGGAACGGTGCATAGACGAACAGGAGTTGCAGCAAGACCAGTACGCCGACGGCCATCCAGACCACGCGGTTGGTGAACCACAAACGGACCGGCAGGCTCGAGGCGTGCAGGAACCGGCTGTTGAACAGGAAGAACAACTGCCCGAATGCAAGGGTATTGACGGCCATCGTCTGCGCCGCGGCCACCGAATAGCCGCGACCCTCCTCAAAGAGAAAGACGGCGATGGTGGCCGCGCCGATTAGCACCGAGACCAGGGCAATGCGCCAGATGAAATACCAGCCCAGGATGGGCGCGCCCGGCTGCCGCGGAGGTCGGTACATGACCCCGGGTTCGGCGGGCTCGAAGGCCAGCGCCAGGGACAGGGTCACCGCGGTCACCATGTTGACCCAGAGGATCTGCACCGGCGCCAGCGGCAGGGTGAAGCCGAACAGGACCGCGGCCAGGATGACCAGGGCCTGGGCGCCGTTGGTCGGCAGCAGGAACAGGATCGACTTCTGCAGATTGTCATAGATTGTTCTGCCCTCCTCGATCGCGCGTTCGATCGACGCAAAATTGTCGTCTGCCAGCACGATCTCGGCCGCCTCCTTGGTCGCCTCGGTCCCCTTGATGCCCATGGCAACGCCGACGTCGGCGCGCTTCAGCGCCGGGGCGTCGTTGACCCCATCGCCGGTCATCGCCACGACCTCGCCATTGGCCTGCAGGGCCTGGACCAGCCGCAGCTTATGCTCCGGGCTGGTGCGGGCAAAGATGGCGTACTGGGCGACGATGGTTTGCAGTTCCTCGTCGCTGGCCGCCTCCAGTTCGGCCCCGGTGACGGCACGGTCATCCGTGGTGATGCCCATCTCGCGGCCGATGGCACTGGCGGTGCCGGCATGGTCGCCGGTGATCATCTTCACCGTGATACCCGCCTGGCGGCAGGCGGCGATGGCCGCGATCGCCTCCGGTCGCGGCGGATCGATGATGCCGACCAGGCCCAGCAACACCATCCCCTGCGCCAGATCGGCGACGCCCAGGGCGTCCTTGCCCGGGTCCATGTCGCGGCTCGCGGCGGCGAGCACCCGCAGCCCCTGGGCGCTGAGCCGGTCGATGTGGGCCTCCCAGAAGGCGCGATCGAGCGGCTCCACGGCGCCGTCAGCGCTACGCTGGCCGTCACAACGGTCGAGCAAGCGGTCAGGCGCGCCCTTCATCAGGATGCGCCGGCCGCCCCCGGGCAGCTGGTTCAGCGTAGCCATGAACTTCAGATCGGAGTCGAAGGGCACCACGGCCAAGCGCGCGTAGTCCGCAACGGCGAAGTCGGCCTTGCGGGCCAGGGTCCGCAGCGCCCCCTCGGTGGGCTCGCCGATGACCCGCCAGTGGCCGTCCTCCTCGGCGATCTCGGCGTCGTTGCAGACCGCCATCACCTCGATCAATGCCTGCAGGTCCGGGTGGTCAGCCACCACGATTGGTTGCCCGTGCAGTGACAGGTGACCCTGCGGGGCATAACCGATCCCGGCCGCGTCGTACTGGTCCACCCGGGTGACCACATGGCGGGCCGTCATCTCGTTACGGGTGAGGGTGCCGGTCTTGTCCGAGCACACCACGGTGACGGAACCCAGGGTCTCGACCGCCGGGAGTTTGCGGGTGATGGCGTTGCGCCGCACCATCTCCTGGACGCCGAGAGCGAGCGTAATGGTCATGATGGCGGGCAGGCCCTCCGGGATGGCGGCCACGGCGAAGCCGATCGTCGCCATCATCAGCTCCTCGACCCCGAAGCTGTGCAGGAACCAGCCGATCAGGACCATCGCCACGGCCATCCCCAGGATGATCACCGAGAGCACCCGGCCGAAGGCGGTCATCTGCCGCGTCAGTGGGGTGTCCAGGGTCTCAACCTCCGCGATCATCCGGTTGATCCGGCCCAATTCTGTGTGGGGTCCGGTGGCGGTCACCACCCCGGTGCCCTGCCCTGCTGCCACCAGCGTGCCCGAGTAGGCCATCCCGCGCCGATCGCCGATGCCGGCGGCATCGTCCACCGGCTCACTGCCCTTGGTGCTCGGCACCGACTCGCCGGTCAGGGCGGATTCCTCGATGCGCAGATTCACCGCCTCGAGCAGGCGCAGGTCCGCCGGCACCCGGTCGCCGGCGCGCAGCCGCACGATGTCGCCGGGCACCAACTGCGCCGACTCGACCTCCACCCAGTGCCCGCCGCGGCGGCTGTGGGCGTGCAGCGAGAGCATCTTGCGGATGCCCTCCAGCGCGTCCTCGGCCCGCCCCTCCTGGATGAACCCGATGACCGCGTTGATGACCACCACCGCGAGGATCACCCAGGTGTCGATCCAGTAACCCTTGAGCGCTGTCGCCACCGCGGCGGCGATCAGGATATAGATCAGGATATCGTTGAAATGCTTCAGGAAGCGCTTGATCGGCCCGTCCTTCGGTGGGCTCGGGAGCCGATTCGGACCGACGGCAGCGAGACGCCTGGCCGCCTCGGCGCCAGTCAGGCCGTCCGCCGTGCTGTGCAGGGCGTGCAGGACCGCGTCGGCTTGCAGGGCGTAGGGGTCACCCAGGTCGAAAGCGCGGGGGGGCGCGGCTGCACGCGCGGACTCACCGTCACCCCGGGCGTCGACGCGATACAAACGACTTGGCGCAGCGTCCGGCCGGTCGGCATCCAACGCCGGCGCCGCCGTGATCGCCGGCCCCATCAGGATGGCGAGCGGGCGGGTGTGGGCGCTCGCGTCGAGCGCGATGATCAGGGCCGTGGTCAGCGGCACGGCCAGGAACATGCCGACGGTACCGAACAGCCAGCCCCAGAACAACAGGGCAATGAAGACCGCCAGCGTCGAGATGCCGAGCCCCTTACCCATGATCCGCGGCTCGATGACATTGCCGATCGCCGTGTTGATCACCAGGTAACCGGCCGCGACCAGCAATGCCGTGGTCACGTCGACCTGCACCAGTGCCAGCAGGACAGCCGGGATCATCATCAGGATATTGCCGACCACCGGCAGGAAGTTCAGAAAGAAGGCCAGCACGGCCCACAGGACGGCGAAGTCGATCCCGAAGGACCACAGCAGGAGCCAGATACAGACGGCGGTGGCGAGGCTGGTCAGGGCCTTGATCTGCATGTAGCGATTGATGTTCTCCAGCATCCGGGACAGGCGCGCCTCGCCAACCGGCGTGATGTGAAAGGCCGCCTTCAGCTTGGGCGCCATCGTCGGCACCTCGAGCAGGATGAAGATGACGGTGAGCAGCACCAGGAGCCCGGTCGCGAAGACGCCGCCGGCGCTGGACAACAACTGCGGCACCAGGGCCATGAGCTTGGCCGGGGCCAGCAGGTCCGTCGCCGCCGCGCCCGGGTGGTCGACGCCGGTCCCCGCCATCATGCCGCCGAAGTGCTGGACCAGCGCCGTGAAGCGTTCCTGATAGCCCGGCAGGCTGTCCTTGAAGCCCTCGAGCGCACCGGTGGTCATCAGCGCGATCAGGCTGCCGACATCGAGCAGCACGAACGCGATCATGACCAGAGCGCCCCATTTCGGCACGCCCTTGCGGCGCATCCAGGCCAGCGCCGGGGTGGCGACGATGGCGATGAAGATGGCGAGCAGGATGGGCGCCAGCAGTGGCGCCGCGGTCTTCATCAAGGTCACGACCAGCGCGACGGCCCCGGCGACGATCAGACCGCGAGCGGGCGCCGAGAAGGCGGATAGGGCATTCATGGTGACGATGACTCCTGCACTGGCGATGAAGGTTTGTGCCGGGTCGGCCGGCGACCAGGCTGCGGCTCGGCGACTAGGCGAGCGCCTTCTGCTTGAGCCGGTCGAATTCCCCCTGGCTGATCGTGCCGGCATCAAGCAGCGCCTTGGCATCGCCGATTTGCTCGGCAGGGGACTTTGCCGCGACCTCGCGGATGTACGCCTCGGTATCGGATCTGGCCCGCTGCAGCGCCGCCTGTTGCCGCTGCGCCATCCCGCGGCCGCGGGCGAGGACGTAGCCGAGTGCCGTCAGGAACGGCAGGAAAACCAGCCCGATCAGCCACAGGACCTTGTAGCCGCCGGCCAGATCGGGGTCGCGAAACAGGTCTAAAACGACATGAAAGAGAATAATCAAATAGGCAACGAACAAGAAGCTCGAAGCCATCAGATAGAGAATGTCCCAGAAGTTTGTCATTGAAACGGGCCTCATGGATCAGGTGGATGAGCGAACCGGCGGCCAGGGGCGCCGCCGGTACGTGTCAACGCTGGCCCGGCCGCCGCCGATATGGATCAGGGCAGGCCAAGTGCGCCGGGTCAGGGCTAAGCGGCCTTGGGGAATTCGCCCGCGGCCTGGGTGGTCCGGAACATCAACCAGAGACCCAACACCAGGGCGATCACCTCGGCGGCGAGCATCTGCAGCAGGGCCAACAGGCTCACCAGATCGACCGCGGAGACCCAGCTGGCGGACGCGCCGCCCGTGGTCTGAATGGTCGCGATACCCGCCTGGGGTGCGGAGAGGAAATAAAAGAGGAGCTGCCCCACTTCCAGCAGCATCACCACCATGGAGAACAGGATGCCCAGGCTGCTCGCGATCAGGCCCGTCCAAACGGTCGCGAGCACCGCCGACTCGGTCGGGCGCGACTGGGCATCGGCAATCCGTCGGCCGAGACCGGTGTAGCGATGAAACCAGACGATGGTAAACAGGAGCACCAGCATATTGGCCAAGCTCAGCAGCCCGACGCTCGGCAGGGCGCTGCGTGGGCCTGAGATGCTCCCTGAGAACACAAAGACATAGAACATAATGGCCAGGGGGATGGCGCCGAGCACCACCTGGAGCCAAAAACCGATCCGACCCAAGCGGGTAAAGGTTTTGGCCAGACCCTCGATCTTCGCGCCATGAAGACCCTCAACGATTTGCTTCAACATACTCATGACTGACACCTGGGCCGCGTGGTGCGGTCCGTCTGGGGGAGTGATCGAAGCGGAGCTGGGAGGCCCCGATCCGGATTTACGGAGCGGTATAGTCATAGTGTCAAGAGCAAAAAAAACAAGCGAACTGCCAGTACCGCGAAGCGGATCTCCCACCCGCCTGGCGATCGAGCCAGCTCACGGGTATGCTTGAAGGCGATGGCGATCTGCGCGTCGCCGCACCGCTGTCCCGTCGCCCGCCGCGGCTTCCGTCCAGTGGCACTGTACGATTTCACACGCAATGATTAGCATGGTGAAAAAACACTCGCATTCTTCGCGCCTTCGCTGGATCGCTGCTGTTTCCAGGTTGACCGACCCCGTGCGGGGAACGGCCGCGAGACTCTTCCTGTGCCTCCTGCTTGCCGGCTGCCAATCCTTTCCGCCGCCCGCGGATCGGCTTGAAACGCAGGCCCTCGCCGCCCGGCTCGACGCGGCACTGCGGGTCCTCGCCGCGCCCCGCAGCAGCGACCAGCAACGCGCCCAAGCGGACGCGGAGTATCGCAACCTCGTGGCGAGCCACCTGCCCGCACTGCTGGCGGACGCGGCCCGGCCTGATCCCGTGCAGGCTCCCGTGCCGGCCCGGGCGTTGGTCGCGCTCGGCCACGATCAGCCGGGGATCTATGCACCCGCCACCTTTACCGACATAGCGCCGGTCATGCGCCCCGGCGTGACCGAGCCTGGCCTGCACCGCGCCGGCCTGGGCCTGCCGGTGGTGGGCCGCATCGTCCCCGGTGGCGCCAATGCCCCGCTCGCGGGTTATCACGTCCCGCTCACCCTCGTGGCCCTGCCGAATCATTCCGCTGCGGGATGCTGCGACGCCGCGCTGGTCGATCCCGACCGTATCCGCTCCGTACCCACCCGCTACGGCAAGGTCGCGGTCGCGATGGACCTGGAGGCGCCGCTGGACGCCACCCGCGCGACCGGTCCGCGTCACAGCGCGGGCCTGACCAATCTGCTGCGGCCTGAACGCTTCCGCGGCCAGCCGCGGATCGCCTTTCTGGCACCCTTCGACCCCGACAAGACGGCGGTAGTCCTGGTGCATGGCCTGATGTCTACACCGCGGATGTGGGAACCGCTAGTCAAGGCACTGCTGGCCGACGAGGCGATCCGCACCCATTACCAGTTCTGGTTCTTCTATTACCCCACCAGCCAGCCAGTCCCGCTGTCCGCACTCCAATTGCGCGAGGCCCTGGACGACACCACGCGCGCGCATGGCGTGCACCGGCCGATCATCCTGGTCGGGCACAGCATGGGCGGCATCCTCGCCCGCGTGCAGGTCTCCCACATCGATCTGGATGCGGCGGCGGCCATCAGCCCGCCGATCACGTCATTACCCGACACCAACCCAGTCCGCCGCGCGCTGGTCTTCACCCCGAGAGCGGATGTCAGCCGGGTCATCTTCATGTTCACGCCGCATCGCGGCAGCACCTTCGCCACCAACAGCATCGGCGCCTGGGGCATCCGTCTGATCCGCCTGCCCGAAACGCTGGTCGGCGAGTTGGCCCATTATGCCCATCTGGTCCCGGACAGCATCGACGGGAGCCTGCCGACCAGCATCCATGGCCTGTCCCCCCAATCACAGTTCCTGCGTCTGCTGGACGGCACCCGGCCGAGCGTCCCGGCCCATTCGATCATCGGCGACCGTGGGCGCGGCCCCCTGGCGACCAGCTCGGACGGTGTAGTCCCCTACAGCAGCGCGCATATCGACACGGCGGAATCGGAAGTCGTGGTCCCGGCCGGACACGGCGGTATTGCCCATCCATTGGCCATTGCGGAATTGCGGCGGATTCTCCATCGGGGTTTGACCGAAGCACCTGCAAAAAGGCCTTGATCATCGTTGCGGCCATCGAACCCCGGACGCACCTGGGAGCGCCGACATCCTGTCGGCGACGGCGCGAAGCACCGTTGGATTATCCTACTTGCCGCGCGGCGGGCATGCGCGACCGATGCAACGCCGCACATCTGCGCTGATTGGATCGACGTAGAGCTTCGCGCGGCCACGGTCGGGGCGGACCTGCGCTTCCCATTGCGGGTCGTCGTATTCCAGCTCCGTGATGACGCCGAGCTTGCGATCCTCGATCGAGCGCGCAATTTGTGAAGCGGTCTTCCCGTTGGACGGAGGCGGGGTGTCTGAGGTGTCTTCCGGGCTCGAACGCAGCTCCGCGCCTGTCTGCGGATCCACGTCGATCTGACGGCAATGCCCACGACCTGCCTCGCAGGCCAGAATCTCCCAGGATCCGCTGCCGAATTCGGCGCTGAATATCACCTCGCCCGCGCGCTGCTCGATCCCTTGCAGAAGCTCGGACAGCGGTTTACTCCCAGCGGGTGGCCGACTGCTGGCCGTTGCCGGGGCAATCAAGGCGAAGGCAAGGGTCAACCCAAACATACAGTGAATCGAACGCTGCAACTTCATGGACAGAACTCCTTAGGTGTTCGTTGTTGATGCGCCTGCAACCGTGTCGGACTAATAAAGAAAAAGGAGCAAAACAGCACCTTCCCATCAATTTAGTAACGACTTTACCAGCGAGCGGATTAGTAACGGGGGAACCGTGGCCTTCCCCCAATTTACCCTATTACCGCTTTTCTCTGACTGAGTGGCTTTCCAGATTAACTACAAACCGCTTTTCAAGTTCGTTTTCAACCAAGATTTCTGTACCGCCTGGCAATAGCTTCATCTGGGTAAAGAATACTTCTTGCACATCAGACTCCTTGGCGGCGTCGAAATGAACCTCATAGACCCTAACATGCCATAAGATATTGCCCGTTTTCTTATCCGTAGCGACGAGGAAGCCGCCTTTTTGCTCATAACCCAATTTATTGCCTTGACGTAATTCCTTGTAAACGACACCGTCGACGACGATGGGGTCTAGTTCCGGGGGTAAACGCCGCCGTCTGCTACCGATGATACTCATGGTTCTTGTCTCTGTTTGATTGAATTCGGGTTCCTTGGTCAACCGTTGCTGATTGTTCGTCTCCGAATAAGCGGCAAAGGAACCAATGGATGTGGTAATAAAAATGAAGAAAAAACGCTTTAATTTCAGCACATTGTTGTTCTGTTTCGAGAAATTGTCTGGCAACGACGATCACTTGCGAGTTAAATACCCAGCGATCAAGGTTCTTTGAGAACTGTCGTGATTTTTCCTTTGGTAAGTTCGCCATTGACATTCGCGGCATAAAACCCCCAGTTATCGGCGTTTTCGATCGCTTTGTCCGACGGAAAAGACACTGCGTTCGGTTTCAGACCCGATTCGCTATAAAAATGGTCCTTGGTCTTGACTTCTCTATGGGACAGTTCGTGCACGATGGTGATAGCCCATTCGAGCTTGGTGCCCGAGCGCCCGAGCAAGACCTTTTCTATATAGATGACATTCAGTTTTTCGTCACGCACCAGTGCATAGGTGGTCTTCCAAAGATTCGGCTGGGTGCTGCGGTCTACGATGTCGTCGGAAAAGATCAGCTGATTTGAATTGCAAACGTCTTGAATTTTCTTGAATCCAGCAGTCAGCTTTTCGATCAAGCTGTCAAGCGCAATTTCGTCGACATTTTCGTCAGCGAACCATCGACTCACCATGTCGCGGCTCTTCTTGTCCTTTCCCTTCGCTGAAGCAAGGCTGATCAAGACTTTTTGACACCATTTCAGCGCATCCTGAGCTCCTACCGACATCTTTTTCATGTTTCCCGATGTGAATATCTCATCGGTTTGTGCGAGTCTGGTCTTGAGATGTACTGCACTCATCCCCCTTAGCTCGTCATACGGCCATTGGGCATAATCTTTTGGCAGCGAACATACCCAAATACTTTGCGCGCCCCGACTGCTTTGAAAGTAGAGGTGCCGGAGGGTCTTGAGGGCCGCGGCTCGATCCTGTAACTTAACGGCCTCACCTTGCCTGGCGGCGTCAAGGATTGCATCCGCTTCTACTGTTCGGCTGGTCTGTTTAACGCCCTCAGGATGTTGGATATCCGTGTGCAGCTTGTTCAGACTAGATGCCTTTGCGCAATTGGGACCATCGTCGCCCAATAAATCCTTGACCTCATTTTTCAGGAACTTATCCCATTCTGCTTCGAATGTTTGTTCCTTGATGATGTCTTTGGTTTTGCGATAAGCATCGGTAAATGTTTCTATCATGGCAACTCCTCCATAATCATAAAATAGCCGGGAAACAGGCATCTGTTCTGAGTCGAGCGATATGGTGGACAGTTCCACCGCGACGCTTTGTGCCGGGTGATGTTCAGTGCCTTACCCAAAGCCTCTGTGTCGCGGGTGACCAGCTTGGCCAGGTAACCGAACACGTCGAGAAAGGGCTCGCCAAGGGGTGACGTCAGGAGGTTGGGCAGCCCGGGAATCAGGGCCTTCCCGGTCGGGGAGCCGTCGCGCACGGCATTCTTCGAGGCGACCGCCGCCTCGGCGGCGGCCTTCAGCGCGGTTTGGAGGTCCAGGCTATACTTGAACCAGGCAGTCGCATTGTTCAGCTCGGCCAAATCATCGAGGCGCGAGTCCAGTGTATCGGCATAGGCCGACAACATTGCTTTGATATGCTGGATCAGGGCCAATTTGCCCGAATCGATGCGAGGGATAATCGTTGAACTCGACATGATGCACCCCGATTCTGTCCGCGAAAAGGTTTACACAAGCAGCATGTGGGCCGGAGTTTATTACTTGACTTTCGTCGATGCAAGAGATTTTTTGCATCGCGGCCGGAACCGGATTGTGGCAAAGCGCGTCACCGATCCGTCTCCGCTCCCGCTTGCAGCAGAAGGCACTGCCAGGGGTTGCCGGGCGACTACCGGGGTCTGGGCGTGGCTGCCAGGACCATCTGCCCAAATTGGCGATCTTCTGACCAGACTCCGGGGCCTTGTGTGTCGATCCCTAGACCCTGGAGGTAACGTACGCAGAAGGTTTCCTCTGACTTTTCCAGATTTTGTGACTGGATGGAGATGATCATCCCGA
Organism: uncultured Thiodictyon sp.; assembly: GCA_903837595.1. Classification (GTDB taxonomy): domain Bacteria; phylum Pseudomonadota; class Gammaproteobacteria; order Chromatiales; family Chromatiaceae; genus Thiodictyon. The sequence goes on from CAILVI010000489.1 coordinate 15,244, forward strand.
CGGCGGCTTCGCTGTGTTCCGCGAATGCGTGCCGGCTGAGAGGTTGCCATCCCGGATTTAACTTCCGGCTTCCCGGCCGGAATGACGGCCCAGTGTTGGCGGGAACGATGATCAAGGCTAGGGACTGTAGGGCGAATTGGTCACGGGACAATACAAGTGCTGCGCGCGTCCGCCGAGGCAGCGGGACTATAGCCGAGCACCCGGGGGCATTGCTCAGGACGTAACTGTTCAGGTACCCCGGCCAAGCTACCCCAGCTGAGGCATCGGCGGGTTGCCCTGGAACGTCATGACCAAGGCTTGGTAGGTATCGAAGGATTGCTTGTGTAAGGTCGAGAGGTAGGAGCGGACGGTGGCGAACGCC
>CAILVI010000490.1 GCA_903837595.1 uncultured Thiodictyon sp.
GTCCCCGGTCCCGCATCCTGTTCGGGCCCCGCCGGGCCGACCCAATAGATGGTTCGACCGCGCGGATCCTTGCCCGCCACCACGGCCTCCGCCTTGTGGCGATGGCCCAACCGCGTCGCCGCGAACCCTTTGAGTTCTGAATAGGGCAGGTCCGGGACATTCACGTTGAGAATCAGGTCAGAGTCCAGCGGCGCCACACACAGGCGCTCCACCAGCCCACAGGCGACCCGCACGGCGGTGTCCAGGTGGCGCGGCTCGCGTGAATCGATGGAGACTGCAATCGCCGGGAGCCCGAGAAAACGCCCCTCGGTGGCCGCCGCGACGGTCCCGGAATAGAGACAATCGTCGCCCAAATTCACCCCGTGATTGACCCCGGCGACCACGATGTCGGGTTCCACCTCCAGCAACCCGGTGATCGCCAGATGGACACAGTCCGTCGGGGTCCCGTCGACCCGAATGAAGCCGTTGGTCATGCGCATGGCGTGCAGCGGAACGTCCAGGGTCAGTGAGTTGCTGGCCCCGCTGCGGTCACGGTCCGGGGCCACCACCGTCACCTCACCCAGGCGCGCGAGCCCTGCCGCCAGGGCGAGCAGCCCCGGGGACTGATAACCGTCGTCATTGCTGACCAGTATCTTCATACGACCGGCGCCCACAGTGGAACAGACAGGGGAAAGGCCCGTGGATGATACTGGAAAGCCTCGCCGCGGACACCCCGCCGCCGGGTGCGGTCACCGGACGCCGCGCAGCGGGCCGCGGTTATACTCCCGACCAGGCTAGCGCCCAGCAGGCGGTGACAGCGCTCCGTCATGCCGGCCGGGACGCCGGAGTCCAGGGCCACTGATGGCAACCCGCGTCCCGGCACGACACTGCGTGCCTACCTATATTGTCGTTGACCCATGCCTTTATGACAGCAGATCCAGGGGAACTAAGGCCCAGCGCCGAGCAACCCCGCCTGAAGGCGCACAACCCCATGAAAAAGCCAGTCGACCCGGCCGATCTTGACCTGTTTCGCGCAGAGGTCCAGAACGCCCTGCCGCTCCAGCACGACTACGCCGAGCCCGTGCGCAAACGCCCCCCGCCCATCCCCCGCCCGCGCGCGCCGGAACTACCCGAGGACGGCGGGGCCACCCTGTCCGAGGCCGCCGTCCAGACCCACGAGTTCCTGCTCTACGCCCGCCCGGGGCTGCAACAGCGGGTGCTCTCCGACCTCCAGCGCGGGGCCATCGCGGTCGGGCTGGAGGTAGACTTGCACGGACTGTCCATTACCGTCGCCCGCCGCGTCCTGGCGGACTTCCTGATCGAATGCGGCCATCGCCGCGTGCGCTGCGCCCGCATCATCCACGGCAAAGGCACCCGCTCACCCGATCAGCAGCCGGTGCTCAAGCAAAAGGTCAACTATTGGCTGCGGCTGCACGCCGAGGTCCTGGCCTTCTGCTCCGCCACCCGCCGCGACGGCGGCACCGGAGCTGCTTATGTGTTGCTGCGTAATCCCAATAAGGCCAAGCGCGAGGCGGCCAAGGGGTGAGCGGAATCTTGGTCTGGCAGGCCATGCGCTCAGTCGTCCCGTTGACCGAAAAGAGCCTTGATCATCAATCCGGCCACTGGGAGCGCCGCACCCCAGTACGGCACGATCTCGCAAGCGGTTCCGGCATCGCCTTCTGCGGATGGGCCGGCCCGCACTGAGATTGGGCAAGTATTCCACGCAGCGGTTTCCCTTAGCCTGGATGCAGCCGCAGCGGAATCCAGGGCTCTGCGGTAAGCCACCGATCTTTGCTTTACCTGCGTGACCGCACCCGGATTCCGCTCGCGCTCCATCCGGGCACACTGCGAATACTTTCACAATCTCACTGAACGTCACCCCGGCATAACGCCGGGGGCACAGCCCCTTACGGCCTGGGAGGTCGCAGAGAAGGCGCTTCAACTGGTCTTGGAGGTTCTGCGCGATGCTGGGGCGCCGTTGTCGGATCAGGCTGTGATGGTGGCGGTCGCGACGCGTAAAGGCGTGCAGGAGCGCCCCGAGGTCCTGGCGGTACTTTTTTTCGCGCACCACTTTAGGTCGGTCGACCGGCTTAACTTAACCGCACTTGGCCGAAACCGTCCCGCTGCAAGCCGCCCACGGGCCAAGTGGCGGGCAGCGGATGGCGGGCGAAGACACCTCGTATGCACTCTGTGTCTCAGCGCTCAACCCGAACCGAGGCGGCGCGCCGCCCTCACCCTGTCCCTTCTGGTTGCGCAGAGATCTGGCCACACTGGGGGCCGCGCTTCCAGTCGGTCGGACTGACGGCCGACCGACGCACCGCGGGAACCGGGACGACGGTCGCGGTCTCGCCGCTAGCCCCCAAATCCTGCTGATGATTGCAACAATGCGGCACTTAAGATAATGTTATCGTATCGGAGCCCGAAATCCCTTTGATGATGCCAACCCCTATGAAATCCCGATTGCTCCGAGCCGGTAGCATCTTGGCCGTGCTTTTGCTATGCGGCCCGGGTCAGGCCGAGACTCCACTCGAGGCCGCTCAGCAGCTTGCGGCGAAGCGTGTTGAGGAATTGAGACAAGCCCACACCGAGGCACAACAGGAGTTGAATTGCAATCCGCCGCTAGAGACCATCGTCGTGAGCAGCGCGGACTGTGCAAAATATCTTAACCCCGATGTCGATCCGGCGATCACTACCAAGCACGTATGCGCGAACTGCCATGCCAACGATGGCAATTCCACCTTATCGCACTTTCCACGACTCGCCGGCCAGCAGCAAGCTTATCTGGCCAATCAGCTGATTGCTTTCCAGAAGCATACTCGCAGCGGCCAGGGTGCCCGCGACTATATGTGGGGTATTGCGAGCCCGCTGACCGCTGGACAGATCGATGCCTTGGCGGACCACTTTACCCGACAGTCGCCGAGCTCAAACCCGATTAGCGACGCAGATCGGCCCCGGCTCGAATTGGGTCGACAAATCTTCGAGAATGGGATACCAGGGAAGAAAGTGCTCCCTTGCGGTTTCTGCCATGGCCCGCAAGCCCAGGGATTGCGCGCATTTCCACGCCTAGCATCGCAGCACAGTGCCTATACCGAAAAGGCGCTCGGAGAATACAAGGAAAACATCACTCGCCCGGGCACGCCAATGCGACAGATTACCCGCGATATGAGTCCCGAGGAGATGCGTGACGTTGCCCTTTATGTCCAATCGCTGCCTTGACAGACGCCCCGCGACCAGCGTTACGAAAGAATCAAAGACGCTGGCCAAGGGCGAAGCCAGGAGTGTTGAGTGGGCGGTCCGCACCGCTGCCCTCTCCCTGCCTCGGGAGCGGGCACAGTGCGGACCGCTTTCGCCCAGGCCGGACGATCAACTGAAGTAGGACTTGACCCGCTCAATGGAATCCTTGACGCCAACCTTGAACTCCTCCCACTTCACCTCGGCATCGTCCTTGAGTTCCTCCCACTTCTCGTCCGCGGCATTCGTGATTTCCTCGCGCCGGGCATGACCCTCGTCCCACTTGGCCCGCAGCTCGGCAATCTGCTCATGAACCTTGGCCTTGGCGTCGTCCGAGACCTCCCCGGCCTTGGCGCCCAGGGCCTCCAGATCGACCTGCCACTCGTCGAGTTGGGCCTTCATTTTCGCCAGATACTCTTCTTTTGTCAGCATGATCTTCAGATCCTCTTGGAGATAAATTCGGGTTGGGTAACCCTAGGTCCGGCCACGGCCGGAATCCACATTATCCGCCCGGGCGGGGTCCGCGGTCTACGCGGTCCGAACCACTGACGGGCGGGGTCGCCCCCAGGCCGGGGCTGAGTCGGGAGCTAATGTCGGTGCATAATGTGCAGATACCAATGCCGGCCCGGCCGGCACCCGCGGAGCACGAACATGAGCACCCCCCCCACCCTCGCAGCCCCCCCGGTCCAGGTCCCGCCCCACCCCCAGTGGCCGGCCTTGACCGCGGACGAGAAAGCGCAGCTGACGACGCGGATCAAGACACTGCTGACCGAACAGCAGGCCGTCCTGGTTGCACACTACTACACCGATCCCGATCTCCAGGCCCTGGCCGAGGAGACCGGCGGCTGCGTGGCCGATTCACTGGAAATGGCCCGCTTCGGCGCGGCGAGCGACGCCCGCACCCTGGTGGTCTGCGGGGTGCGCTTCATGGGGGAGACGGCGAAGATCCTGAACCCTGAGAAACGCGTGCTGATGCCGGACCTGCGGGCCACCTGCTCTTTGGATGAAGGGTGTCCGGCGGAGGCCTTCTCCGCCTTCTGCGACGCCCACCCGGACCACACCGTGGTGGTCTATGCCAACACCAGCGCGCGGGTGAAGGCGCGCGCCGACTGGGTGGTCACCTCCAGCATCGCGCTGCCGATCGTCAAGCACTTGAAAGCGCAAGGGCAGAAGGTCGTGTGGGCACCGGATAAGCACCTGGGGCACTACATCGAGCGCATGACCGGTGCCGATATGCTGCTGTGGGACGGCGCCGGCGTCGTCCACGAGGAGTTCAAGTCGTTCGCCCTGGAGCGGGTGCGGCGGCTGCACCCGCAGGCGGCGGTGCTGGTCCACCCGGAGTCCCCCGACGCGGTCGTCGATCAGGCCGACGTGGTAGGCTCCACCACGCAGTTGATTCGGGCTGTGGTGGAGATGCCGAACCAGGAATTCATCATCGCCACCGACGAGGGTATCTTCTGGAAGATGCACCAGCTGGCCCCCCACAAGACCCTGATCGCCGCGCCCACCGCCGGCGAGGGCGCGACCTGCGAGAGCTGCGCCCACTGCCCCTGGATGGCCATGAATTCACTGCAAAGCCTGGAGCAGGCCCTGCGCCGGCAGGATCAGGAGGTCCATATCGAGCAGTCGCTGGGCGTGCGCGCAGTCATACCGATCCGGCGCATGCTGGACTTCGCGCGTGCCCAGGCCCCGGCGAGCGGCCGCCGCTGAGGCATTGGCCGGCCGCGGCGCCGGGCGCCTGACACAGGAGTAATACCGCCCAGCGGTGTTACGAGAACCGCGGAGCCTACCCCGCCGACTCCAACTTGAGCCAGGCGCACCCATCCGGACTGGCCTTGGCGATAGCGGCGAGCCGCGCGGCGTGGGCGGCCTGGGCTTGGGCATCGGCCGGGACCACCCGCAGCCGCGGGCGGTCCGGGTCGAGGCGACCGCGCTCAGTCACCGCCTTGCGCCCCCCGGACTCCGAGGCCGGCTCCCCGCCCAAGTGCATGACCACCTGCCCGCCGGTCATCGCCAGATAGACGTCTGCCAGGATCTCGGCGTCGAGCAGCGCGCCGTGCAGATCCCGGTGCGAGTTGTCCACGCTGTAGCGTTTGCACAGTGCGTCCAGACTGTTACGCTGACCGGGGTGAAGCCGACGCGCCATCACCAAGGTGTCGGTCACCGCGCACAGACTGCCAATGCGTGCCGCGCCGTTGCGCCACCGCCCGAGTTCGTGGTCGATAAAACCGCAGTCGAAAGCGGCGTTGTGGATGATCAGTTCGGCCCCCGTCACATAGTCCAGGAAGGCCTCGGCGATCTCGGCAAAGCGGGGCTTGTCACGCAGAAATTCGTTCGTGATCCCATGGACCTCCACCGCCTCGGCGTCGATCTCACGGTCGGGCTGCAGGTATTGGTGAAAATTGTTGCGGGTGAGCCGGCGATCGATCAGCTCGATACACCCGATCTCAATCAGACGGTGGCCCTCGCGCGGGTCAAGCCCGGTAGTCTCAGTATCCAGGACGATCTGGCGCATAAACTCAACCCAACCAAAAATGATTCGCCGCACGCTCACGTGCGGCCTTCGTCCTCATCCAGTGGGACCAGGTACCCCCTTCAGCGGGGAATACCCCGATTGGCCAGCTGGTCGACACGCTCGTTCTCGGCGTGGCCGGTGTGTCCTCTCACCCAGTGCCAACGGACCTGGTGGGGGCCGATTGCCACGTCCAGCCGCTCCCACAGGTCGCGGTTCTTGACCGGCTTGCGCTCGGCGGTAAGCCAGCCGTTGCGCTTCCAGCGTGTCATCCATTCAGTCACACCGCGCTTGACGTATTGGGAATCGGTGGTGACCTCAATGCAGGTGGGCGCCTTGAGCGCCTCCAGTGCGGCAATCACGGCCATGATCTCCATGCGGTTGTTGGTCGTCTGCGATTCACCGCCGCACAACTCTTTCTCAACCTCACCCCAGCGCAGCAGGACCCCCCATCCCCCGGGACCCGGATTGCCCTTGCAGGCACCATCGGTAAAGGCCAGAACACAATCAGACATCGCCCTCTCCACTCATACATCCAAATTAAGCGCTCGGACGACCACTGCGGCGGACACCCGGAGCGCCGCGGCGGGTACTCGGTTCGATCGCCCCGCCCGCGAGCAATGCGCGGCGGGCACTCCAAGAGGGCCGCAACGGGGTCAGGGTTGATACGCGCTTCACCGCCTTAATCACATAGACCCCCCCCAAGGCCGGCCACAGCCCCCGCCCAAGGGCATCGAACACCGCGAACCGCGGACCTTGGACCCCGCGCAGCGGCGGCCTGAACATGAGGTGCTGGCGCACCTCCACATCGAACCCCAAGAGCGACAACCAGTCCTCGACCCGGTAGGTGGTCAGAAACCGTCCGCACCAGGGGGCGCGCCCTCGGTAGCGATACAACAGGCGCATCAGCCCCCACGGGCTCAGCGCATTGAACCCCAGGATGATGACATGCCCCTCCGGGATCAGCACACGCTCCACCTCCCGCAGCACCTTTCGCGGGTCCGCCACGAAGTCAAGGGTGTGCGGCAAGAGCACCACGTCGACGGCGTCGGCGGCCACCGGCAGCGCGGCCGGGTCCCCCACGACCGCGGGGCCATGCGCTCCGGTGGGTGGCTCGCCCGGCAACAGCACCCGATGGCGCAGCCGACTCGCCGCCAAAACCTCCCGGAAGCAGTCGCCGAGGCCGACTTGGACCAGATAGTAGCCGAACGTGTCGTGGAGCAATTGCGTGAGGCAGTCCGCCTCCCGTGCCGCGACGTCCCGCCCCAGAGGCGTGCGGTACCAGTGTTCAAGCCCTGCGAGGGGGGAGCCCGGGCCGGTGCAAGCGGTCATTCAAGTGCCTCATTTTCTTGGGCGAGGCGGGAAGCTCAAGTCCCGCAAGCGCGCGCATCCGCCCCGCTCCATCGCCCCTGGGAGACCGGCGCCGGCCACCGCGCACCTGCGCCCGGGCGCCTGCTGTAGACCCCATGGTAACCAGTAATCGGCGCCCTGTCCCAGTGCCCCCACCGACCCTACTCGGCTCGGCATCGGCGCCACCGATCGGCGCCATAGGTCTGGTAATGCGCCGCCGCTTTGCGTATCATACCCATATAAGCCGTGAGAAACTAACAAAACCAAGCACTTACACTTGGCTTCGGGGGTTCAATGCTATCGTCTACACCCACAGCCCGCCATCGCGGCGCGCGTCTTCCCCTTTTTCTCGCTGTTCTGGCCGTTTCCGGCTGTGCATCCAAACAGACCCGTAATTTTGCCGATGTGGACGACTACGGCAACCAGGTCTCCGCCCGCGAATATGGCTATGTCCGGCCCTCGGGCGCGGCGCGGCGTGGCGGTACCGCGGGATCGTCTGGCGATCTGTGGACGCGTGTGCGTGCCGACATGAAGCTCAATCTCCATGCCAGCGGCCGCATTGATGAGAAGGTCAGCACCTTCCGCCGCGACCCACAATTCATGTTGAAGCTCTCTGAACGGGCGAAACCCTATCTCCATGTGGTGATGGCCGAGATCCAACGGCGCGGCCTGCCGGCCGAACTGGCCCTGCTGCCCCACATCGAAAGCCGCTACAACCCAGCGGCCACCTCCCCGGTGGCGGCCGCCGGCATGTGGCAGTTCATGCCCTACACTGGGCGCGAAATGGGCCTGCGCCAGGACGCCTGGCAGGACGAACGGCGCGACGTCATGGCCTCGACCCGTGCGGCCATGGATTATCTCCAGCAACTCCAGCGGCGCCTGGGCGGCAATTGGGAACTCGCGATGGCCGCCTACAACTGCGGCCCGGCCCGGGTGGAGTCGGCCCAAGCGGCCAACCGCGCACGCGGTCTGCCGACCGATTTTTGGTCTCTGAGCCTGCCGGCCGAAACCCAGAATTACGTACCCCAGATCCTGGCGGCCGCCCGCCTGGTGGCAGAGCCAAGCCAAAACGGGGTCCGTCTGCCGCCGGTGCCCAGTGCACCCCAATTGGAGGTGGTGCGCACGGACCGGCCGGTGGACTTGGCGCGGGTAGCCCAGGCCAGCGGGGTCGGACTGGCACAGCTACAGACACTCAATGCCGGGCTGAAGCGTGGACAGACGTCCCCAGTGGGTCCGGGCCAACTGGTGGTCCCGGCAGGAACCGGCTCACGGGTCACCGCCGCACTGCCGCAGTCGCGGGTCATGGCGCCGATGATGCTCCCCGCCGCGGTCCAACCAGCCGAGCCGCCGCGCAAGGTCAAGCCCGAGGGCACGGTCTATACGGTTTATAAGGTCAAAGGGGGCGATACCCTGGCCGCCATCGCCCGCGCCCGCGGGGTGGACCTGAAAGAACTGGCCGACGCGAATGCCATGCAGACCCGCGAGCCCCTGTTACCTGGCCAGAGTCTGCGCGTTCCCGGCACGGACCGTGCCACGGTCGGCGGCGACATGACGGCCGCCAACCTGGTCACCCACCGCGTCCACCGGGGCGACTCGTTGCGCGACATCGCCCGCCGCTACAACGTCACCGTCGATGACCTGGTCCGCTGGAACCCGGTGGCGGCCAACGAACTGCACCACGGTGCCGTGATCCGCATCTATCGGCGCACCCCCGCGTTCGCGTCTCTGTAGCAGCCCCGGCGCCGACGAGTGCGTCCCTGCCACCCCGGGTTGCGATGCCATGACCGTTGCCTGAGCGCCTCTCCCAGAGGGAGAGGCGCAATGGGTGCGCGGTTCCGGCACGACGGTCACCGCAGAGCTTGTATTTCAGAGAATTCGCGCAGTTAGGAACTTTGGTTCAGCACCGCGGCGGCGTCCGTGAGGTGCCTGCGAGCACCTGCGAACAGTGGGAGTAGCGCCGCGTGTGGTCGGCGACTAGAATAGAAGGAAGTTGAGCTTTCTTTTGTAACTATATTGTAAATATGAATAATTTCTGCCGCTTGCTGCTCCTGCTTGGCGCCGTCAGCGTCCCGCTCGGTGCGCGCGCATTCTCCTTGCCCTGGTTGAGCAGGGCACCTCAATCAGCGCCGACGAGCGCACCGGCACCGGCCGACCGTGGGGACGGACCACAGCTCGCCGATCGGATTGTCGTCAAGAAGGCGCAGCGACGCCTCTATCTGATGCGCGGCAACACGCCATGGCGCACCTACAAGATCGCCCTCGGCCTCCAGCCGACGGGCCACAAGCGCCACCAAGGCGACGGGCGTACCCCGGAAGGGCGTTACTATATCGACCGACGCAACGACCACAGCCAGTACCGCAAGGCGCTGCAGATCTCCTATCCGAGCGCGGCCGACCGCCTGCGGGCGCAGGCACAAGGGGTCGATCCGGGCGGCCTGATCATGATTCACGGCCAACCCAATCGGGCGACCGAGAAGCGCTCCGGCGATTGGACCTTCGGATGCATCGCGGTGTCCGATCCGGAGATCGACGAGATCTGGTCACTCACGACCGCGGGGACCCCGGTCGAGATCCTGCCCTGACCCATGCACGATCATCACGACATCGCTGAATCCACCAACCCGAGTGTACTGTATCTCGGCGCTGACCCGGATCTACCCGCGCGCATCGCGCCCTTGCTGGCCGCGCAGGGGATCGCATTGTTCAGTGCCGACGACCGCGATGGGCAAGCCTCGGTGCGACCGGAGTTCAAGTACCAGTCGCTGATCTTGGACATGACCCTGCTCGCGCCCGGCCAGACCCTCAAGACCTGGCTTGACGCCCTCGCCGAAGCAGGCATCCAGGCACCGCACCTGGTGATCATCGCCGCAACCAAAGACATCGGCCCGCGTCTCCAAGCCCTACGGGCCAATGCGGCGGCCTACTTCGTGGCCCCGGTGGCGACCGACGAGCTGTTGGCAACCCTGGTGTCGACGTGCCAACCGCCGCCCGGAATGGTCCGCCGGGTGCTGGTGGTGGACGATGATGCCATGCAGGCACTGCTGGCTGAACGCATCCTGACGGCGGCCGGGTTCCAGGTACGGGTCCTGACCGATCCTCTGAGAATCCTGGAAATATTAGCGGCCTTTCAACCCCATCTCGTCCTGATGGATCTCAACATGCCCGCGGCCAACGGGGGTGAATTGGCGACCATCATCCGTGAGCACGACCAGTATCAGGCGCTGCCCATCCTGTTCCTCTCGGTTGAGCGCGACCCCGGGCGGCAGCTCGATGCCCTGAGTATGGGCGGTGACGCCTTCATCACCAAGCCGATCCGCCCGGACCTCCTAGTGAAAACCGTAACCCAGCGCATCGACTCCAGCGTTGCCTTGCGCCGCCGTTTCAACCTCATCTCCCGTGCCGAGAAGGCATGCGCCGAGGCGCAACGCGGCGGCGGCGACCGCATTGCGGACTACCAACCGAGCAACCCCGGTCCCGGGGACATCTTGCATGAACAACGCATCGACAAGCTGATCGAGCTGGCCCTCGCCGACAGCACCCCGGACCACGGCTTCCGGCTCTTTTACCAGCCACTGGTGGCCGTCGGACCCCAGGTGCGACACTGCCTGGAGGTCCTGCTGCGACTGACCGAGCCGGATGGCTCCCTGGTTCCGTCGTGGGACTTCCTCCCGATCGCCGAGCGCACCGGGCGCGCCGTCGCGATCGACCATTGGGTCATGGAGCGGGCGCTGGCGGTCATCGCGCAGCAGTCACGGGAGCAACCCGACCTTGCACTACTGATCAGCCAACACCTGGAAACACTGACCGTGCCGCGCTCGGTGCTCGCACTGCGCGACCGACTGGTCGCACTTGGCCTGGCGCCGCAGGCGATCGTCCTGGGTTTGGCGATCAGCAACCTGTTTGAACACCGAGGGGTCGCCATGACATTGGCGAAAATGCTGCGGGCAGTGGAGATCAAGGTCTGCCTGCTGGATGTGGACCAGACGCCGGTCGCCTTCGACCTGGTGGCGCAACTGCAGCCGGCCATGGTGCGACTCGCCATCGATACGGTGCGCCAGTCCAAACCGGAGCGCCTCAACGTCCTGGTGCGCCGCCTGCGCGAAAAGGGGGCGGCGGAGGTCATCGCCGCCGGCATTGACGATCCTGCCCTGATCGGGCCGGTCTGGACCAGCGGCATCGACTATGCCCAGGGCACGCTGATCCAGCCGCCGCTGGTCGAGCCGGTCTTCGACTGGGATGAGGTCGTGGTCGGTTAATTGAATTGACGATCCAGTGTTCGGAGGTGAGTTGATGGAACTGTTTCTGAAGATCGCGGTGGCGGCCATGCTGGTGCTGCTGCTGGTGCGCTTGTGGCCGGCCTACAAACAGTGGCAGGCCCGCGATATCAAGGCCGGAACCGACGATTGGCTCGCCGCCCTGCTGCCTTTAGGCGCCGTGGTGCTGCTGGTCATCCTACTGGTGCTGGCGGTACGGACCTTTTGAGCAGCCACCCGACGCACTCTCAGCCTTCGCGCTCCCCGACCACCTGCACCACGGCCCGACAGAGGGCCGCCAGGTCAGGCTCATCGATCACATAGGGCGGCATCAGATAGATCAGGCGCCCGAAGGGCCTGACCCAGACCCCCAGCTCGACTAACCGCCGTTGTGTCTCGCGCATGGGCACCGGCGAGCACAGCTCGACCACACCGATTGCGCCCAGGACGCGCACGTCCAGCACGCCGGGCCGGCCGCGGGCCGGGGCAAGCCCGGCCTTCAGGCCGGTTTCGATCCGCGCGATCTGACCCTGCCAGTCGGTCGCGAGCAGCAGCTCGATACTGGCATTGGCCACCGCGCAGGCCAGCGGGTTGGCCATGAAGGTCGGGCCGTGCATGAAGACCCCCGGATCGCCAGCCGCGATCCCCGCCGCCACACGCTCGGTGGCCAGCGTCGCGGCGAGGGTCAGATAGCCGCCGGTCAGCGCCTTGCCGACGGTCATGAGATCGGGGCTGATGCCGGCCTGGGCACAGGCGAACAGGGTCCCGGTGCGGCCGAATCCGGTGGCGATCTCGTCGGCGATCAGCAGGACCTCATGCCGGTCACACAACGCCCGGACCGCCCGCAGATAGTCCGCCGAGTAAAACCGCATGCCCCCGGCGCCCTGCACGATGGGTTCCAGGATCACGGCCGCCAGTTCGTCGCGATGGTGCGCGATCAGGTCGGCGAAGGCGGCGATAGCGTGCGGTTCCCAGGGCTCACCGAAGCGGCTGCTGGGGACCGGGGCGAAGACCTGTTGCGGCAGCACCGCCCGCCACAGACGGTGCATCCCGGAGTCCGGGTCACAGACCGACATGGCATGGAAGGTGTCCCCATGATAACCACCGCGCACCGTCATCAGCCGGTGGCGCCTTGGCTGCCCCTGAGTCTGCCAGAACTGGATGGCCATCTTGATCGCCACCTCCACGGCGACCGATCCCGAGTCGCACAGAAAGACGTGCCGCAGCGGCTCCGGGGTCAGGTCTACCAGGTTCTGGACCAGGCGCGCGGCCGGCTCATGGGTCAGCCCCCCGAACATCACATGCGCCATGGACCCGAGTTGATGCTGCACCGCCCGGTTCAGCACCGGATGGTTATATCCATGGATCGCACACCACCAGGAGGACATGCCGTCGAGCAACGTGCGCCCGTCCATCAGGTGCAGTCGACACCCGTGAGCGGAGCGCACCGGATAGACCGGGTCACGGTCGACGGTGGAGCTGTAGGGATGCCAGGCGTGGGCCTGGTCGATGGCGAGGACGTGGTCGATGTCCATGAGGCACTCGGGCATTGCGGTACGGGAAAAGGCTCATTATCCGGGTTATGCTTGGCACCTGCTTGATCATCGCCCACGCCGGTCATCGGGACGCGCAGCGGACCTTGTTAGCGGCCCAGCCACACCGCAGTGGGCTGGTCAGGACGATGAGCAATACCTGAATTGGGCTCAGGTCCTGAGCTTCGTCCACGCACACCGCAGTGGGCTGGTCAGGACGATGAGCAATACCCTTCACCCGCCCCCCTGCCGGAGTACCATCGTGGGCACCGCAGACGATCTGGCCGACTCGCTCATCGCCGAGCTGGTAGCGTTCATTGCGCAGGTACCGCTACTCCAACCCGTGGAGCGGACCAGTGTTGCCGAACGTCACCTCTGGCGGGCCTGCGAGCTCTGCACCTATCTTGAGTACCGATTCACCGGGGCACCGGACCCCCGCTCACTGAGAGACGATGCACTGCGTGAGTGGACGGCGCGGGGACTGGCCAGCGGCGAGGCTCCAGGGGACCCCAATGACCTGTTGGGCTATCGCCCCTATTGGGTGGCAATCAGTGGGCGGCGCCTGGGTACGGTCGCGGTGACGGTTCGCAGCCTCGGGTGGGGCGAGCCCAGCCTGTGGGTGGCGAGCCTGTATCTGTTCCGGGAAGAGCGCCGAGGCGGCAATGGCACCTTGATCATGGCCGTGCTGGAGGGCATCGCACGGCACCTGGGCCTGGGCGGTATCCGCCTGGAAACGCAGTGGCTCTGGCAAGGTGCGGTGCGGTTCTATCTGCGGCACGGGTTCTGGGTCGCCAATTGGAATCGGGGCTTGAGTCTGGTGCGGCATTTTGCGGACCCGCGGTACCGGATCTGGGCCGACGGGACCCGGATGGACTTCATCCTGGGTGCCGCGACAGACTCAGCGACGCTGATCTCGGCCCGGCGCCGGGGCGACACTCTGGTCTGGGAGGAGCCCCCCGGCGCCGGGCAAGGTGCCGACGCCGAACCCCGGGGGGCGCCGGCACCGACCTTCGCCCTGTGGCTCGCCGTCTCCGGTTGGCCGTTGATCCGGGGCGCGCGGGAGTGGGAGCATCGCTATCACTGGTCCGACACGGGCATGCCGGAGGGACTGGCGTACAAGATCACCGTCTTCGAGGCCTATGCCCGCCATTGCGGGTTTGCGGTCGACACCCCGCGTATTCCCGGCCTGGTCTATCCCTCGTGGGAAGCGTGCTAGCCCGCCTACCTCACGCCGAGTTAGCGGCGACCTTTGCCCGCCAGGCACCTGCCGATGTATCCTGATGGGCTTTGGCCCGCACGAGCAACCTCCATGACCATCAAGTCCGACCGCTGGATCCGCCGCATGGCAGCCGAACACGGCATGATCGAGCCCTTTGAGCCGGGGCAGGTGCGCGAGGGCGAGAACGGACGCATGATCTCCTACGGCACCTCCAGCTACGGCTACGATGTGCGCTGTGCCGATGAGTTCAAGATTTTCACCAACATCAACTCGGCGATCGTCGACCCCAAAAATTTCGACTCCAACAGCTTCGTGGACCTGAAGTCCGACGTCTGCATCATCCCCCCCAACTCCTTTGCCCTGGCACGGACCGTGGAGTATTTCCGCATCCCGCGCAATGTTTTGGTCATCTGTTTGGGAAAATCGACCTACGCAAGATGCGGTATTATAGTGAACGTAACCCCATTGGAACCGGAATGGGAAGGGCACGTCACCTTGGAGTTCTCCAACACCACCACCCTGCCCGCCAAGATCTACGCTAACGAAGGGGTGGCCCAAATCCTGTTTTTCGAGTCCGACGAGGTCTGCGAGACGTCGTATCGGGATCGCGCCGGCAAGTATCAGGGCCAGCGCGGGGTGACCCTGCCGAAGTCTTAACCGGGATTTCTCACGAGGCTCGCGCCAAGGCTGCCGACGTCCGTTCCAGCTGCCCCGACCACCAGCGGGAGGCCACGGGATCTTGAGCGGTGGGCTCCGACCAGAGTTTGAGTCCGGGATGGACCTCCAACATGGAGAGTGCCGCGCTGCGACCATCGCTGATCACAGCGCCCGTGTCCATGAACCAAAAATTGCCCCATTGCAGGCATTTGGTCACGATGCTGTGACCAACCAGCACGAGATCGACCCCGCACACCTGCCGTCCAGGCAATCCACGCGCGGCCTGGTTGGCGCTACGCCGCGACCAGAGGGCGGTCTGACGCGCCTCACCCCGATCCTGCTCCAGGGCCGCGAGCCATTGCGGCCAGTCATGGGCCGGGGCCACATCCGCGTGAATCAAGCCGATCCGCCCCACCCCGGTGGTCAGTTGACAGGCCCATGGCAGGGCGGCGAGCCGGGAGCGCACCTGCGGGGCATCCCAGGGATAGCCAGGCGACCAGTCCCCACCGTTGGCCATCCATTGAAGCCAGGCCCCTTGGTCCTCGACGGCATCGAGCATGAGCTGCTCGTGGTTGCCGCGGATGGCCCGAAACCAGGGTTGCTCCAAGAGCGCGAGACACCGCTCAGAGTAGGGCCCCCGGTCGATCAGGTCGCCCAGGGACCAGACCAGATCGCACTCCGTGTCAAAGCCGGCACGCGCCAGGAGCGATGCGAACGCGTGGGCCATACCGTGCAGGTCGCCGAGCACGAACACGCGACCCGGGTGAGAAGCAAGATCAAGGCGTACGACAGGCGACACGGGATTGTACTGCGTCAGGTTACGGACAGTTGAGGGGGGAGCTGCGGCGGGTACAGCTGCGCGAGCCAGACTAGCGAACGTGACGTGGGCCAGACGGCGGAGCTCCTCGCGCGACGATGGTCGCATAGAACGCCAGCAACCGCTGCGCCATCGCGGGTGCAGACCAGGCTTGCGCATAGGCCGTGCCCGCCCGACTCAGGGCGGCGCGCTGGTGCGGGTCCGCGAGCACCCGCACCACCAGGTCGGCAAAGGCCTGCTCCTCTTCCGGGGCAATCAGGCACCCACACCCATCCACCAACACCTCGGCGGTTCCCATCACCGCGGTGGAGACCACCGGCACGCCCAGTGCCAGGGCCTCCAGCAGCACCAGGCCTTGGGTCTCGGTGTTCGAGGCAAAGATGAAGGCGTCACCTGCCCGATAACAGTCCTCCAGTGCACCGTCTCGCTCCAAATAGCCGACGAACAGGGTGTTCTGCGCGAGCCCCAGGGCGTGCGCCTGGTGCTGGAGGTCGCGCCGCGCCGGGCCCTCGCCCGCCACCACCAGGAGCACGGCCGGGACTTGCCGCTTGACCCGCGCCAGCACACGCAGCAGGAAGTCGACATTTTTCTCAAAGGCGAGCCGGCCCACATGCACCAGCACCGGGCGCTGCGCCGGGATGCCGTGCCGGGCGCGGAACGCCGCCCCATCCCCCCGACCGAACTGATCCAGCTTGATCCCGGTGGGGATGACGGCGGCGGGGGTCGTCACCCCGTAGCGCTGCAGCACGCGCAGCATGGCCTGGGATGGGGCCACCAAGGCGTCCACGTCGTTGCATTGGGCGGCAGAGAAGCGCCGGGCGGCGAATCTCAGCCAGGCGGCCGGGATGAGCGGGACATATTTGTCCAGGTATTGCTCGAAGAAGGTGTGATAGCTTTCCACCGTCGGCACGCCGAGCCGCCGCGCCAGGGCGACGCCGCTGTAGTGGGCGACGAAGGGGGTATGGATATGCACCAGATCAAAACCACGCGTCGCGAGATCCGCCCGGTGTCGCCGCAGCGCGCGCACCCGCAGGAGACGATCCTCCGGGTCAACGGGCAGCGCCCGCGACGGGATGCGCAGGACCTCGAAGGGCTCGGGCACAGAGCGTCCATAGTCCGGCGCGATCAGGGTCACCGAGTGCCCCTGCTCCACAAACTCGCGGGCAAAGGTCTGGACCGAGGTCGAGACCCCGTTCACCCTTGGGAAATACACGTCGGAGATCATCAGCACGCGCATGGAGGGACGCCCCGATCATGGGTAAACTCTCGATATTACCGTCTTGCCCCGCACCCGTCTTGAAGGAATGATGACATGCCCCCTGTGCCACCCTCTACCCACACATCCCGACGCGTGCAGCGCGCCGCCCCCGGCCGTGCCGCCCTGGCACTGGCGCTCGGCCTGACCATGGTTGGGGCCACCGCCGGCCCGGCCGTCTGGGGCTATGGCGTCAAGCCCTGCCGTGATTTCCTGGCCGCCGCCCCCGGCGACAATGCGCCGGCCGCGGTCGGCAGCACCGAGTATCTGCGCTATCGCGAGTGGCTCGCCGGGCTCATCACCGGCCTCAACCTGGCGACCGCAGCCGACGTCCTGGGCGGTGCCGAACTGGACGCCGCACTCAACAGCATTCGCGCCCGCTGCCAGACCCGCCCGGGCGACGATTTTTTCAGCGCCAGCATGAATCTCGTGCGCTCACTGAGCCGGAGCAAGGGCAAGGGCGCCAAAGAAAAGGCCGATTGACCCCGCGGGGCCGCAGCACCCTTCGCCTGCCATGCGCTGGAGGGTCCGCCTGTGCTATCGTGTGCCTCCGTTTACGGTTGCGGCCCCGGGCGCACCGGTCCTTTTATCCGGAGTTGACGAGTCGTGCGCAGTGTGGTCTATCCCGGGACCTTCGATCCCATCACCAACGGCCATGCCGACCTGATCGTGCGGGCCGCCCGGCTCTTTGACCGGGTGGTGGTGGCGGTGGCGGCCGATACCGGCAAGGCCCCGACCTTCACGACCGCGGAGCGCCTCGCCCTGGTCAACGAGGTACTGGACGGTCAGCCGCGCGTGGAGGTCGTCTCCTTCAGCGGGCTACTGGTCAACTTCGCGCGCCAACTGGAGGTCGGAGTGATCATGCGCGGCCTGCGGGCAGTCTCGGACTTCGAGTATGAATTCCAGCTGGCCGGCATGAACCGCCGCATGGCACCGGACATTGAGACCCTGTTCCTGACCCCCGCGGAACAGTATTCCTATATTTCGTCCTCGCTGGTACGCGAGATCGCCCGGCTGCGCGGCGATGTCTCGCCCTTTGTCGCCCCCAGTGTACAGGCTGCATTACGCGAACGGTTTGGATAACATCTGCGGATCGGCACGCCGCCGGAACACCTCGGCAACACGCTTTGTCAGCGTTTGCGCACAAGTGCCTCCCGTGGCCCACCGCCAGGCTACCCGCTCCAGCGCCGACGATTTTTCCACCACGCCACTCAACAACCATCAAGCGCTCTTAAGTGCTTCTGACCTAGAGGAGTCTTCTCATGGCTTTGATCATCACCGACGAATGCATCAACTGTGACGTCTGCGAACCCGAGTGCCCGAACGGCGCCATTTCCCAGGGCGACGAGACCTATGTGATCAACCCGGACCTGTGCACCGAGTGCGTCGGCCACTACGAGACCTCCCAGTGCCAGGAGGTGTGCCCGGTGGACTGCATCCAGAAGGACCCGGCCCACGAGGAGACGCCTGAGCAACTGCAGGCCAAGTTCGAACGGATCACTGCGGGCTGATCCCGGCGGCCCGCCGGGAGCGCCGCCGCATGGGCGGTGTCAGTACCCCCGGTGGAGACGATCTCGATCGTCTCCACCGGGGGCGCCGCGGGGCGCGCCGGGGCGTTTTTGTGTCCGATCGCACCACGGAAGTCCCAGGCTTCAGTCTGGGTGATGGGTGACCAATCTAAAACCCTTGACTGCGGCGAGCAGGCCGGCCACGCGCTCCCAGATCGCGCTTGCCCGTACTAGGAGAAGAGCATATATTTTCCGCGTCCATTCACGCGTCCGCGTTGAGCCACCCGGCTTCCCTGGACTCCGCCTGATGGACTGTTGCTGAGGCCTTCACTCCCGCACGCACGGACATGCCATGGGCGCCACTCAAGCCACTCGGGTCATCTCGGTCAACACGGTGCTTGGCCCGGACGCGCTGTTGCTGGCGGGCATGACCGCCGCCGAACAGCTCAGCCAACCCTTCGAGTACGAGCTCGCGCTCCTGAGCGAGCGGATCGACATCAGCGCGGGCGCCCTACTCGGCACCCCGGCCACCGTGGCCCTGCTGTTGCCGTCGGGGGAGCGGCGCTTTTTCAACGGGTACTTCAAGCGCTTCTCCCAGGTGGGCTGCGAGGGGACCTTGGTCCACTATCGCGCCGTCCTGGTCCCCTGGCTCTGGTTCCTGTCGCGCGCCGCCGACTGCCGGATCTATCAGGACCAGACAGTCCCGGATATCGTCAAGGCGGTCTTCCGCGAGCATGGCTTCACCGACTTCAAAGAGTGCCTCTCCGGTACCTATCGCCAGTGGACCTACTGCGTCCAGTACCGCGAGACGGATCTCGACTTCGTCCAGCGTCTGCTCGAGCACGAGGGCATCTACTACTTTCACGAGCACACCGACGGCAAACACACCCTGGTGCTCGCGGACAGCGGCTGCGCCCACTCCCCGACACCGGGCTACGCGCAGATCAGCTACTACCCCCCGGGCCGGACCGGACCCCAAGACCTGGAGCGCATCCACACCTGGAGCCTGGACCACGAGGTCCGTCCGGGCGCCTTTGCCCACACGGCCTTCGACTTCACCGCCCCGCGCAAGGACCTGCTCGCGCGCAACAGCACCCCCAAAGACCACGCACTCGCCAGCCTTGAGGTCTTCGACTACCAGGGCGATTACACCGAAACCGGCGACGGCGAGGGCTATGCCCGCATCCGGCTGGAGGAGTGTCAGGCCGACTACGAGATCGTGCGGGCGTCCGGCAATGCCCGGGGCCTGACCTGCGGCGGGGTCTTCACGCTCAAGGAGCACCCGCGGGCCGACCAGAACCGCGAATATCTCATCATCGCGGCGAACTACCGGCTGCAATCCGACGACTTCGGCTCGGTCGATGCGGCACCCTTGGGACCAACCTTTGCCTGCAGCCTGACCGCCATGGACGCCGCCGTTCCTTACCGGCCGCCGCGCCGCACCGCCAAGCCGATCGTCCAGGGCCCCCAAACCGCCATCGTGGTCGGCAAGTCCGGCGAGGAGATCTGGACCGACCAATACGGCCGGGTCAAGGTGCAGTTCCACTGGGACCGTTACAGCCAGGCCGACGAGAAGAGCTCCTGCTGGGTGCGGGTCGCCCAAGTCTGGGCCGGCAAGGGCTGGGGCGGCATGATGATCCCGCGCATTGGCACTGAGGTCATCGTCGACTTCCTGGAAGGCGACCCGGACCAGCCGATCGTCACCGGGCGCGTCTACAACGGCGATGGCATGCCGCCCTATGCCCTGCCGGGGGAGGCGACCAAGCTCACCCTCAAGAGCAGTTCCAGCAAGGGCCGCGGCGGCTTCAATGAGATCCGGATGGAGGACAAGAAGGGCTCGGAGCAGTTGTTCTTCCACGCCGAGAAGAATGAGGACGTGCGGGTGAAGCACGACGCCTTCGAGTGGATCGGCAACGAGCGTCACCTGATCGTCACCACCGACCAGCTCGAGCAGGTCAAGGGCGACAAGCACCTGACCGTCAGCGGCGACCAGAACGAGAAGGTCGATGGAACCGTGTCGCTGAAGGCCGGCATGGACCTGCAACAGAAGGTCGGGAGCAAGATCGGCATGGACGCCGGGCAGGAGATTCACTTAAAGGGCGGCATGAACGTCGTCATCGAGGCCGGCATGAGCGTCACGCTCAAGGCCGGCGGCGGATTCATCGTCGTCGGACCGGCGGGGGTGACTATTTCCGGGACGCCGACGCTGATCAATAGCGGAGGATCGGCGGGGTCGGGGGCCGGGTGCTCGCCGGACGCGCCCAAGGTGCCCACGGAGGCGGATAAGTCGGAACCGGGTAAGGTCTCAGAGGCGACGGGACGGACGGCGCCGACGAGCACGGCGCCTGCGCTGCCCACGGTCAAGGCGATCCCCGAGACACCGGCCCAGGCGCAGGCACAGATGATGCGTGAAGCCCATGCCAACGAGAACGCACTCGTCGAGATATGCGACGAGTCCTGTTGTCCGGAGGGTTGTCAATGCAAGACCTGAAGCTATTCACGCCCCCGTCGATAGGTGCCGGAACTTGATCGACCAAACCCAGGTGCAGCACTTGCAGCGCAGCCTCTCCGAGCAACACCGCCGGCTTTATGCGGTGCTTGATGGAGCCGCGATCCAGAATCTGCCGGCGGTCCTCGCCGACCAACAGTTGGTCAATGTCTCGCTGTTTCGCGGCGAGTTGGAACCGGAGCTGGCCCAGGTCGCTCCCTATCTGGTCGAACTGGACGCTGACTCCCCCATCATCGCGGTACTGCCTCCACCTATCACCGCGACCGGTTTTCCTCGGAAGAAAAAACCATCACAATCCTGCGCGATAGCCCCGTGGACCAGACTTCCTCGGGGAACACCGTAGAGAAGTACGAAGGCTGCACTCCCGCGAGGATGTTCATCTGTGGCTTCTCGATCTCCACTAGCTTGACATTGAACCTGCGTTCCTCCAC
>CAILVI010000491.1 GCA_903837595.1 uncultured Thiodictyon sp.
ACACCATGCGTGCCCACACCTATCGATGTCCAGCCTACCCGAACACTGCAATGGTATGATGATCAGATCGTCATATCGTCTGACAAAGGCCTTCCGCACGAAGGCAGGCAACCGCTGACTCGGAGGAGTGTTGGTTGCGCCGTCGAGTCTCTGGGCGCCTTCCGGTTGCCGCTGGCATGCACCGGTCTGCGCCGTCCTGGGTGCCCGCGCTTATCGTCATACCGTATAACGAACGGACGTGTATATCGGTATATCGTCCCATCATATGACCGCTTGTGCCACCAGGGTTGGAATCCGCAGACTGGGCCAAGCGCTGGTTCGGTTACCGTGCCTTAGGGGGGGCGGGCTCAAAATTGAAGTGCAACACCCACACATATCCTGTTGGGAGGGGGTTAGCACATGGAAACTGGATACAAACAGTTGACGGCCGATGACCGCAACACGATTCAGCGAGGCCTGAACGAGGGGCTGAGTTGTCGGCAGATTGCCCAGCGCCTGGGCCGTTGTCCGAGTACGGTGACGCGGGAGATTGCCCGGAGCCAGACGACGGCGACCTACGACGCGGTGAGCGCGGGTCGTGGCACGCATCGCCGCCGACGCCGCGGACGCCGTAAGCTCGTGGCTGATTCGCCGCTGTTGCAGGCGGTCATCAAGGACCTCAAGGCGGGGTGGTCCCCGGAGCAGATCGCGGGCAGACTCAAGCACATGCATCCTGACGAACCGAACCTGCGGGTGTCGCATGAGACCATCTATCGCTACATCTACGCACAACCGCGCGGTGAACTGCGCAAGACCTTGATCGCCGCCTTGCGCCAGGCCCACAAGACCCGCCTGCCGCGCACCCGTGGGCAGGATCGGCGCGGGCGGCTGCGCGACATGGTGTCGATCCATGAGCGACCCGCGGAGGCGCTGGGCCGGGAAGTCGTGGGGCACTGGGAGGGTGACCTCATCAAGGGCGCCGGCAACGCCAGTGCGGTCGGGACCCTGGTCGAACGCAAGAGTCGCTATGTCCTGCTGGCCAAACTGGATGGCGCTGGTGCCGAGGCGGTGCTCGACGGCTTCACCCGTCGCATGCGCACCTTGCCGCCCGCCGTGCGCAGGACCCTGACCTATGACCAAGGAAAGGAAATGGCCCGCCATCAGGAACTGGCGCAACGGTTGAATATCCGCGTGTACTTCGCTGATTCTCATAGCCCCTGGCAACGTCCCAGCAACGAGAACACTAATGGTCTACTCCGCCAATACCTGCCCAAAGGGACCGACCTCTCCGGCATGTCCCAGCGGTACCTGACCCAGATCGCCACGGCGCTCAATACGCGCCCCAGAAAATGCCTCGATTTTCTCACGCCCGAGGAAGTTATGTCACAAGAAATCAAGCTCTTGAACACTGCCGTTGCACTTCAAAGTTGAAACCGCCGGGTACCTCACGGCTCCCGCTGGGCCAGCCACGATCTCCGACGCCCTGCGTGCCCTCACCTATCGAGGTATAGCCACCAATAACCATATGCTTGTATGACGATCCTATCGTCATATCGTCTGACCAAAGACCTTGCCTCGAAGGACTGGAGCCGATGACTCGGAGGAGCTCTGGTCGCGGGTCTTGTGGTGCCTGCTGGCAATCGCTGTAACCGTCACGAAGTCACCCTCATCGCAGCCATGTGCCCCTTCAATGACCGGATATCGCTATACCGTCATACCATAATATGATGTGTCCAACATATCGTAGCATCGTTTTACTAGCCATCGAGCGACGAGAGCAGGGAGTCGCTGCTCCGGTGGAGCGTCGATCCGGGGCGTCTTGGGGCTTGGCCCAGCCGGTCGGCCCGCCACTGCAAAGTGGGCGCCATTCCGTTGCCGCGTACCCGTCAGTGCAGTTGAACCGTGCGTCCGCGATCCGGTCGCTGTCGGCACATGCGGTGAACGGCCGGCCCTGTGCCGATAACCGTGGACTTAAGTCGTGATGGAGATCAAGCACAAGTATCTCGAAAACGTGTGTCACATGACACGCAGAACTATACAAGCAGTTGTGTTCTGGAGGAAGCGGCTGGGCAGTGTCCAGCGAGCGGAATCTGAAGGTGGCGAGTTCAAAATTGAAGTGCCACACCCACGCATACTATGCGGGATAAGTGGTCTTTCCCCTGGCTGACGTTCCTTCCGCCGCACTCAACAACAAGCTAAGCCGGGGCAGCCTACCATCGCGCGAGCTTCCGTCCGGTTGGAGCCTTAGCAGCGATCTGCGAAACGTCAATATATCTTACACTTTGATCGCTTTCAGGTATAAACTAGATCGTATGCAAATCGGCGCTTTCTTGCCAAAGCAACCGACCAACGCCAGCGATAGGCCGCGATTCGCTCACGTAACGGTCAAACTTGTCGATGTCCCCGCAACGCCAGCAAGATCGCCACATACCCTTCTTTGGTCAATGGTTCTGGCGGGGTCAGCGACCGCAACGCGCCCCACTCGACGGATCTAATACTCAAGATGTCGCACAGGGCGGCATCGCCGGCGAGCGTCGCGAGTCCCACGGGCGTCTTGCTGTCGGCGAGGAGATGTTCCGTGCCGGTTTCCATGGTCGCCAGTGTGGCATCGTTCTCGCCGCCGAGTAACCAGTGGACGCTAACACCCAAGGCCTGCGCCAGCGCTTTGACCATTTCGATGGATGGGGCGCGCTTGCCGCGCTCCATGCTGGAAATGTGGCTTTGTGGCGTGTCGCACAAGCGGCCAAGTTCGGTTTGGTTCAAGCCAGCATTACGCCGTGCGGCCACGAGCCGGTCGCCAAGTAGGACGGGATTTTTAGTTTCAGGGTTCATGCCTTAATCATGGACCAAACCCGCCCTCCATACATAGCTGAAAGAGCTTTTTTTCACGAGCATTAAAACATCTGAAAGCGGTTATTCTCTAAAAGACGACCTAGTACCTCGTGAACCGGCCCTGAACCCCTCTCGGTGTGTCGTCCAAAGAAGACGCTGGGGAAAAGTGTCAACGCTCTGTGGTGATCATCTACCTATCCGCCCCAACGCCCACGACGTGCGCCGCCCTGGAC
>CAILVI010000492.1 GCA_903837595.1 uncultured Thiodictyon sp.
GGTCGGCACCGTGCGCGACTGGGAGCAGGGGCGCTTTCCGCCCCCCGGCAGTGCGCTGCTGGTGGCACGGCTGGCGGTTGAGCATCCCGAGGTGTTGCGGCCTTATTCCGCGGCCAGTTGAGCGCGCGGCGCTGGCGGTCTCGCAGCACCCTCCCGGAAAGCATTCATGAACTGCCGCTCGTAGGAATCGGACGATCGACCGAAATAGGTCGGGTCCGGTCAGTCAAGGGCCGTCTCTCGCGTGGCAAGACACCCGGCTGCACGTCATCACCGAGCCCAACAGGCTCCTTGTGTCGGTCGCGCTCTTCGTCAGTGACCCAGCTCGCACCTCGGGGAGCCCGCCCGGAGGGTTGAGCCCCTTGGTTCGGCGGAGTCCAGTCCCAACAACGAAAGTGCCCAGGCTCAATGGCCCCGGCCGTTCGGGTGAGCGGCTGAACCTCCGTTTCCCGCATTCCCCCCAAAAAACCGAACCTTCAGCTCTCACACCCACCCCCCCTGATCGGGCACCCTGACGGCACCTTCACAGCCGGTCCGGGTTTCCGTCAATGCGCTTCTCCAGGTTTTCAGGGCTTCTCGCCGCGGCACTCGCCGCGCCGCCCCACGCCCTCTGGGCCGAGCCCGCCGCCACCTTGGGTACGATCCTGGGCAGCCGCGATACCGCGATCCGTCGCATGGCCCGGCTGCCCGTCGGCGGCCTCCAGGCGGTGGAGACCAACGACGGGCAACTCCTGTTCATCTCCGACACCGGGCGCTACGTGGTCCGGGGCAAGGCCTACGACCTGTGGCATGGTGTGGCCTTGACCTCGCTCGCCCAGGCCGAGGACCTGGCCGGGCGCATCGACCTCAGGCATCTGAAACTCGACGTCGCCGACCTGGGTGCACTCGACCTCGGCACCGGTCCTG
Organism: uncultured Thiodictyon sp.; assembly: GCA_903837595.1. Lineage (GTDB taxonomy): Bacteria > Pseudomonadota > Gammaproteobacteria > Chromatiales > Chromatiaceae > Thiodictyon. The sequence goes on from CAILVI010000492.1 coordinate 904, forward strand.
ATGTCGTGGCCTTCGTCGACCCGCAATGCCCCCATTGCGCCTCCTTCTTCAAGGACCTGGCGTCACTGGCGGACCGCTATCGGTTCCGGTTGATCCCCTTGCCCATCGCCGAGGACTCCCAGTCCGAGGTCCTGGCCTTGCACTGCCTGGCCAGCACCGACCGCGCCGCCGCGCTCGCGGCACTCCTTGAACACCGTGCCGACGTGCCTGCGGCAACCGGCACCTGCGGACAGCAGACGGCCCAGCGCACCCTGATCACGGCGCAGATGTTCGGGGTGAGGGGCACTCCCTTCGTGATCGCGCCCGACGGGCGCATCCACCAGGGCCGCCCGGACGACCTCGCCGGTTGGCTCGCCGGCACGCCGACCGGAGCGCCCAAGACCGGGGAGGGCGGACAGTGAGGCGCGCCGGATGGTTCTGGCTGCTGGTCGCCGTGCCCCCGCTGATGGCACTGGCAGGATGCGCCAGCGACAACGCGCAATTCGCCTGTCCCGGTTTCCCCAGTCGGCCGCTGTGCCTGCCCACCTCCGAAATCTACCGCCTGACGGACGGTGCAGGCCCACCGCCCGCGTCGGAACGCCGCCCGAGTGCGATCACGACCACCACCAGCGGGAGTTTCCTATGAAACGAACCGGCATCTGCATTGCGCTCACCCTGCTCGGCTCCCTGGCCGGCTGCGCCACGTTCCAACACCCAGGCCCGACGGTCGCCGGACCGGATCAACGCCCCGCGCAATTCGCACCCAAGCGGGTGTCGTCCACCACGATGGCCGTCTGGCTCGCGGCCTGGGAGGAGGACGACAAGGGCGATCTACACGCGCCGACGACGGTGTATGTCGAGGTGGACCCCACGCGCTGGAGCTACGCCGACCAGTCCACGACTTCGCGTTACACCGTGCTGCGCCCGCTGCAAGTGGAACAACGCCCGGCCGATGGGGGCGAGGGCCGTGGTGCCGCCCCCCAACCACCAACCCAGTTACCGGTTCCGCCTGGCGCTCGGCGCGGGGCCTAGTGAATCCAGTGGCTTGGCGCACTGCGCCGGGTTACCGGCAACCCGCCGGAACCCCGGCAGTCATCGTCCTGCGCGAGAAGGAAACCCTATGAAATCACACGCACTCCAGCTGGGGCTCTCGCCCCGGCAACACACGACGCTGCTGGCCCTCGGCCTGCTGGCGTTGGTGGCCACCCTGATGCTGGTGTCCCACCCCAGCTTTGCCGGCACCGGGGGCGCTGAGTTCAACCCGCTCTACACCAAGCTGTCGGACTGGATGACCGGCTATCTGGGCCGTGTGGTGGCGGCGGTGTTCATCATCGTCGGGCTGGTGGCGGGGGTCGCCCGCGGGTCCGTGATGGGTTTTGTGTTCGGGGTCGCGGCCGGGACCGGTCTGTTCCTGGCGCCGAACGTCATCGACGCCACGGTGTCCGCCACCCTGCCGCTGATCTCGTAAGCCGGAACCGCTCGCATCGCCGGCCCGCGAGCCGGGCCGCCACCTGATCACCCTTTCCGCCCCCGCGTGGTCAGTCCTGGCGGCCCGCTCAGACACCGGGCGGGGCGTCCTACACCCCGCCCGCCATCCGTCTCAATCGCCGTCAGCCACCCCCAGCGGAGAACCTCTTTGATCCATCGCCAGTTTCGCGGTTCGCGTGCGGCCGAACTCTTTCCGGTGCTGGCCTATGAACCCGGCCAGCAACTCTTCATCCTGGACGACCTGTCCCTGGGCTTCGGCTTCGTCTGCGAGCCGCTGTCGAGCGCCGATCGCGCCCAGGCCGATCGGCTGTCGGTGTTGATGAACCTGGACTGGCCGTCGGAGACGCTGGTGCAGATCGCCCTGTGGGCGTCGCCCGATATCGAAGAACGGCTGGCCCGGATGCAGGCCCTGCGCATCGGCCACGGCGACGAGCTGCTGCGCGAGTCGACCCAACGGCGCGCCGAGTTCCTGCGGGCCGGGACCGAGGCCCCGCTGGGACCGGCCAGCGAGCTGCGCCTGCGCGACCTCCAGGTCATCGTCACCGTCAAACTGCCCATCGCCGAGGGCAAGCCAACCGAGCGCGAGACCACCGAGGCCGCCGTCCTGTGCGCGACGGCGCTGCAAGTCCTGAAGACGGCCGGGTTGCGGCCGGTCGTGCTCACGGCGGATCGCTATGTGCGTCTCATGTCGACCCTGCTGAACTGGGACCCCCAGGCCGGCTGGCGCGACCGGATCGTACCCGAGTGCGACCCGGACCGGCTCATCCGCGAGCAGTTCATCGACCTCACCCACGCGCTGGAGGTGGA
>CAILVI010000493.1 GCA_903837595.1 uncultured Thiodictyon sp.
GGTGAAACGGATGCACCGGCAGGCCTTGGTCGCGCCCTACGGGGCGACGCTCCTGCGTTTCCGCCCAGAGCCGAAATGCGCCGCTTTGGACGAACGCGTCAGTGGGATCGGGTAGCCAGACGGCGTGAAGAATCGGCATTGGCTTAAACGAGGCCCCAACCCTGCGCGTCGAGGATGTCCAGGATGTCGCCGCCGGTCTCGCTGCACTGCCACTGGGCCAAGGGGCCGAGGTCTTCCTCCTGCAAGTGGCCCCGGCAGCGATCAAAGAGTGCGGTGTTTTCGTGGTCCGGCAGCAATCGGGAGGGGTAGATGATGCCGTCGAGTGCGGCCGGCGCGTCATAGACCCAGCGCGACCAGCGCTGGGGGAGGGCGTAATCGACGGTTGCCAAGAGCCTTACGTCCAGATTGAGCGCTGCCAACCCGGCCCCCTGCAACAAGCCCAGTTGCAGCTCCGTGCCGGTACTGATGCGGTAGAGATGGCGCTCAGTCAACTCAGTCACGGTCACGAACTTATCCGTGGCCGGTGGATAGCTTACCGACACGTCGTGGCCGAAGGTTTCGGCGAAGGCCGTCTCGGGCGCGTCGGCGACGTAGAGCACGCCGTAGGTGTCGAGCGGATCGTTCCAGCGGGCAGCGGAACCGGTGGAAAAGTGCAGGGCACTACCATAACGGCGATGGGAGATGCGGTACCAGACGGTGCCGGCGCCCAGGCGGCGCGATTTCAGCTTGCCGTGACCATCGACAGGGGGTGGGCCGACGTCGTTCATCGCGCCTCCGACAGACGCCAGCCGGAGCCACCGCGGTGTGGCTGGTCGATCATCGGGCCACCTGGATACCGAACTGGCGCGCCTTACGCGCCACCAGGGCGCATACCGCCGCGTCGCCGGTACGCAGTGCGGCGATGGGGGTCGCTCCCGTCTGCGCGTCCAGGTCCCGATCCGGAGTCAGGAAAAAACGGACCTTGGCCGGTGCGCTGTCGGTATCGAGCAGCGCCAGCACGGCGTCGAGCCCCGTGACGATCCGGTTGGCTTCGGTATCGAACTGAAAGGCCGGATAGACCCCGTGCTCACCCTGGGGCAGCACCAGCAACTTGCCCCGGGCGGCACGCTTGCGCACCGCATCCGGCGTGATGCCAAGCAGTGCCGCGACCTCGGCGGCGGTGTAGACGCCACCCGCACGCTCCAGCAGCTTGTGCAAGGCCAATTGCCCACGCAGGCGCAGCCGGGTCTCTTTGGACGCCAGCGGGTCGGTGCGTAACGCCCGCATCATGAGTTCGGCCAGCAATGTCTGATCATCCTGGGCGAGCAGATCCAGATCACGACCGGCCGCGCCCAACGACTCGGACATACCGAGCAGTTCCCGCATGAAGGCCGTGGTGGCGCGGGCGAACAGGGCCGAGGCCTCCGGCTGGGAGCCCAGGCGGGCCTGGGCCTCGTGGACGCAGTGCGTCAGGCGCGTCGCGGCATCGCGGGGAAGTCGGTCGGTCAGCATGGTTTGCTACTATGGCTTGTCCTGGATGCTTTAGTATAGCGGACAAACACGAGCGCGGGTGGCGCAGTCAGTCGCCCTTGGCGCATCAGCGGGAACAGCGTCATCATGCCGAGCGTCCCGACGACCGTGAACGGGATCGGCACCTCACGGCGACGGTAGAGCGTATCCACGCCCGATTTGGTGCCGGCGCCCTGCAACCGCGGCCTGTCCGTCACGGACCCTATGGACCCAGCCCGCTGCCTGGACGAAACGCCAGAGCGCCGAAATAACCCCGCGTTAAGATTGATGTTATAGGCGTTTTCTTAGACACTTGCGAGCCAGGCAGAGGCCCACGCGGTGGGCCGCGTGGTGCCCCGCGTTGAATCCATTTCTGCACACGACGACGGGAGTAAGAGGATGGCCTTGACCAAAGCCGACATAGCAGAGCACCTGCTCGAGGAGCTTGGGCTCAACAAGCGTGAGGCCAAAGACCTCGTCGATAGCTTTTTCGAGGAGATCCGCAAATCCCTGGAACGTGGTGAGGAGGTCAAGCTGTCCGGCTTTGGCAATTTTGCGCTGCGCGAGAAGAAGGAGCGCCCGGGGCGCAATCCGAAGACCGGTGAGGAGATCCCGATCACCGCCCGCCGGGTCGTGTCGTTCCATACGAGCGAAAAACTCAAGGCGCGGGTGAAAGACGATGCTGGCACCCAGGTCGGCGCATCTTCTGCCGATTCGGTGTAACCCGTTTCGCCCGGCAAGCCATTCAGGGCGAGGGATAGCGCGGGACGGCGCAGCCGACCAAGTTTACCTGGCAGTTTCGGGGAGCGCCGGGGGGACCGCGTCAGCGGTCAGGGGATTCGTCACCAGCGGCGTTGTTGGGCCTACCTCCAACCGACCGGAGCATGAGTCAGAGGGTGCGGCAAGGTCGGCCAGCAGTTGGGGCAGATAGACCCGGGCAAGCGCGCGCTGATTGGCGGTGTAGCGCCGCGGGACAAGTCCCCAAGTCTTGCCACGCTCGGAGGGTTGGGGGTTGTTGGCACTGTCGCTGGGGGGCTGCTGCGGTTTCATGGGAGCGCTCCTGGTCTCACTGGTGAGACTAAATGGGGGCGCCAGACAAAACGCAAAAGTCGTGAAAATCGGGGCGCATAGTGGTGCCCGAACCGCACGCAAGACCCTTTCGGCACGCCTTTTCGGCCGGAAACCTCGATCCAAGGGGGTTTCCGGCTGCCAATTGGTGGCCCGCGAATGCCGATGAGAGCGTCATCGCTGCAATAAGACCGCTCGCAATTTTCAACTTTTTTGCCATGGCCCATTCATTCCTGATAGGTCGGGCAGGCTATTTTAGACCATCCGTGTTATTTTCACCGCGCGAGAAACAAGCCATGTATACGGCTCTCCGTGGCGGCTTCGCTCTCATTCAAGCTTTATGCGACGACCACCACCCGCGCTCGATCGGTCACAACGACCAGCAACTCCTTTCCCCGGCCTTGGCGCGGGGCAATATTGAGACCCGCTTGACGGATCGCCAGTGCCTCAGCGGTGGCACCATCCAGAGAGCCCCAGCAGACCGGTTCAGACGGGCCAGGGGCGTCCGAGAGCCAGCCCAGGACGACCCATGCGGCCGGGGACTTTTCAGGCTCCCAGGCACCGGCATAGCTCGGTACGCCGTACGCCAGGCGCCAAGTGCCGGGCTCCCATTCCACCAGGGCCAAGACCAAGCGCCACCCCTGATCGGCATCAGCGGTGCCAAGGACTGCATCTATCCGCTCCAGCAGTTCGGCTTTCGTCAGCAGGCCAGACGTCACCTTGGCGGCGGCGTGTTTGGTCGTAGAGGTGCTAATCCTTTGGGCTAACATATTCGTGTTTCCATGTAGTGTGCGTCAGTGTGCAGACTACTCTTTATATTCATGGCCGCAAGAAAATTAATGTTAATCTTTTGTTAAATGTCAGTCGCTTACCTTCAAATTAAGTTAATAGTTTTTATTGACGTTTTGGTTTCGGTTTAGGTATGCCCACACCATTAAACGTGGTTAAACGGAGCCTGAGCAGCCCAGAACCGGGCCTTAACGCGGTTTTCCGTTCCACTGCGCCTCAAATCCCGTCTGCATCGGCATCGCGCGGGTGCTGGCGGGCGGGTTGGCGGATAATCCGGGACCTCGATAGCCGTGGACCACTGACGACATGCCCAAGAAGCCCAAGTACCCGCGCGCCCGCCTCTCGCCCGCCAAGGACCAGATCCTGGCGATCGCCATCATGCGCGAGTCGGTGGTAACACACGACATCCGGCCCCTGCTCGACAAGCTCTTGCCACTGGCCGCTACCCGTGAGATCGCCATGCGCTGGGAAGGCAAGGTGACTTTCTACTTCGACGGCTGGGATAACGACCCGCGCGAGACCGCGGAGATCCCTGAGATCCGCGCCTACTTCATGGACGTGACGGCCGAGTTTCCTTACTGGTTCCACTTCGTGGAGAAGGTCGGGGATACCTTCTGGCACGTCCTGCGCCTGCTGTGCCGGGGCCACCGCGAGCAAACCCAGCCGGGGCTGATCGGCTGGCAGTTCGATGATCACAAAGAACTGTTCCGCCAGATCAATTTGCAATTCGGGTACATGAACGGGCTCTACGATCAACTGGGCCTGCCCGACGAGATGAACCAGCGGGTCTCGCAGGAGATCGCACAGTTGATCGAGTGCTCGCTGCAGTGAGCAGGACGGGATCTATCCCTGCGCAGACTTGATGCCGGCCGGCCGGTCTGTGCCGGCGCCCGTGCTAACCTCATGACCAGTTTCCCTTGTCGAGCACCAGGACCATGAGCACCGTGCCCCCGCGCTGGATCATGCACCTGGACATGGACGCCTTCTACGCCGCGGTCGAGCAGCGCGACAAC
>CAILVI010000494.1 GCA_903837595.1 uncultured Thiodictyon sp.
CCAGGCGCAGTTGGCCCTTGCGACCCAGAAGAACGCGGGGTTTTCGATAGACGACACGAAACTGCATAACGGCTATTGTTTCGCGAATCGTATCGACATCTACACGTGGTGATTAATGGCAACCCCGTCATGACGTCGCGCGCTATACGCGAACCTGGCGTATGAGTAAAGACTGACCTGATTGCCAATGATGGTGTAGGCGGTTAGCTCCTGCAGGTTCTCAGCCGAGGGGGCAGGTCTTGCAATCATGTGTTGGCTGACTATGGTTGGTTGCAAGACCTGACCTTGCCCCCCCTCGCCCACGACGCGGCCCCGGGCCGCCGCACCACCGAGCTGCGCCTAGAGCTGGAGCGGCGTCCGCCCAGGCGATCGTCGGCACCGATCCGGCGCTCCAGTGGGTTGCTCGATTTGGATCTCGCGGGCGAACACCGTGCCAGAATATGGCTTTCCGGGACGCAGTGCGAGGACACAATGCCGATGCCCCGGTCTCTCTGCTGGCGGACGGCACCAGCGCCTCCGCCATCCCGCTGGCGGCGATGCAGAGCGCCCACGACTTCATATGGATGCTGGAAGACACCACCGACTTCATCGGCGGGCACATCGTCGCCGCCATCGAGCGCTATAGGATAACTCGTTTTCCACAGCCCCCCCACATCGCCTGGCTGGGTCAATGGCTGCCGCGCGACGATAAGCTCTTGACGCGCCGCGAGGTTGACGGCTTGTTGGCGGCCGAACTGGTGGTCGAGGAGAAACTCGACGGTACCAACCTGGGTCTGTCACTGGGTCCGGACGGCGAGTTGCGCGCACAGAATTGGGGTCAGTACTTGATTCATCCACTGACGGGTCAGTTTTCCCGTCTCGCTCCCTGGCTGGCGGCCCATCGTTTCAGACTCAGCGATGCACTCAATGCCAATCTGATGCTCTTCGGCGCGTGCTGTGCAGCGCGGCATTCACTGGACTATGCCGGGCTGCCTGACTGATTCCTATTGTTCGATGTCTATCACCGCGGAAAAGAGCGGTTCTGGAGCACACCCCGCCGTGATGCGCTGGCATCCTCGTTGGGGCTAGCCCTGGTGCCAACGCTCGAACACCGGCGCTTTACTCTGCCGCGCTCAAGCACCTGCTCGCCACCCGACCCAGCCGCTACCGCCAAGGGCCAATCGAGGGGATCGTGATCCGTCGGGATTCGGCCGATTGGTGCGAGGCGCGGGCCAAACTGGTGCAGGCCAATTTTGCTCAGGGCATGGTGGATCATTGGCGGCGCCGTGCGATTCATGAATCCACCCCCAACCTCGCACGGCACGCAAAGCGCGGCCAATGGGCGTTGGCAATGGCAGCCCCGAAGAGTACGCGCCTAGCCCCGAGCGCCACAGGCCGCCGCGCGGGCCAGCCGTGCCGCGGCGGACGCCATGTGCCCGAATAGCCGCTGATAGAGTGCGCAGTGGGGGTCCTTCTCGAAGAGGGTCCCATGCACCGAAAAGGCCCGTACCGGACAGCCGCCGTGGCACAGGGCCAGGAAATCGCAGTCGATGCAGTCGCGCGCGACCAAGGCCATCGGGCGCTGGTGGAAACGCTCACGCACCGGACTCGCGGCCAACATAGCGCTTAGGCTGTCACACTCAAAGATGTTGCCGAACCAATAGTCGGGGTAGCTCGCCACCCAGCAATCGCACTGGGCAACGTTGCCGCGCGGGTCGATGCAGAGGATGTGGTTGGCGCAGTCGTCGGTCCAGATGCATGGCAGCACCCTGGGGGTGCCGCTGAAATAGGCCAGCAGTTCGTTGAATGGGTCCAGACGCACCCCCTGCTGGTATCCGCGCGCCAGCCAGACCTCGGCCAACTCGATAAAGAAGCGCCCGAGTGTGTCGCTCGCCAACGGCATCAGTCCCTTGGCCGTGTTCGACTCGCCGCCGGGGAATGGGGTGTTGACCTGGAAGCTACGGATCCCGAGTTCATCGACGAACTGGTGATAGAAACCCTCGGCGCCAAGCGCCAAGGTGGCGGCGTTCGGCACCGCAATGACACCCACCTCAATGCCCGCCGCGCGCGCCAGACGCACCCGCTCCAGCCATACCGCATTGAAGTCGCCGGCATCACGACCGCGCCGACGGCGATAGAGGTTGGGATAGTCCAGCGAGGTGCTGACACAATTGCCGAACATCTCGCGGATCACCGGGTCCCAGCGCGCGCTGTAGCCGATCATATTGGTCTGCAAGCCATGGGTCACACCCCGCCCGCGCTGATCGGCCGCCTCGCCAATGAGCGTGTAGGCGCGGGCGAACCAGGAGGGCGGCAGGGTCATGACCTCGCCGCCCTGCCAGTGGATCAGCAGCCCGGAGATGTCCTTTTCGACTAGATGATCCAATACCTTATCGATCAGGACCTGGAGTCGCGCAAGGCTTAACCGATCGTTGGTCTTGTCCTCAAAACAGTAGTCACAGTCGGCATTGCACTGGAGGGTCGGCAGCAGGATGAGCGAAAAGACGCGGGCGCCCATGGCCGCTCAACCCCCGGTTGCGGCATAGTCGGCCAAGCCCTGGCGCAATTCATCCGCCGCCGCGCGCAGCCCGGCAAACAGCGCCTTCACGCCGGCACAGTCATAGTCGGTCTGGGGCCATTTGAAGTAGCCACCGCAGGGCCTGAGGTAAGGGCAGCCGCGGCACTCGGCCCCGTCGGCAACCAGGGTATCGCACCAAGTGGTGACTGACGCCGGCCCCTGGTCGGGTGACACTGTTCCCTGGTCGTCCAGGATGCGGATCTCGTCCGGGTCTTGCTCCAGGAGCGACCAAAGGCCGAGCGGGGAGTCGTTCAGGAACCCGAGCAACACCGAGTGAAAGGGCTCCACCGGCCGGGCCACCGTGGTGTTATGCAGATAACCGTCGAGAGCCTGCAGGGCCTCAGTGACACCGTCGGGCGTCGGCTGATGGCCGAGCAGTCGGACCGAGAACCCAAGCGAGACGGCCAACTTGACGGCCCGGGCCAGACCGGGCATCAAGGGTATCGTCACCCGCACCGGGTGGCGGTCAATCAAGCCGGTGCAGCGGTAGAGTAAGGGGAGTTCGGTCGCCGGGTCGGCCATGACCAAATCCAGCGCCAGACCGTCGCCCCAATCCGCGAGCGGCGCCAGGTCCTGGGTCAGGTCCGTGACCTGCAGGAACGCCACCTCCGCCGGGACCTCAGGTCCAAGCAGTTGCGGGGCCTCGCCAGGGTCGGCGGTCCGCAGAGCCACCGGGCGTCCTGGAAAGGCGCGAAACAGGGCGACGGGGATATTGAAAAGGACTAAGTCCGGATGGTCCCCGGGAGGGATCGCTGTCTGGTTGGTCATGCTTAACTGGCTCCCCGCGGCGCCAGTGCGCGGCATTCAAGGCCGGCACCCGGGACCGCAGTCCCGGTGCCGGCCGGATGGGAATAACGCCTCGCTCAGCGCCGGTTGATCCAACCCCCGCCACCGCCGCCATGGCGGTTGGCCCAACCTCCGCCACCATGGCGGTTGACCCAGCCGCCACCACCACCGCCGTTGCGGTTAACCCAACTGCCGCCGCCATAACCGCCACCATGGCGGTTGACCCAACCGCCACCACCGCCGCCACGACGGTTAATCCAACCCGCCTCGGCATCCGATTCGGGTAAGGCCAGGCCGCCAAACACGGCCGCGCCGATCACGATCTTCGACCAGCGGCCCAGTCCGATCAGAAAGCTCCGACGACTATGCAGTTCCTCCTCCGCCGCGTACGCCGCGGGCCCCGGTTCAGTCATGGATGTGTCGCTCATTGGTGATCCTCTCAGTCTTGCGGTTTCTCGATGCTAACAGTGCGACCGGCGCCGCGCACCCGGTAACTCTTGTGGGTACACGCCGGATCATGTTCCGCTGAATCACAAAGATCGCCGGAGACGATAGCCGCTGCGCGGGCGGCGCGGCGCGTGACGCCCCCGCCCAGGGGCAGACCGACGCTACCCCTGAACCAATAGATTACGCAGGTCGATGACCGCCGCGTTGGCCCGCGAGATATAGGACGCCATCACCAGCGAGTGATTGGCCATGGGCCCGAAGCCGGTGCCGTTTAGGATCATCGGGCTCCAGATCGTGTTCTGGGTATTTTCCAGCTCACGGATGATCTGCTTGATCGACACCACTGCATTCTTGTTCTGGAGCACCGGGGCGAAGTCGATCTCCATCGCCTTGAGGCTCTGGAGCAGTGCCCAGGTATAGCCGCGCGCCTCGAAGAAATAGTCGTCGATCTTTCGCCAGGGGGTCTTGGTCCGCGACTGGGCGGGGACCGGCGTCGACTGGCGGGCGTTCGGGTCACCGGCCAAGGCGGTGTCGAGTTGGTTCTGACCCACGGCATAGGACAGTCGCTGCCCCAGACTGCCCAGTCGCTTGCTGACCACCTGCAGGTAGGCGGTCAGATTGTCGGCGCGGGCAAAGAACTGACCGTCGTACTGCTTTGCGTCTGAGAGCCGCCGCAGATAGCGCTGCAGCCACGCAACACCGCTGCGGTACTCAGACTCAGAGGAAGGGAAGATCCAGGACTCGTTGTCGTAATTGAACTTAGGCTCGGCCTGCTGGAGGTCGGGGTCTTCCACCGATTGACTCTGAGACCGCGCGAAGTCGTTGCGTAGCGCACTGGTCAGGTCGCGCAGCTCGGTCAGGGCACCGAACTCCCAGTTCGGGATATTGTCCAGGTAGACGCCGGGCGGGGCGATGTCGTTGCTCAGATAGCCGCCGGGCTTGTCCAGCAGGGTCGCGGCGATCCCGATGGCCGTGGCCGTGGTCACGGCGCCGGTCACCAACTTGGCCGGGTCGTTGCCGACCAGCTTCAGGGCGTTTTCCCGCACGTCGAACGGGCCTGGCGAGCGCGACCACAGGACCCCCAGGATCACCACCACCACCAGATAAGTGATCAGAAAAAGCCCCGCAGTCCACCACAGGCCCTTCTCTTTCCAGGTGCGGGGGTGATACATCGTCACCAGCTTGGCGACGGACTCGGCCAACCGCGGCAGTCGCGCTGACAATGGCTCGTTCATAGGGGCTCCTCTCTTTAAGGTCAGTGCATTACCGAAGGGATGCAGTGGCACGCCCGGCGCGGTTGGCGACACGGCTGCCGCCGGCGCCAGCCGGGGCGCACTCGCGCAACAGTATATGCAATCGCGGGTGCGCCGCCGCAATGTCAGGGCGCGGGAGGTACCTTCTCGCTCACCGCTTGCCCGACGGTCCCGGCATAAAACACCGCCAGCTTGACCGGCACAGTGCCGACATTGCGTCCGTTGTGCACGGTGTTGACCACTTCCGCGAGTGCCTGGCCTGCCTCCAGATGGTTCACCAAACCGGCTTCCGTCGTGACCTCCAGGGTGCCCTGTAACACGAAGGCAAAGGACGGGACCGGGTGCCGATGCCAGCCGGTTTCCCCTCCCGGGGCGATCTCAATCTGCAGCGCGGTAACTTGCGCCGGCCCGGACGGATAGGCCAGCGGCGCGCCGTTCCAAGTGGTCGTGGTCTTCAGCAAGGGGGTCACCTGCACCGTCGTGCTCGCATCCAGCGCCGCCGCGCCCCGCACGCCGAGCACCAACGCCAACGCGACGATCGCCGATTGCATCTTCATGTCGTTTGCCTCTCCCATTGAAACAGGACAACAACGCAACTTGACCCGCCGCTGGCAACGACGGGGTCAGCCATAGACGGCAAGCATAGCCGGTCGGCGGCGGCTGCGCAGGACGACGCGCAGCAAAATGGGTATGATGACCACACTGCGTGGTCTTTGCGACGGCACCGCGGACGCCAGCCACCTACCAGGGCGGCACCAACGCTCGCCCCTTGCCTGCCGCCACGCGCCCTGTCGCCCCGCCCGCCGGACCTCAGATGCCTTCGACCGACCCGACCCTGCCGCCTGCATCCTATGTCACGGGCGCACTTTGGGGGCTGTTCGCCATTTCGATCTGGGTGGGCTGGATCCTGTTGACCCGCTTCGGCGTGACCACCTCACTCTCACCCTTCGATATCACGGCACTGCGGTTCGGCTGTGCCGGTGCGCTGCTATTGCCGATCGTCATCCGCCAAGGGTTCGCGGTGCGCCAGGTCGGCCTGCCGCTCTTGGCGGTGATCTGTGCGGGCGCCGGGGTGCCCTATGTACTCATCGCCTCCGGTGGACTGCAATTTGCGCCGGCCGCCCACGCCGGTGCACTGATCCCCGGCACCATGCCCCTGTGGACCGCGGCGCTCGCGATGCTCTTTCTGCACGAACCGATTTCGGAGTCGCGTCGGGTCGGGCTGCTGTTGATTCCGGTCGGCATTGTGATCTTCGTCGGCGCCGGTCTGACCGACTTCGCCGCGGGCTGGTGGCGCGGCCACCTGCTGTTTCTCCTGGCGGCCCTGTGTTGGGCCAGCTTCACGGTGGCCATGCGCCGCGCCGGAGCCAAGGGTTTCACGGCATTACACGCCGCCGCCGTCGTCTCAGTCGTGTCCGCGGCCTGGTATTTGCCGGTCTACGCACTGTGGCTGCCGCACCGCCTGGCCGCCGCACCCTGGAGCGCACTCATCATCCAGACTGTCTATCAGGGCGTGTTCGTGGCGATCGTTTCGCTGTATGCCTACACCAGGGCGGTCGGCATTCTGGGGGCCTCGTTGGGCGCCAGCTTCGCCTCACTGGTCCCGGTGCTGGCGATGCTGGCGGCGATACCGCTGCTCGGTGAAACGCCCAAACCGGTCGATTACATCGGAATTGCGGCGGTCACCTTAGGTGTTTTTTTGTCCAGCGGCGCCTATCAGGCAATGGCTAGGCGGCGCTGAGACGGGACGCCGCCCGCAGCGCACCTGGTTTGCCTAGCCCGGGCCAACACCCGATAATAATCGGTTTGCCAGGCGCTGAGGTGTCCGGGGTTGCGGCCGCGGACGCCTAACCGCGCGTTTGCGCGGTTGTCTGGCCGTCGCCGGACACCCAGTTGCCGGATCAATCAGGCCGAAAGGTCCCGTCGAGGAAGACTGCATGCAGCAAGCAAGCGAATCCACACCCGAGTCCAGGCCCAGTGATGCACCCTGCTGCGCGCCGGGCATCGCCGACGTGCAGGCGAGTGCGGACACCCGCCGTATCGCCATCGACCGGGTCGGAATCAAGGATATCCGCCACCCGGTGCGGGTGCGCGACCGCGGCGGCCTGGAGCAGCACACGGTGGCCAACTTCAACATGTACGTGTACCTGCCCCACAATTTCAAGGGCACGCACATGTCACGCTTCGTGCAAATCTTAAACAGCCATGAGCGCGAACTGAGCGTGGATGCCTTCACAGAGATGCTCAAGGAGATGTCCGCCCGGCTGGAGTCCGCGGCCGGCCATATCGAGATGCGCTTCCCCTTTTTCGTGAACAAGCGCGCGCCAGTGACCGGTGTCGAGAGCCTACTGGACTACGAGGTGACCTTCATCGGCGAGATCCGCGACGGCGTCCCGACCCTGGAGATCAAGGTAGTGGTGCCGGTGACGAGCCTCTGCCCCTGCTCCAAAGAGATCTCCGCCTACGGCGCCCACAACCAGCGCTCGCATGTGACGGTGCAGGTGCGCACCCGCGGCTTCATCTGGATCGAGGACATCATCGAGCTGGTGGAGCGCGAGGCCTCATCCGAGCTCTATGGGCTATTGAAACGCCCGGACGAGAAATTCGTCACCGAGCACGCCTATGACAACCCCAAGTTCGTGGAAGACATGGTGCGCGACGTGGCCACCCGCCTCAATGCCGATGAGCGGGTGGCGGCCTATGTGGTGGAGTCCGAGAACTTCGAGTCGATCCACAACCATTCCGCCTATGCACTGATCGAGCGCGACAAAGAGGCGGAGGCGCGGATCGCGGAGGCGTCGCTCTAAGCATTGCAATCCGGGTGACTTCGTCGCGCCTGGGGGCCGCGCCTACCGCCGCAGCAGCGGTCCCCAGGCCGCGACGGGTGGTCGCAAGGCGTTGGGCCTGCCGCCGGAAAGCCAAGCCATGGAGGGCTTGGGCGGGACCGCTGTCACGCGACCACCCATCGCCTACCCCGCCAGAGGCAAGAATAAGACCAGACCATTATCGTTGGTCATTGGTGCTGCTCGCTTTTTCTGACGCGTAAAGGTTGCCAAGCGCGCTCAACCCTGATGTAAACGGGGGCGTTCAGGTCCCCGCGCCGGGTTGGACGGCCTAAGCCGCTGCACCATCCGTCGCTGACCCGGTGCCATTGGCAGTGCCGAGCCCATCAAGACCGGCTGGCCGGGACCACTGCAAACAATAGATGTAGCACGCAGCCAACGACACGCGCAGCGAGGGGGATGAGTCATGTCCGTCCGATCTGTTTGGCACCGTTCTATGCAGGGCACCCGATACGCCGGAGCCATCGGCTTCTGTTCGATCATGGTCCTTTGCCTGACGCTTGGCGGCGCCCTGGTGCGGACGGAATTCGCTCGCGGTGGCCGCAACACCGGCGGTGACCGAGCAGGCGCTGCGCGATCGGGTCTCGATCGCTGGGTGGGTGCAGGTGCGGGTGGACCTGAACGCACCGGCAGGCGCCGCGGTGCCCCCCCTGCCGGCCGACTGGGACCAGGCGGCGCAGGACCTGTTGCTCGGATTGACCGCCGGGTCCTACGACTCGCCGCTGCATGTGCCGGGCGAGGCCAGCCTTACGGTGCGGGTCAATGCCACTGCGCTGAACCAGCTGCTGACCTCGCCTCTGGTGGCGGCGGTTGCCGCGGGGGGCAATGCGGATATGCGGCGGTTGGCTGCTGGGAACGTACATAGCCTGTTTATCGACGCCACTGGCGACCTGTGGGCCTGGGGGGATAATTGGTATGGCCAGCTCGGCGATAATACGACCACAAACCGCGAAAGTCCGGTTCATGTGCTAACCGACGTCGCGGCCGTGGCGGCCGGGACTTTCCACTCCCTGGCCATCAAGACCGACGGCAGCCTGTGGGCCTGGGGCAATAACGCGAATGGCGAACTCGGTCACGACACTGGGATCAATAGTCTAGTTCCGGTCCAGATTATGACCGGGGTTGTGGCCGTGGCGGCCGGACATAATCACACGCTGGCAATCAAGAGTGATGGTAGCCTGTGGGCGTGGGGATCGAATACATGTGGCAAGCTTGGTATCGCCACGAGTACGGGGCTACCCGCCCAGGTCATGACCGGGGTTGCGGCCGTGGCGGGCGGAGCGCCATACACGCTGGCAGTCAAGACCGATGGCAGCCTGTGGGCCTGGGGGTGCAACTTGGCTGGCTCGCTCGGAGACGGCACGACTACGGATAGTCTGATTCCGATCAAGGTCCTGACCGGAGTTGCGAACGTGACGTCTGGGGGGGGCGACAGCTTCGCCGTTATGACAGACGGTAAACTGTTGGCCTGGGGGGCGAATAACTCAGGCCAGGTCGGTGACGGTACGATCACGACTAGCCCGAATCCGATCGAGGTCCTAACCGGAGTCGTGGCCGCAACCGGAGGAAAACAAGATCATACCCTGGCCCTGAAGACCGACGGCAGTCTGTGGGCTTGGGGGTCCAACGCGGTTGGCCAACTTGGCGTTGGTGCCTTCGACAATGGGATCCACCCGACCACCCCGGTCCAGGTAATGACCGGGATCGCGGCTATGGCGGCTGGGGGGTTCCACAGCCTTGCCTTGACGACAGACGGTCAACTCTTGGCCTGGGGGTTTAATCCCGGAGGTCAGCTCGGTGACGGTACGACGATCGATCGTTCGAGTCCGGGGGGCGTCCGCAGATTTGGTCAACTACCCGACTTTGTGGTCGCCAGTGTCTTACTGACGCCTGGTAGTCCGAGTATCAACGGCACCTTCAGTGCCGATGTGACGGTGACGAACCAGGGCATGGTGGTCGGCGAGCCGGGGACACTCCAAATCTGGGCCAACGAGTCCGCGCCGCAGGGCTGCCCGGCCCTGGGCGATCAAGCCGCGACCCTGAGGCGTCTCGCGGTGGACGAGAGCCAGACCGTTACCTTTAGCCTGTCGTCGGGGGTCGGTGGCCCCAAGATGCTGCGCGCCTTCATCAACAGTGACTGCTCAGTTGCGGAGGCCGACACCACCAACAACCAGACCGTCCAGTCCTACACGGTCGTGGCCCCCGATTTCGTGGTAACCGCCGTCACCCTGACGCCGAGCAGCCCAAGCGCCAATGGCACCCTCGACGCCGCGGTGACGGTAACGAACCAAGGTATGGCCCCCGGCAATCCGGGGACACTCCGGGTCTGGGCCGACCAGACCGACGCGCAGTTCTGCGGCGCGGTGGGTGACCAATCGGCGACGCTGCCGAGCCTCGCGGTCGGCGAGAGCCAGACGATCACGGTCAGCGGTCTGCCGGCAGGTGTGGCCGGCGCCAAGACCCTGCGCGCCTTCATCGATAGCCAATGCCAGACCACGGAGAGCGACGAGACCAACAACCAGCAGGCCACCCCCTACACCGTGGTGCCGCAGGACATCGACCTGGCAGTGAGCGCGGTGGTGTTGAAACCGCGCAGCCCGGTGCCTGGCGGGACCTTCGACGTCAGTGTGACGGTGACCAACAAGGGCACGGTGGCCACCGCGTCCGGGGCGCTGCTCCAGGTCTGGGCCGACCAGTCCGCGGTGCAGGACTGTGGCGCCATCGGCGACCAATCCGCCACCCTGCCAAGCCTGGCGGCGGGTGCCAGCCAGTCCGTCACCTTTACCGGTCTGCCGGCCGGTGCGCTCGGGGCCAAGACCCTGCGCGCCTTTGTCGACAGCGCTTGTGCGACCCCGGAAACGGAGGAGGCCAACAACCAGAGCGCGACGGCCTATCACGTGTCGGCACCGGCCCCTGACTTTTCGGTGAGCGAGATCGTGGTCAATCCGCATACCGCACCGGTCAATGGCACCTTCGAGGCCAAGATCACGGTGACCAATGGGGGTACCGCGGATGGGGCGGCAGGAACCCTGCAAGTATGGGCCGATCAACCCGCGGTGCAGACCTGCGGTGCTGTCGGCGACCAGTCAGTCGCCCTGCCGACCCTGGCGGCGGGTGCCAGCCAGACCTTTACCGTCACCGGCCTGCCTGCCGGCGCGCTCGGGGTCAAGTCCCTGCGCGCCTTTGTGGACAGCGCCTGTTTGACGGCAGAGACCGACGAGACCGACAACCAGACGGTCATCGGCTATCCGGGCGGCAATGCGGATATGCGGCGGCTGGCGGCGGGTTGGGGGCAGAGTCTGTTTATCGATGCTGCCGGCGACCTGTGGGCCTGGGGGCAGGGTGTTGCGGTCGGTGACGGCACTTGGAACAATCGCTCGAATCCGGTCCGCGTCCTGACTGGGGTCGCGACCGTCGTGTCGGGAGAGGCTCATACCGTCGCTCTCAAGACCGACGGTAGTCTGTGGGCTTGGGGGGAGAACGCGCATGGTCAGCTTGGCAACGGTCAGCTTGGTGACGTCATAACCGCGAGTCAGTTGACTCCAGTCAAGATACTCACGGGAGTCGCGGCCGTGGCGGCCGGTGCCTATCACACCCTGGCCCTCACGACCGACGGCAAGCTTTGGGCCTGGGGTTGGAACTGGTGTGGCCAAGTCGGCGACGGAACGACCACGGATCAGCCGAGCCCCGTTCTCATCCTGACCGGGGTCGCGGCCATGGCGGCAGGTGCTTACCATACATTGGCCATCAGGACTGATGGCAGCCTCTGGGCCTGGGGGAATAACACCTATGGTCAGCTCGGTGGCGCCACGAACTACGACAATCAAGCGACTCCGATCCAGGTCCTGAGCGGGTTTGCGGCCGTGGCAGCCGGTAGTAATTACAGCCTGGCACTCACGCCTGATGGCAGCCTGTGGGCCTGGGGGTACAACGGGGCTGGCGCACTCGGCGATGGTTCAACCACGTATCGAGGCACTCCGGTCCAGGTTCTAAGCGGGGTTGCGGCCGTGGCGGCCGGTGCTGCTCATACCCTGGCGCTGAAGCCCGACGGCAGCCTGTGGGCATGGGGTTGGAATGCATATGGCCAACTCGGCGACGGCACGACCACGAATCGTCTGAGTCCGTTGCAGGCGCTTAGCGGGGTCGCGGCGGTAGCGGGCGGCTCTAGCGCTCACACCCTGGTCCTCACGACCGACGGTAAGCTCTGGGCTTGGGGTTCGAATGCGTATGGCCAACTCGGCGACGGCACCACCACGGATAACGCCAATCCGGGAAAGGTCCTCGGGATCGGTCAGATGCCCGACTTCGTGGTTACCGGGATTTCGTTGCCGCTCGGCAGCCCGAGTGTCAACGGTTATTTCGATGTCGATGTCACGGTCAAGAACCAGGGTACGGCGGCCGGGGAGCCGCGGACCCTCCAGGTCTGGGCCGACCAGGCGGGCGCCCAACCCTGCGGTGCGGTGGGGGATCAAACGAGCACCCTGTCGCCCCTGGCGGTGGGCGCGATCCGGACGGTCAGCTTCAGCGGCCTGTCGGCGGGTGCGGCTGGGGCCAAGACCCTGCGCGCCTTCATCAACAGCGCCTGTTCGGCTGCGGAGAGCGACACCACCAACAATCAGACCACCCAGCCCTATACGGTCGTGGCACCCGATTTCATCGTGACCGGCGTCACCCTGACTCCAGCCAGCCCAAGCGCCAACGGCACCTTCAGTGCCGCGGTGACGGTGACGAACCAGGGTACGGCTGCCGGCAATCCGGGGGCACTCCAGGTCTGGGGCGACCAGACCGGCGCGCAGTTCTGCGGCGCCGTGGGTGACCAATCGGCTGCTCTGCCGAGCCTCGCGGTTGGCGAGAGCCAGACCGTCACGGTCACCGGTCTGCCCGCAGGTGTCGCCGGCGCCAAGACCCTGCGGGCCTTCGTTGACAGCGCCTGCCAGGCGTCAGAGGCCAACGAGACTAACAATCAGTACGCCAAGGCCTATCCGGTATTCGGCCCCTCGGCGGTCGAAGAATGTCAACAGTTCGGCACCGTCCCCGTGATGCAAGGGGAATATAGTGTCCAGAACAATGTGTGGAACGCGACGACTACCCAATGTGTAAAGGTCGACCCGACGGTCGCGGGTTTCGCGGTGTCACAATCGGCGCACAATGCCACCACGGTCGCTTCTTACCCATCGATTTTTCGGGGATGCCATTGGGCCACTTGTACGACCAATAGCGGCATGCCGGTGGCGATCGGCAGGATCGCCAGGGCGCCCTTTAGCTGGAGCGTCACGCCCGCGCCCTCCGTCACCGGAAATATCGCGGCCGAGGCCTGGTTCAGTCCTCGCCAGGCACCGGATGCGCAACTCGGCTATGACGGCGGCGGCGAATTGATGATTTGGCTCGATTCCAACGGCATGGTGCCAAGCGGTACGCGGGTTGCTACGACGACCATCGGCGGCGCCACCTGGGAGGTCTGGTATGACGCACCCAACGCGGGGCGTAACTGGCAGTACATCGCCTACCGGCAGCCGCAGCGGGTGACTGCCGTCAATCTCGATCTCAATGACTTCATTAGGGATGCCTTGGCGCGCGGGTATCTGGATCGCTCCTGGTACTTGCATGATCTGGAGGCGGGCGAGGAGATCATGTCGGGTGGTGCCGGCTTCGCGACCGATGCCTTTTCATTTGTCACCACCAACCTCAACAGCTACGCCATCACCGCCAGCGCCGCGCCCGCAGCAGGCGGCGTGGCAAGCTGTACGCCCAACCCGGTGGACGAGGGCAGCACGAGCCTCTGTGCGGCCACCGCCAACCCCGGTTATGGCTTCGCCGGTTGGCGCGGGGACTGCGCGGGCCAAGCCGGAAGGACTTGCACCTTGAGCAACATCACTGCCGCGAAGGCCGTCACGGCGACTTATGTCGATATGGCGCAGGCACTGCCCGGCCGCGCCGGTTGGCGCGCAGTTGTGGGACCATGAGCGCAGGGATATGAGACCAGCTGTCAGTCGCTTACTGACTCGCGGCCAACTCTGCCGGTGAGATGAGCGTATTGAATTGCTCACACCAGACCACCACCGTTGCGTAATCACGCACGGCGACTCCCGCCGGGATGGGATAGGCCTGGATACCGGTGAATGACTTGAGCGGCCCCAGGTCGATGAACATGGTCTCCTCCACCCGCGTATCCGGGTCGACCCCCTTTTGGGGCACCAGATAGAGGTGATACTTGGGTCCGGGGCCGACGGCGAAGTCTTCCCCCAGTTCGATCCGGTCGTCATAGACGGTGAGCCCCCCGCTGCCGTAATGGATACGGTCAGCGGGATCGGCTTGGACAAAACGTCCGCCGGCCCTGACCGCGTCCGCCCGACCGGGCGTGGCGGCCGCACTGTCGGCAGCCGACGGCGAGCGGGAATGGGCCGCAAAGTAGTACCCTCCCCCGCTACCCAGGGCTACACCAATCAATAACCCCACCACCAGGTGCCAGCGTATGGCGGGGTCCGTCGCCGGACCCCGCGGCGCGGACCGGGTCAATGCGCGGACCCCTTGAGCGCATTCACCATCCCCTCGATGGTGTCCTTGGCGTCACCGAAGACCAGCGAGGTATTCTCTCTGTAGAACAGTAGGTTATCCACGCCGGAATAGCCCGGGCGCATGGAGCGCTTGAGGAAGAAGACCTGCCGTGCCTTGCCCGCCTCCAGGATCGGCATCCCATAGATGGGGCTCGTCTTGTCCTCCTTGGCGGCCGGATTCACCACGTCGTTGGCGCCCACGACCAGGGCCACGTCGGCGCCCGGGAACTCCGGATTGATCTCGTCCATCTCCAGCACGCGGTCGTAGGGGATGTCGGCCTCCGCCAGCAGCACGTTCATGTGACCAGGCATGCGGCCCGCCACCGGGTGGATCGCGAACCTGACCTCCACCCCGCGCGCCTCCAGCTGCTCCATCAGCTCTTTGCATGAGTGCTGGGCCTGTGCCACGGCCATGCCGTAGCCGGGGATGATGATGACCTTGTTCGCGTCCTCCATCCAATAGACCGCATCCTCCACCGAGGACGACTTGACACCGCGCTGCGCGGCCTGCGCGCCAGCGCTCGGGTCCCCCGTTTCATCACCGGAGCCGAAGCCGCCGAACACCACGTTGATGATGGAGCGGTTCATCGCCTTGCACATGATGAAGGAGAGGATGGCGCCGGAGAATCCGACCAGGGCGCCGACGATGATCAACAGGTTGTTGTGCAGAGTGAAGCCCGTGGCCGCCGCCGCCCAGCCCGAGTAGCTGTTGAGCATGGAGATGACGACCGGCATGTCCGCGCCGCCGATCGGGATGATCAGGGTCACACCGATGACGAAGGCCAGCAGCGTCATGATGGCGAGCGCCCACACGGCCCCGGTCATGGCAAAGTGGACGCCCAGCCCGATGGTGGCGATGCCCAACGCGGCATTGAGCAGGTGTTGACCGGTGAACTTGACCGGCGCACCGCTCAGCAGGCCCTGGAGTTTGCCGAAAGCAATCACGGAACCGGTGCAGGTGATGGCACCGATGATGACACCGGCCGAGAGTTCACCCATCATCACCGCACCCGGGTGGCCGGTATTGATAAAGGTGCCGATCGCCACCAGCACCGCCGCCAGACCGACGAAGCTGTGCAGGGCCGCCACCAGTTGGGGCATGGCGGTCATCTGGATGCGCATCGCCAGGATGGTGCCGATCACCGCCCCGCCGGCCACGCCGGCGATGATGAAGCCGTAGGAGCGGACCTCATGGCCGAGCAGGGTGGCGGCCACGGCGATCACCATGCCGAGCATGCCATAGAAATTGCCGCGGCGCGCCGAGGCGGGATGGGTAAGCCCCTTCAACGCGAAGATGAAGAGGATGGCAGAGACCAGATAGGCCACCGCCTGGGTATTGACAGAGAATTCCATGGGCATTCCTTAAAGTTGGTTAAGCGTCGGGTGGACCGGGGAGCGACGCCCCTACTTGGCCTTCTTCTTGAACATGGAAAGCATCCGGTGGGTCACCAGGAAACCACCGAAGACATTGATCGAGGCGAGCAGCACGGCGAGAAAGCCGAGCAGCTCGGTGCCGATGCCGGCCTGCTCGGACCCGGCCACCAGCAGGGCGCCGACCACCACGATGCCGGAGATGGCATTGGTCAGTGCCACCAGTGGGGTATGCAGCGAGGGCGTGACGCCCCAAATGACGTAATAGCCTATAAAACAGGCCAGTACAAAGACATAGAGGGCAAGCAGCGATTCAGACATGGCATTGGTTTCCGTTGGGTGCGCCGGGCGCACCGTGGGATTGAGGGTTCCGGCTGCGGCGGTGGGCGCGGCGCGCCCTACCCCAGCATTGCCTGCGTGATGTCGTCCTTGCTCAGATCCTTCAACACCGGTCCGGCGTCGCCCTTATCGACCATGATCTCGATCAGGTTGAACAGGTTCTTGGCGTAGAAGGCGGAGGCATCGGCGGCCACCATGGACGGGTAATTGGTATGGCCCACGATCACCACCCCATGACGCTCCACCACCTGGTCCGCGACGGTCAGCGGGCAGTTACCGCCACCGGCCGCCGCCAGGTCCACGATCACCGAGCCCGGGCGCAGGCGCTGCACCACCGCCTCGGTCACCAGCACCGGGGCCGGCCGACAGGGGATCTGCGCGGTGGTGATGATGACATGGGCCTTGGCCAGTTGGTCGGCCAGGGCCGCCTGCTGGCGCGCCTTGGCCTCGTCGGACAGTTCCTTGGCATAGCCGCCGGTCCCCGCCCCGCTCTCCCCGAGGTCGAGATCGATCGGCTTGGCGCCGAGCGAGAGGATCTGCTCGCGCGTCTCGGGGCGCACGTCGTAGGCAAAGACCTCGGCACCCAGCCGGCGGGCGGTCGCAATCGCCTGCAGGCCCGCCACCCCGACCCCCAAGACCACCAGCCGGGCCGGCTTGGCCGAGCCGGCGGAGGTCATCATCATCGGGAAGAAGCGCCCGTAGCGGGCCGCCGCCTCGATCACCGCCCGGTAGCCGGCGATGTTGGCCTGCGAGGACAGCACGTCCATCGACTGGGCACGCGAGGTCCGGGGCATGCGCTCCATGGCGAGCACCCGGATACCCTTGGCGCGCATGGCGGCGGCCATCTCGTCCTCACCGCAGGCCTCCATGAGCCCGATATAGATGCCACCCGGGCACATGGCCGCGACGTCCGCCGCCTCGGGGCGCCTGACCTTGAGCAGCAGGTCGCTGTCGTAGGCGCCGGCGCGATCGGTGAGCCGCGCACCGACCGACTCATAGTCGGCGTCCGGATAACCGGCCCGCACCCCGGCACCGCGTTCAACCAACACCTCGAAGCCCTTGGCCACGAGCTTCTTGATCACCTCGGGCGTAGACGCGACACGCGCCTCTCCCGCCCGAGTCTCCAGGGGAACCCCGATCTTCATGCTGTTATGTTCCTGTCGGTGTGGGAGGGAGGCCGCCGGCGGGGCGGCATGATTCGGATCATTATCATGTCGGGGCTCAATGCAGGCAACTACCGGAACCGGGTCCACTGCACGAAGCAGCCCGGTCACCCCGGCCGCGGGCGTCGCTGCCCTGCACGCGGCCGAATATGGGCCTTCAGGTGATCACACTCGATCCGGGCCTCAAGACTCCGGCACCGACCCTTGCGGCAGACCGACCGCGGTCCGAGGAGCGGCCCGCCGGCCGCGCGATGCGCTATGCTTACCCCGTCGAGACCGCCTAAACTTACGAGCATTGCTGCCAGCGGGCGTTGCTGCAAACTTGCTTGGCGCCCAAGACCCTTTAGATCCGACCGCCGCAGGTGCGCCACCATGTCAGACGCCAACGAACCACTCCCGACCGCCGCGGCGCGCGTTCCTGTATCCGAGCCGGCCGCGAACGCGCCCAAGCCGACGACCCCAACCACCGATCGGCCGACCGACCGCTCCGCCCCGCCGCGCCGCCGCGAGGGCATCGAGCACTCGTTCCTCGGGGCACACATCCCCGAAACCATCGACCGGATGGTCAACGCCAATCTCGCCCGCAGCACGGGGGGCATCTCCCCGGCGGTGCTGGCCATGGCCTATTTCGACTGGCTGGTGCATCTCGGGCTGGCGCCGGGTAAACAGGCGCTGTTGACCGAAAAGGCCGTCCGTAAAATGGTGCGATTTACCCTGTACGCCGGCGAGTCGATGCACGACCACCAGGCACCGCCCTGTATCGAGCCCCTGCCCCAGGATCGGCGGTTCGCCGACCCGGGCTGGCAGCAATGGCCCTATAACCTCATTTATCAGTCATTCCTGCTCACCCAGCAGTGGTGGCACAACGCCACCACCGACAACCGCGGAGTCGACAAGCGCAACGAGGCCATCGTCTCATTCGTGACCCGGCAGATTCTCGATATGTTTTCGCCGGCGAACTCCCCGCTCACCAACCCGGAGATACTCAAGGCCACGATGGAGGAAGGTGGCCAGAACCTGGTCCGCGGCTGGGCCAATTTCATGGCCGACATGAAAAGCCAGATCGGCGGCCAACGCCCGGACGACACCATTGAAAGGTTTGTGGTCGGGCGCGATGTCGCGATCACACCCGGGCAGGTCATCTTCCGCAACCATCTGATCGAATTGATCCAGTATCAGCCAACGACACCGCAGGTCTATGCCGAGCCGGTGCTGATCGTGCCCGCCTGGATCATGAAGTATTACATTCTCGACCTGTCGCCCCATAATTCTATGATCCGCTATCTGGTGGAGCAGGGGCACACCGTCTTTACCATCTCCTGGATCAATCCGCGCCCCCAGGACCGTGATCTCGGCATGGATGATTATCTGCAAGCGGGGCTGATGGCGGCGCTGGATGCAGTGAGCGCGGTCCTGCCACATCGCAAGATCCACGCGGTCGGCTATTGTCTGGGGGGAACCCTGCTCACCATCGCTGCCGCCGCCATGTCGCGCGACGGCGATCACCGCATCAAGACACTGACCCTGCTCGCGGCCCAGACCGATTTCAGCGAGGCCGGCGAACTACTGTTGTTCATCAACGAAAGCCAGGTGGCGTTTCTGGAAGACATGATGTGGGAGCAAGGCGGCCTGGATGCCGATCAGATGGCGGGCGCATTCCAGTTGCTGCGCTCCAATGACCTGATCTGGTCGCGCATGGTCCATGACTATCTGTTGGGTCAGCGTCAATCCCAGACCGACCTCATGGCCTGGAACGCCGATCCAACCCGGATGCCCTTCCGCATGCATTCGGAGTACCTACGCCAGCTTTTCCTCGGCAACAAGGTGGCAAGCGGCCATTACAAGGTCAATGATCGCCCCATCGCCATCACCGATATCCGCGCGCCGATCTTTGCCGTCGCCACCGAACAGGACCACATCGCGCCCTGGCGTTCCGTCTATAAGATCAATCTGTTGACAGACGCCGACGAGGTCACCTTTGTACTCACGAGCGGCGGCCACAATGCTGGCATCGTCAGCGAGCCGGGGCATGCCCGGCGCCGCTACCAGATGGCCCATCGCAGCGATCGGGATTGCTATATCGATGCCGATACCTGGCAGGCGACGACACCCACCCAGAGTGGCTCCTGGTGGCCGGCCTGGCAGGGGTGGCTCGCCGAGCATTCGGCTGAACAGCGCGTGGCCCCGCCGCCGCTGGGGGCGCCGGACAAGGGCCTATACCCGATCTGCGCGGCACCGGGGACCTATGTGTTGGGCACCTGAGTAGCGGCAGGCGCAACCAATCGCATGCTGCCGCTGGCGCTCTTGTTGTTGGGTATCGGGCTATTGCTGACTGGCATCAGCCTCTTGTCAGATTCACTCAAGCGCATTGGTGGCCCCAGGTTTCTTCACCTGGCGGCGCGGTATATGACACCGCGCTGGAAGGCACTGTTACTCGGAGTGGGCGCCGGTGCGGCACTGCAGAGTACATCGGCGGCGATGTTCACTCTGGCGAGCCTCATTTCAGTCGGCAGCGTTACCGCGAGTCAAGCGATGTCCGTCCTGACCGGTTTCAGTGTCGGCAATTGCCTCATACCTTTTCTGATATCCTTCAAGATCCGGACGGCGGTCTTTTTTCTGGTCGGCGTGTCATCCATCCTGCTCTATTTCAGCAAGGAAGAGCGGCTGCGAAATGTCCTCAGCGTCGCGTTCGGACTGGGGCTGATATTTCTGGGCATCGAAATGATGCTGGATGGCGTGCGCCCGTTGCGCGCGGAGCCCTGGTTCGAGCAGGTCCTGGCCGTGGCAGGTGAGTGGCATGGACTGAACATCTTCGTCGGCGTCTTGCTGGGATTCATCGTGCAATCCTCGACCGCCGTCGTGGTGGTCGCGATCGGCCTGGCCAAGGGAGATATTCTGACGAGCGAGGAAGTCTTACTGGTTATCTATGGCGCGGCGCTGGGCTCGACCGCCTTCAAGGCGCTGCTCGGTGCCGCGCTGAGCGGATCAGCACGTCAACTGGTGCGGTTCGAGAATCTCTTCAACGTCACCGGCGCGGCACTCTTCATTATCTTTTATTATATTGAAATATACCTGCATATCCCGCTGGTCATGGCCTTGATCGCCCGGCTCAGCCCGGATCCCGCATTGCAGGCGGCCTGGGCTTTTCTGTTATTGAACCTGAGCGCGGCGCTGATTTATATTGCTATTCACGATCCGATTGCCGCGCTACTCGCTCGCCAATTCCCGCCCGCCGCGAAAGAGGTCGTGATCGTCGTCCCGGCCACACCGGGGCCGGAGTCCAAGGCTTCAGCCTTGGATGGACAGGACCAAGGCTGAAGACTTGGACTCCAGAAGATGGCAGCTGGCCGGAAAGATGATCAAGTCCTTAGCGCCGTTGGGGGCGTCTCGGACGCAGTAACGATGACTCAGCCCGCAGGCAGCCACTCCTGCGCCAGGATGTCTGCAACCGCCCAAGGGCACTGGTCAGGAAACCCACCCATCCCGGTTTCATTGATGGCGAGCGTCACTGCATCGGCCCATATCGCCTCTTGCCATTCGGGATCGGCAAGCTTTGGCTTCAGACTGGGGACCTGTTTGAGATGGAAGGCGAGCGCCCGGCGTTGCTCTCTGATGGTGCGCTGCCAACTGGTGCTTTGACGTTCCGGCTGATACTGCCACTTGAGGAGGTGGGCAATCAACACGGCCATGCGACTGGCGAGTTCCCGTTGTTCGCTCTTGCCCACGTCTTCTATTTCCTCGGCAATGTGTTCGAGGTCGAGTTGGTCAAAGTGTCCGGCCCGGAGCAACCGCGCCTGTTCGTTCGACCAGGCAACCACGTCTGTTTCGTAACTGGCGGCCGTCATGCTGATCACCGATGAGCGGATAGAAAGGTCAACCGGCGGGGCCGGGTCTGGCAGCGATCTTAGGCCCGGCGCAGACGACGGGCAAGCGGGCGGTCTGGCCCGCTGACGCCGGGGATCGCCCGGCGCCCCGCATCAGTGCTGCATCCATCGGCATTTGCTGATATTCTGGTGACGGACTGGGGCGCTTGCCCCAGCGCCCAGTGCCCGATCTGTGACCAGCAGGTTCCCGGAGCCCAAATCCCATGACGCAGATTCACAACGATCAAGCGCTGCGCGAGGCCGTCCAGACGCTCGCGCCCGACCGGCAGCGACTGCTCGGTGGCCGCTTCGCCCAGCGTGTTGCGCACCTCGGCAAGGACGAACGCGTCAAGCGCGCCATCGACACGGCGCTGCGCGAAGGCGTCGGCGCGGGGGAACTCGAAGACGCCTTCAAGGCCGCCAAGGGCCATGCGATCAAGACCTACACCCAGTGCGGCAAAGACACCGATTGGCCGGCGCAGGCCGATCACTTCGTCGCCGCCGCCGCCGCGGCAGCCCTGACGCCCGAGGCGACGCCCGAGGCGACGCCGACCGGACTCAAGACCGAGCGGCAGAACCCCGCCTGGCGGGCCGCGGTGCAGGCGCGCATGGCGAGCAATTGCGCGCTGATGGAGGGCGATGACGTGGCGGCGCAGACCGAGGCCGAGCGTCAGTATGCCATCGCTAATGCGTTTTTCGCCCAGGGCTCATCCGGGACTTGAGCGTTGTGCAGCGAAAAACGCATTATAAAACAATTATAAATCTGGCTTTCCGCTCGCCTTTGGGGCACCTGACATGCCGATATCAAAGAACAGGTGGCTGATCTCCCCCAGCCGCCGCCAGCATCTCGTCGTAGACCTCCCAAGCAGCGGCGGCATCCGCCGCGCTGACGCGGTCGACGGCGTAGCCCAGGTGGACGACCACATGGTCGCCGACGCTCGGCGGCTCATGCTGGAGCATGAACAGGTTCACCTCCCGTGCGGCGCCCTTGGCGGTGCAGCGGGCGAGGAAGCCGTCGATGGACTGGATTTGCATGGGGATGCCGAGACACACGGTGGACGACCTCCGAACCCTGGCGAAGCGACGCAGACTAGACGCCTTGGTCCCGCGGGGCAAGACGGGCTTTACTCGTGGCAGCCCGTCGCGGCCTGGGGCCCGCGCCTACCGACTGGAGCGGCATGGTGACCTGCAACACACTGATCCTCGGACTCGGCAACGTGCTGCTCACGGACGAGGCAGCGGGACCCACGGTGGTGGCGCAACTCGAGTCCGAGACTGCGCCCGCCGCGCAACTGCGGTTCCTCGACGGTGGGACCTTAAGCTTTACCCTGGCACCGCCGATTGAGGAGTGCGAACGCCTGATCGTAGTGGACGCCGCGGCCATGGGCGAGTCCCCGGGCAGCGTGCGGGTCTTCGAGGGCGCGGCGATGGACCGCCAGGTGAGTCGGCCCGCCACCAGCGTCCACGAGGTCAGCCTCGCGGACCTGATGGATATGGTGCGCCTGACCGAGCGCCTGCCCGCGCGGCGTGCACTGATCGGCATCGAGCCCGCGCTGGTCGACTGGGGCGATGGGCTCACCCCGGCAGTGACGGCGGCGGTCCCGCAGGCCATAGCCCAGGTGCGCGCACTGCTCGCGTGCTGGGATGCACAAGACGGCACGCAACCGTGACCCCGCAAAGACAATCGAGTCTATAAAGAGCGCTAATTTCGAAGGCCTGACGACGGCGCCGGGCGACCCGCATCCACCGTCCTGACCAGCCTGATTTAGGAGGGACCATGTCAGTCAACCACACGAGTCTGGGTGAGCGCCTGCGCGACCAAGGCATCACGCGCCGCAGCTTTTTCAATTACTGTGCCACTATCGCCTCCCTGATGGCACTGCCACCGGGCGCGGTCCCGGCCATCGCCGCGGCCCTGGAGGCGGCGCGCCGCCCCAGCGTGATCTGGCTGTCCTTCCAGGAATGCACCGGCTGCACCGAATCACTCACGCGTAGCCACTCGCCAACCATCGAAGACCTGATCCTGGGGGTGATCTCGCTCGACTATCACCACACCCTCCAGGCCGCCGCCGGGGCCGCCGCCGAGTCCGCCCGCGAACAGGCGATGAAGGAGAACGACGGCAAGTATTTGCTGATCGTCGACGGCTCACTGCCCGGTCCGGATGCGAACCCGGGTTATTCCACCATCGCCGGCGTCAGCAACTACGCCATGCTGATGGCAGCGGTGCAGGGCGCCGCGGCCGTCATCGCGGTCGGCACCTGCGCCGCCTTCGGGGGGCTGCCGGGCGCTGACCCCAATCCCACCGGGGCGGTGTCGGTGATGGACGTGGTGAAGGACAAACCGGTGGTCAATGTCTCCGGCTGCCCGCCGGTCCCCATGGTCATCACCGGGGTGCTCGCACACTTTCTGACCTTTGGTCGGCTGCCGGAGCTGGACGAATACCACCGGCCGCTCGCCTTCTTCGGCCAGTCCATCCACGACCGCTGCTACCGCCGGCCCTTCTATGACAAGGGCCTGTTCGCTGAGACCTTCGACGACGCGGGCGCCCGGGCCGGTTGGTGCATGTACCGGCTCGGCTGCAAAGGCCCCAGCACCTATAACGCCTGCGCCACCATGCGCTGGAACGCGGGCATCAGTTGGCCGATCGAGGCCGGGCACCCCTGCCTGGGCTGCTCCGAGCCCCGGTTCTGGGACGCGGGCGGCTTCTATACGCAGTTGTCGGTGCCGCTCGGCATGCCCGACAAGGCCCTGTTGGCGGCGGGTGCGGCCGGCGCAGTCATCGGCGGCGTGGTGGCGACCAAGGCGAAGAGCCGGGTCAGGGCCGAGTTGACCGACCGCCAACCGGTCACGGTGCAAGAGTTGGAGCAGAAACTATGATCGACCCCATGGCCTTTCTGTTACTCACCAAGGGCCCGCTGTTCACCGTGGCGATCAGCATCTGCGCCCTGGGTCTGGCCGCGCGCATCCTGGAGATCCTGGTCATCGGGCGCAAGCCCAACTACTCGGAACCCCGCGCGGGTGAATGGCTGCCGGGCCTGCGGGCCGTCGTCACCCGCAGCATCGCGGACCCGGGCACCCTTAAGCGCGCACCCTTCGACGTGGTGGTGGGGTGGCTCTGGCACCTCGGTTTCATCCTCACCCTGCTGCTCTTCATCCCGCACATCGCCCTGATCCAAAGCCTGTTCGGCCTGTCCTGGCCGGGCCTGCCCAACCCGGCGGTCAATCTGGTCACCGCCGTGACCCTGGTCGCCCTGGTCGCGACCCTGGTCCACCGCCTCACCCACCCGGTGAAGAAGCGCATCAGCACCATGGAGGACTACCTGGTGTGGGCCGTGGTCTTCCTGGTGGTGCTCTCCGGCTACCTGGCCTACAACCGGATCATCAACCCCTATCCGCTGGCACTGGGGCTGCACATCCTGAGCGCCGAGATCCTGCTGATCTGTCTGCCATTCACCAAGCTCACCCACATCTTCACCGCATTCATCGCACGGTGGTACAACGGGGCCAGCTTCGGCCGCCGGGGAGTCCAGTCATGAAGCCAGCCGCCACGGCATTCACGCTGGAACGGGGCCTGGCCGCCTTCCGCGCGGAGATTGACGGCCCGGTGGCCGCCTTCTTCTCCAGTTGCGTCCACTGCGGCATTTGCGCCCAGTCCTGTTCCTTTTATCTTGAGACCGGCGATCCCAAATACACGCCGATCCTCAAACTGGAACCCCTGCGCCGCATCTGGGCCGCCGAGTTCACCCTGGTCGGCCGGCTCAAGGGGCTGCTGGGACTCAACAAGAAGGTCACGGACGCGATGCTGACGCAATGGGAGGAGCTGATCTATGACTCCTGCTCCATGTGCGGACGCTGCTCACTGGTGTGCCCGGTGGGTAACGACATCCAGGCGATGGTGCGCAAGTCGCGCGAGGGCATGGTCGCCTCCGGCCACGCCCCTGAAGGGCTGATCGGCGCCTGCGTGCGGGCCATCCAGACCGGCAGCCCGATGGGGCTCCAGTGGAAGACGCTCCAGGTCCAGATCAACCATGTCCAGACCAGCACCGGACTCACGGTACCGATCGACCAGGCCGGCGTCGACTATCTGGTGATGCTCTCCTCCATGGAGATCATCAACTTCCCGGAATATCTGGAGGCCATCACCCGCATCTTCGACCACGCCGGAGTGACCTGGACGCTCAGCACCCAGTGCTTCGAGGCGACCAACGCCGGCATCCAGATCGGCAACAAGGACGTGGCGAAGATCCTGGTTCAACGGGTGGTGGATGCGGCCGTCGCGCTCGGCGTAAGAAACGTCATCAGCCCCGAGTGCGGTCACGCCTACACCGCCATCCGCTGGGAAGGGCCCAACCTGATCGGCAAGTCGTACCCCTTCAAGGTCTTCCACATCATCGAGATACTGGACCAACTGCGCACCGCGGGCCGGATCAAGACCGAGGGTTTGGAGACCGACCGCCTGTCACTGCACGACCCCTGCAACCTGGCGCGCAAGAGCGGCGTCATCGACGAGCAGCGCCATCTGATGGACCTGGTCGCCGGGAACTTTGTCGAGCTGAACGAGCACGGGCGCTTCCAGTGGTGCTGCGGTGCGGGCGGCGGGGTGGGCTCCAACGAGCGGGCGGCGGACCTGAAACTCGCCGCCTTCCGGCGCAAGAAGGCGCAGATCGAGGAGGTGGAGCCGGCGCGGATGGTGACCATGTGCGCCTCCTGCCGGACCCAGCTCGAGGAGGGGCTGGAGCACTTCAACATGGACATCCCGGTGATCGGTCTCACCGAACTGATCGCCGAGCACTTGGTCGATAAAGAAGAGGACCCATCATGAGCGAACGCCTCGTCGTCGACCCCATCACCCGCATTGAGGGCCATCTACGCATCGAGGTCGAGCTGGCGGGCGCCAAGATCGCGCAGGCCTACAGCTCCGGCACCATGGTGCGCGGCATCGAGACCATCCTAAAGGGCCGCGACCCGCGCAACGCCTGGGCCTTTGCGCAGCGCATCTGCGGGGTTTGCACCCTGGTACATGGACTTGCCTCGGTGCGCGCGGTGGAGGAGGCGCTGCTGATCGAGTTGCCGCCCAACGCCCAGTTGATCCGCAATCTGATGATCGGCGCCCAGTTTGTGCACGATCATGTGATGCACTTCTACCATCTGCACGCGCTCGATTGGGTGGACGTGGTGAGCGCGCTGTCCGCCAGCCCGGAGGCGACGTCCACCCTGGCCCAATCCATCAGCCCCTGGCCCAAGTCCTCCCCCGGCTATTTCCGGGACGTGCAGAAGCGCCTCAAGGGCTTCGTGGACTCCGGCCAACTCGGCATCTTCGCCAACGGCTACTGGGGCCACCCGGCCTACAAGCTGCCGCCGGAGGCCAACCTGATGGCCGTTGCACACTATCTGGAGGCCCTGGCCTGGCAGCGCGATGCGGCGCGCCTGCACGCCATTTTCGGCGGCAAGAACCCGCACCCCAACTTCGTGGTGGGCGGCGTGGCCTGCCCCATCGATCTCAACTCGGACTCGGCCATCAACGCCAAGAAGCTCGCGGAGGTACAGACCGTCATCGCCTCTATGCAGCAGTTCGTGGATCAGGTCTATGTGCCGGATACGCTCGCCATCGCCGGCTTCTACCCGGACTGGTTCCAGCGCGGCGAGGGGCTCGGCAACTTCCTCTGCTACGGGGACCTGCCCGCCAGCGGGCTCATGGACCCGGAAGGCTTCCTGTTCCCGCGGGGGGCCATCCTCAACCGCGATCTCAGCACCATCCACGAGGTGGACCTGCACGACGATTCCCAAGTCCAGGAGTTCGTCTCTCACGCCTGGTACGACTACCGGGGCGGCAAGGACGCCGGCCTGCATCCCTACGCCGGCGAGACCACACTCGATTATGACGGGCGCGGCGGGGTCCAACCGCCCTACTCCCAACTCGACGTCACGGACGGCTATACCTGGCTCAAGGCGCCGCGCTGGAAGGGCCACGCTATGGAGGTCGGACCGCTGGCGCGGGTGCTCATGCTGTATGCCACCGGCCACGCCCAGACCAAGGAGCTGGTCGACATGACGCTTTCGACCCTCAAGCTCGAACCCCGCGCGCTCTTCTCGACCCTGGGTCGGACCGCCGCCCGCACCCTGGAGACCAAGATTCTGGTCGACGCCATGCAGGGCTGGTATGACAGTCTCATCGCCAACATCAAAGCGGGCGAGGACCGGACCTTCAACGAGGGGCGCTGGGATCCGGCCACCTGGCCGCGCGAGGCACGCGGCGCTGGCTTCATGGAGGCCCCGCGCGGCGCGCTGGGCCATTGGATCGTCATCAAGGACGGGCTGATCGAGAACTACCAGGCGGTGGTCCCGTCCACCTGGAACGCCGGCCCGCGCGACCCCGCCAACCAGCCCGGCGCCTACGAGGCCGCGCTGGCGGACAATCACCAACTGGCCGATGTGAAGCAGCCACTGGAGATCCTGCGCACCATCCACTCCTTCGACCCCTGCATCGCCTGCGCGGTCCATTTGGCCGATCCAGGCAGCGGGGAGCGGATCGAGATCAAGGTGACTTGATGCCAAGGCCCAACGGTGGACGCACAGGGACTTCCTTCTCGCGCAGTGCCTGCGCGACATCGGCGTGACCATGGCGCTGGGCGACCATTAATGCCGTCTCGCCATCCGAGTTCCTGGCGTTCACCGCGGCACCCCGGTCGAGCAGCGCCCGCACGACCTGAATATCTCCGGTGAGCGAGGCGAGCATCAAGGAGGTCCTGCCCATTTGGCTCGCCGCGTCCACCACGGCCCCCTGCGCGAGCAGCATTGCCACCACCTCCCTGTGGCCCAGGACCGAGGCGAGCATCAACGCGGTCCAGCGGGCATCGCTCTTTGCCCAGTCCGAGCGGCCCTCCTGTTGCAGTTCCACCCAGATCTCGGCAGGCGTCGGTTGGCACGGCGGCTTCAACCTGATCCTTTCGGGTCCAGGCGACTGCCGCTGCGCCGGTTCGACCTCGCGCTCGGCATAGTAGACCAGGGCGTCCCTCCAGCGGCGCGGATCGCGGGCTTCCAGAACCGCGCCCTGGGCGAGCAACTCCCGCACGACCTCGGCGTGGCCCCAGGCCGCGGCGATCAGCAAGGGGGTAAGGCCTGTTGGGTCCTTGGCATCGACCGCGGCACCCTGGGCCAGGAGCGCCGGCACGACCGCGTGGAGATTGTTCTGCGCGGCCGCGTGCAGGACGGTTTCTCCGCGCTTGTCCTTGTCCTTGGCCGGAACCGCGGCACCCTGGTCAAGCAAGGTCTGCACGACCTCTGCGCAACCGCTCTGCGCGGCATTGAACAAGGCGGTTGCGCCTCGGGCGTCCTGCGTATCGACCGCGGCACCCTTCCCCAGCAGTGTCTGGACGACCTCGCGGCAACCGCTCCCCGCGGCATAGTCCAAGGCGGTTACACCGCGCTCATCCCTGGCCTCGACCGCGAGGCCCCGGTCGAGCAGCCCCCGCACGAGGTCCAGGTGGCAGCCACCCGCGGCGTCCACCAACAGCCTTGCGTCGGTCGCCGCACCCTGGCCGAGCAGCGCCCACACGATCTCACGGTGGCCGCGCCGCGTGGCATAGTGCACGGCGGCGGCACCCATCTGGTCCTTGGCCGCGA
Source organism: uncultured Thiodictyon sp. (assembly GCA_903837595.1). Classification (GTDB taxonomy): domain Bacteria; phylum Pseudomonadota; class Gammaproteobacteria; order Chromatiales; family Chromatiaceae; genus Thiodictyon. Next base: position 28,801 of record CAILVI010000494.1, read on the forward strand.
CCTCGGCGCCATGATCCAGCAGTGCCTGCACGAGCGCCGCCCGATTTTGCTCTGCGGCGAACATCAATGCAGTCCTGCCATTCTGACCGCGGGCATCGGCCGCGGCACCCTTCGCCAGCAGCGCCTGCACGATCTCGCCGTAGCCGCGTTGCGCAGCCTCAAGCACCAGATGAGCCCCGCGCTCAGTCTTGACCTGGGCCGCGGCGGCGTGGTCGAGCAGCGCCCGGACGACCTGCGTGTCACCGTGACGCACCGCAAATTCCAACGCGGTCGCGCCCATGCTGTTCTTGGCCTCAGAGTTGGCCCCCTGTGCGAGCAAGACCCGCACGACCGTCGCGTTGCCCCGCTGCGCGGCGCTCAACAAGGGGGTGTCGCCCTACGCATTGATGACCTGGACATAGGCGCCCTTTGCGAGCAGGGCCTGCACCACCTCGAGGTCACCCCGCTTCGCGGCCTCGTCCAAGGCGGTCTGACCGTCACGGTTCCCGGCCTTGACGTTGGCGCCTTTCTCCAGTAGTACCTGCACGACCTCGCCATGGCCCTCCGGAGCGGCGTCCAACAAGAGGGTGCGGCCATACTCATTTTGGGTCTCGACATCGGCGCCGCGCTCGAGCAGTGCCCGCACCAGCTCCGGGTAGCCGGAGTGCGCCGCCCCTGAGACGAGGGAGGTAGCCTCTTTGCCCCGCGCATCGATAACGGCGCCCCGCTCGAGCAGAAGCAGCGCCTTTTCAAAGCTGTGCTGCGATGCGGCCATGGCCAGTGCGGTCTTGCCGTTACTCGCCTTCGCATTTAAATCGGCACCCTGGTCGAGCAACGCCCGCAGGGTCGCCGGGGGGCCATTACAGCTCGTGGCCGATATCAAGGCGATTGACCGGCTGCGATCTCTGGCATTGACCGCCGCACCCCGCTCGAGCAGCGCCTGTACGACCTCCGGGGAACTATCCGAGGCGGCACGCCACAACGTCATCTCCCCGGCACCGTCGCGGGCAGTGACCGCCGCGTCCGTGTCGCCCTGGGCCTTGATCGGCACGCCCACGGCGCGGGGTACCCGGGATGAGCCGGCTGTCGTCCGCTCTTTCTGCGCGGCGGCCAGCAAAGCCGTGACCTGGTGGCGCGTCTTGGCATCAACTTTGGGGCTATTGGTCAGCAGCGCCTTCACGACCAGCGTGTGGCCCTGCCGGGCCGCAACCGTCAGCGCGTCATACCCTTGGCGTCCCTGGCATCGACCGGTGCGCCATGGGCGAGCAACAACCGGACGACCCGCGGATCACCCTGGCGTGCAGCGAGCATCAACGCGGTCGTGCCGTCGCTGCCTGGGGCATCGACGTTGGCGCCTCGGGCGAGCAGCTCCAACGCGAGCGCGCGAGAATTCCAGTATCGCAATGCCTGAAGCAAAGGAGTCCAACCGTCCGGGTCCTTGGCGTCAGGGTCGGCGCCCGCCTCGAGCAGAATCTGCGCGACGCCGCGGTCACCTTTCTGCGCGGCGATCAGCAAGGCAGTGCGACCCTCGCAGTCTCTTGCTTCGGCCGCGGTGCCCCAATAAAGCAGACTCCGCACGACCTCGTCCTGACCCTGCTGTGCGGCAGCCAACAGACGTTCGGCCCACGCCGGGCCGCAGCCCGGCAAGGCGAGTGCCTGCTGAGACGGGGGCTCGGCCAGCGCCGCGACCGAACACCAGAGGGCGAGCACGGACGCCATCGGCCGCGCCAAGAACCAACCAGAAAACGTTTGCGGTGCGCATGACATGGCCATCCTTCCTTCGGCTCTGTGTGGTGCTGAGAAGCAACTGACGGCCACCGGTGGTGATGCAAGGCCCTGGCGGCCTTGATCGGCGCCGACCCTCGCGTATGGTACGACAAGACCGAAGAAACTCCTGGCCACCATTCAAGAGCCGGGCCGCCGCAGTCAGTCCCGCTTGATCTCATGGGGGATCGATTCCGGCATCCTGCCGAACTGACGGCCCTGCAGGATCGCCAACCTTGGCTACAATGAATACCGGCAACGCACGCTACAGCGCGCCGTGGATGGCCGGCTGACAGTGCGCGCCGCACCGCATGGAGCCCAGTATGACTCAATCCCCGATCGAGTCCCCGGACGCCGCTGCCGAGCCGGACCTGACACCCGCACGCCCGCCCAAGTCGCGCGTGTGGCTGCTGTGGCTCACGGCGGGTCTGATCTGCGTCGGCATCCTCGGCAGCAGCGCCTATGTGAGCCAGGCGACCTACGGCACCGAGATCGCCCAGGCCACCCACGAGGCGGGCCTGACGGTGGATGCATTCAGCGCACACACCATGCATCTGCTCAACCACGTGGACGCGCTGCTGCACGGCCTGCGCTGGGTCTACCGCCAAACCGGCTCGCTGGCGCAGACCGAGCACTCTATGGATGCACTGGCATTCGACCGGACCGCGATTCACAACCTCTATCTCATCGGCCCCCAGGGGACCATCCTCATCAGCCACGACCCGGCGGCGCGCAACCGCAGCGTGGCCGACCGGGAGTATTTCCGCTTTCATGCAGCGACCCCGCAAGACCGGCTCTTCATCTCGGCCGTCGAACCGGGCCGCATCACCGGCCGCTATCATTTCCGCATCACGCGGCGCATCGACAACCCGGACGGATCCTTCGGCGGGCTGGTCCTCGCCGCCGTGGACCCGCAGTCATTCACCGGCTACTGCCGGGAGTTGCACATCGGTACCCAGGACGTGACCGCCCTGCTCGGCACCGGCGACCGGCGCCTGCGGGCCCGCATCCCTGAGCCCAGCCCCGAGCAGTGGGCCGCACCGATTGCGTCTTCTGGCCCTCACCGCGCTGGCGGCCTCGGTGCTGCACGGCCGGGAGTGGCTCGCCATCGCCAACCGACGCCTGCACACACTGTATCTGCGGGTGCGGTGAACTGGCCCTGTTCGATGCACTCACCGGACTGCCGACCCGCACCCTGTTCGCCGACCGACTGGGACGCAGCCTGCTGATCGCCCAACGCAATCAGGCATGCTGCGCCCTGCTGTATCTGGATCTCGACGGCTTCAAGGCGGTCAACGACAGCGCCGGACACGAGGCGGGCGACGCGGTACTCCAAGAGATTGGCCGGCGGCTGGTCTGCGCGGTGCGCGCCATGGACACGGTATCTTGTTTCAATCGCCTTCTCGTTCCCGCGCCGGAGCCTGGGACCCACAAAACGGGGCCCGCGCGCTAATTCACCCAGACCTCGACCCGCCGGTTCCTCTCTCGGCCTTCGGGCGTGTCGTTGGAGGCGACCGGAGCCTCGTCACACAGGCCGGCCACCCGCGCCACCCGTAGCCCCTCGACGGCCAACTCCTGGCGAACGATCTCGGCGCGCTCCTGGGAGAGTCGGCAGTTCTGGTCACGGCGCCCGGCGGTATCGGTGAAGCCGATGAGCATGAGTGAGCGGCCTTGATACTTACCGCTGGCGATCAGGCCGGCGACCCGCCCGATGTCACGGCCGGCGCGGGTATCGAGCTCGGCAGTACCGGGGCGAAAGCGAAAGCGGGTCCCGATCTCGGCGGCGGCCTTGGCGGTCAGTTCGCGCCACTTCACCGACTTGGCGCGCGGGTCGTCGCCCGGGTCCCCGGCCGGTGTGGGTTCGGACAGCGCCACGGTGATCAGGCCGGTATTGCTGACGACCGACTGACCCGCGTCGGATAGGGCGAACTCAATGAACTTGAAGACACTCGCATTGGCGGGTGTCTGCGCGGTGTAGAGAAAGAGCCGCCGGGAGAGCAGATAGTCCTCGGTCCGGACCGTGTTGAGGCTGGGTCGGCGCGCCTCCACCCCGGTGTCGGCCAGGGCGATGGCCTTGTTGGTGCCGACATAGTTGAGTCCGATGAAACCGATGCCCAGGGGATCGGCGCCGACGGACACGGAGAGCTTGCCGCTGTCCTCGAAACGCTGGGCGGTGCCGGCCAGGGTCTTACCGTGCTTCACCAGGACCGCCTCGTTGAAAAAGTCCCAGGTGCCGGACTTGTGGTCGCGGGCATACACCGCGATGGCCCCCGCGGTGCCGCCGACCTGGGACCAGTCGGTAAGGGTCCCGCTGAAGATATCGGCGAGCTGCACCAGCGTCAGCGTCTTCACCGGATTGGCGGGGTGGACGATGACGGCGATCCCGTCGAGCGCCAGCACGTGCTCACTGGCGTTGGCGCTGAGGTCGCCCAGCGTCGGCAGCAGCGCCTGGCGTTCCTCTGACTTGATCGGGCGCGAAGACATGCCGATGTCGCTGCTGCCGGACTTCAGATCGGTGAAGGCAGTCTTGGAGCCGTGGGCCTCGACCGCGATCTGCCCCTGCGCACCGTCGCGTTCACCGACGATGAACACCTCCTCGTCCTTGGCACCCGGCACCCGGTGGACCTGGGTGTAGCCCTCCGCTTTCAGGAAGGCCTCGGCCAGCGCCGGCAGCAGCTTGCCGCCGATGGTGTTGGAGCCGTGAAAGCGCAGCAGCGTGGCGGCGACCGGCGCGGGCGGCGCCGCGGGTGCCTTGCAGCGCTGGGTGACGGGGTCCAGCGACTCCGGGGCGTTACAGTGGGGCGCAGCCGCCGCTTTAGGCGCCTGGCAACTGTTGCTCGCCGGATCCAGGACTGCGGGCGGGGTGCAGCTGGGCGCCGCCGCGACCGTGGGTGCTTGGCACCTGTTGGTAAGCGCGTCGACTGTCTGAGGCGCGGTGCAAACCTGGGTCCGCGGGGTGATGCAGCTGTTGCTGACGAAATCCCAGTGGCCCGGCGCGGCGCAATCGATCGTCCGGGTCTGGCCCAACAAGATGCCGACACCGAGCAGCAGGACCATCAGTGCGCCGGCACCGATGAAGAGGCCGCGGCCCCCGCCCTGTGGCTGCGCGAGTTTGCTGCCGCATTCCGGACAGGCGGCCGGGCTGCCGTCCTCCGACTGGATCAGCGCGCCGCTGTCGGCCTTGCCGCACTTTCCGCGGTTCGGACATTGGTATCTGGTAGCCATCGTTCTGCTTCTCACGTCGTGACCGGTCAGACGGGCCACGCCTCATCCGCAAATTAAGGAGGGTAGCCTAACCGGTCTTGATGACTGTCCGGTTACCGAGGACATGCGACGCATGGCGACCGCGCCGTCACGGGCGAACCGCCCAAAGGTTCCGGACAAGACAAGGTCGAGGCTTCAGCCGGTGGCGGTCGAAGCGAGGCTCCGGCGACGACGCGCGGGCACCACCGGCTGAAGCCTCGACCTGCGTTCACTCTGGCGCCGGCGCAGCCCGAGCGTGAACTCGTCCACTCCATTCAGATGCCTGGCTCCCTTGTCCACACCCCCGCAGAGGACTGATAATCCTCTGCCGTCGCCACTCCCAACCATTGGGCCTAGCCATCGAGACCGCTTGAACAGGTCGCCAGTCAGGGAAATGGCTGCAAGGCGCTTGGCATCCATGAGGGTGGCCGGGTCCGAACACCAGGCCCGGCAGCGACTCCCAGGCCCCCATGAACCGCCTTGAACCAAGGATGACGCCTCTACTCAATAGGAATCTGTCCCCCGGCAACGAGGCAAAAGAACCTTGCTTCCAAAGGAGAACCAGCGTTAGAATTTTCCTCCATGCTGCTTGCGTTAATTTTTCGTAAACGCAAGAGGAGGGCATCGTGTCGACCTCCAGTTCGGGCAAGCGGGCACTGATCCGGCATCTCAACACCACGTTGCCGGCCGCTGAAGGACGTACCCCTATGATCGCGATTATTATTTACAAGGGCTCTGGCAGACTGGTTGGTATCATTACGTTCGGCGTTTTTTTTGGCATCGTAGGTGGGCTTAACCTAATATTTGGTAAGGGATTTTCTCCGCAGTACATGCAATATGCAGCAATCGTCTCACTGTTACTTTCTGGTACCATTTTATGGAGCGAAGGGAGACGACTTAACACGCATGGTGGTCGAGTCGATCATTCGTTTTTTTTCATTCCTATGGAGTTATGGGGAATCGCGTCCGTTTTTATGGCTGGCCTGCTGGTTCTTAGGGCGCTTGCGGGAATCAGTTACTGGCTCTTCTTCATTGCCCTCGCATTGGGAGTTGCGGCATTCTTCTGGGCTGGCAAGACGCCTGAAAAGAAGCGGCGCAACTCAAGTCCCGGCAGGACGCAGAAAGCACGGCCCCAGAGTAGCCCGCGAGCATCCGGCAAAGGCCGGGGCACAGCGCAGGCGCTGCTCGATGAGGTTATCGTTCTTCATAAAAGGAATGCCCAATGGGGAGACATACTGACGGCGCTCAATCCCACGCGCGACCCCAAGACTCAGGAGATCTTGAACGCCATCCGCGGTCCGCATATGTTCGCGCCTCGCACTGCGCTCGGAGTCATTGAGTGGGGGTGTAGATCAGTCCATCCGGCCGCAACAGTTATCGAGGCACTGAATGCGGCGCTCGAGAACATGAACAAAGTGCTTCGCTGCGGGGACTAGGTAACTTGCACGGATGCGGCTACCCGGAGCGATGAACAAGGCCCAGTCAGCGGTTCACAGTTGGGCCTTGATCATCGTTCCGGCCACCAAGGCGGGTCGGTTGCCGTCAGGCCGACCGACTGGGAGCGCCGCACCCCAGTGCGGCGAAACCTCGCAAGTCATCGCGGCGTTGCGGTTTACTGCGAGGCCGGGCCGCACTGGGGTGCGGCGCCCCCAGAGTTGCGGCGCTTTGCGCCGCATGGATCCGTGGCCGGAATGATGATCAAGGCCCACAGTTGCGCCAGACGCTTCTCTGCCGTTACCACCGTCGGCGCATCCGCTTTCAGTGCGATGACCCGTTCCAGGTAGCCCTTGGCACCCGCCCTATTGCCACTGGCATCGGCCACCTCTGCGAACGTTTGAGATTGGCATCAAGGCGCGCAAGCCCTGCGGTCTGTAGCGAGATCCGAGACGTTCCGGACGGGGCAAAATGCCCCGTCCGGCCCCGGCGTGCGACGCCGATCCCACACGCCTGCCATCGCGACACTTGGGCCGCAAGCCCTTTCCCTTTATCCTGCGAGCCCCTGCCGACGCCACACCGGCGCACCGCCCCGCCCCCCGAACGCCCTCGGACCTATGCCATGCCCGATCCGCATCCACTCGCCATCGCCCCGGACGCCCGCATCCTGCTGGTGCGGCTCTCGGCCATCGGCGATGTCGTCTTCGCCTCGCCGCTGGTCTCGGCGCTGCGCCGCGCCTGCCCGCAGGCCCATATCGCCTGGCTGGTGCAGCCCGAGTGCCGCGCCCTGCTGGACCAACACCCGGATCTCGACGAGGTGATCGTCTGCCCAATGACCCACTGGCGGCGGCTGTGGCAGCAGCGCCACGTCGGCGAACTGCTGCGCGGCCTGCGGGCCATGCGGGGGGTGCTGCGCGAGCAGCGGTTCGATCTGGCCATCGACCTCCAGGGGCTCGCCAAGAGCGGCATCCTCACCTGGCTCTCGGGGGCGCCCGAGCGCATCGGCCTGGGTTCGCGGGAGGGCAGCGCCCGGCTGATGACCCGTAGCATTCCGCGCGGCGGGGACCCGCGGCGCGTCGGCTCGGAGTATCTATATCTTGCACAAAGCCTGGGGCTGCCAACCGACCGCTTCGAGATGGTCGTCCACTATGACGGCGTGGCCGCACGCACGGCCGACGAGACCCTGGTCCGCGAGGGACTCAGCAGCGGCTATGCGGTCCTCTGCCCCTTCACCACCCGCGCCCAGAAGCACTGGTTCGAGGATCGCTGGGCGGACCTGGCCATCCGGCTGCGCCGCGATCTGGGGCTCACGCCGGTCCTGCTCGGCGGCCCACGCGACCGCGAGGCGGCGGACCGCATCAGCGACAGCGCGGCCGAGGCGGCGGACGCGAGCGGGCGCCCGCTGGTCAACCTGGTCGGCCAGACCAGTCTGACCGAGGTCGCGGCGCTAATCGACCGCGCCGCCCTGCTGGTCGCGGTGGACACCGGACTGGGACACATGGGCATCGCCGCCGGCACCCCGGCGCTGTTGCTCTTCGGCTCCACCTGTCCTTACGTGGAGACGACCCGCGTCAATGCCCGGGTGCTCTACCATCGTTTCCCTTGCTCGCCGTGCCGACGCCGGCCGACCTGCCAGGGTGCATTCCACTGTATGCGCGAGCTGACCGTCAGCGAGGTCGTGGCAGCCGCCCGCCAGGTCATCGGGCAGGCGCCATGATGGTGCCGTGGGAGCCAAGATGAGGGTCCTGCACGTCGAGGGCGGGCGCCATCTCTACGGTGGGGCCTTCCAGGTCCTGCACCTGCTGCGCGGCCTGCACGGGCGCGGCCACGAGAACCTGCTCGCCTGCCCCCGCGGCTGCGACCTGGGCCGCGCGGCGGCACCAGTCGCACGGGTCCATGGGTTGCCCATGCACGGGGATGCAGACCTGCTGCTGCTCCCGCGCCTGGCCCGGCTGATCCGCGCGACGCACCCGGACCTGGTCCACCTGCACAGCCGAATCGGGGCGGACCTGATGGGCGGGATCGCGGCCCGACTCACCGGGGTGCCAGTGATCCACACGCGCCGGGTGGACAACCCGGAGGCGCCCTGGGTGGTCGGCCTAAAATACCGGCTTCACGACCGGGTGATCGCCATCTCGGAGGGGATCGGGCGGGTCCTGCTCAGCGAAGGTCTGCCCCCGGCCAAGCTGCGGGTGGTGCGCAGCGCGGTGGACGCCGACGGCTATGACCGGCCGTGCGACCGGGCGGCGGTGGCGGCGCGGCTCGGGGTATCGGCCGACGGCCTGTGGCTGGCCGTGGTCGCCCAGTTGATCGAGCGCAAGGGCCATCGGTTCCTGCTGCGCGCCCTGCCCCCCCTGGTGGCGGCCTACCCGGGTCTGCGGGTCTTCTTTTTCGGCCAGGGTCCCAAGGCGGCGGACCTGGCGCGGGAGACGCGCGAACTGGGGCTCGCCGACCGGGTGACCCTGGCGGGCTTTCGCGATGACCTGGCGGACATCCTGCCCTGTCTGGACATCCTGGTCCACCCGGCCCTGATGGAGGGGCTGGGCGTCTCACTGCTCCAGGCGGCGAGCGCCGGGGTACCGATCGTCGCGAGCCGAGCCGGCGGCATCCCGGAGGCGGTGCGGGATGGAGAGAACGGCATCCTGGTCCCGCCGGGTGACAGCGACGCCTTGGGCGCGGCGCTCGGCGCCCTGCTCGCCGACCCGGCGCGGCGGCGCGCCCTGGGTGCCGGTGGGCGCGCGCTGATGGCGCGGGAGTTCTCCATTGATGCCATGGTGGAGGGCAATCTGGCCGTCTATCGGGAACTGGTGGAGGCCGGTCGCGGCCTGGGGGCCGCTCCTACGGCGTCGTAGGAGCGGCCCCCAGGCCGCGACGTCTCACCGCCACCCCCTTGGGCCGATGTTTGAACTGCACCTTCCACAAGAAGCCGAGCAGGTCGTCGCCCAGTGAGATCGCCTTGCGCGGCAAGGCCAGCGGGTCGAACGTGGCAGTCGCCCGGGCACGCTGGCAGGTGACGCCGGTCGCGTAACCGGCCGCGGCGGTGGCCTCGACCACCGCCAGGTTATGGCTGCCGTAGGGATAGCAGAGGTGCCGGATCGGCTCACCCAGCAGGTCCTCCAGTACGCGGCGGCTGTCGGCCAACTCCGCCGCCAGCGCACCGGCCGCAAGCCCGGCCAGCGGCACATGGCTCATGGCGTGCGAACCGATCTGGATGCCGGCGCGGCGGACTTCGCGCAGCCGCTCGGCGCCCATGAGCGGCGCCGCGGGCAGACCGTCGGCCGGCAGCCAGTCGGCGCAGCCGCCGACCAGTCCGGCCACTACATAGACGGTGGCCGGGAAGCCGTGACGCTGCAACTGCGGGAGTGCGACCTCGTAGAAATTCTCGTACCCGTCGTCAAAGGTGATCGCCACCGCCCGCGGCGGCACCGCGCGCTCACCGGCGAGACAGGCCTGAACCTCGTCCATGGTCAGCACGCTGCACCCCAGCCGTTTGAGCAAGGCCATCTGGGCGGCAAAGCGGCGCTGGTGACAATAGACCGCCCGGTGGGTCTTGACCCGCTGGAAGTCACCGACCTGGTGGTACATCAAGATGGAGATGCCGTTCATGTGAGCTGCCGGTAGACCGCCTCGGTCCCCGCGGTCATGGTCTCCAGCGAGAACTGGTGCAGATAGCGCGCCCGCCCCTGGGTGCCGAGCCGGGCGCGCAGCGCGGGATCATCGGCCAGGCGCCGCATGGCCGCGCCGAGCGCCGCCGCGTCCTCCGGGGGGACCAAGAGCCCGGTCTCGCCGTCCACCACCACCTCCGGGATGCCGCCGACGCACGCGGCAACCACCGGCAGGCCGACCGCCGCCGCCTCCGCCAGCGTCAGTGACAGTGCCTCGCGACGCGAGGGCGCGAGCACCATATCGAGCTCGCGCATCCACTGCGGCGCGGCCTCGCGAAAGCCCAGAAAGTGTACCCGCTCCGCCAAGCCGCAGGCCGCCGCCCGCGCGCGCATCGCCCGACCCCAGGGGGTCGAGTCGTCCCCGATCAGGACCAGCTGGATGCGCTCGGGGCAATCGGCGAGCGCGTCGATCGCGAGATCATGCCCCTTGGCGCGCACCAGGCGGGCCACGATCCCGCACAGCACGGCCCCCATGGGCACTGTGAGCGAGGCGCGCAGGGTTGGCCGCAACGGGACCAACAGCGGATCGGCCACGCCGTGGTGGACGACCGTCACGCGCGCCGGGTCATAGCCCTCCCCGACCAGAAAGTCAGCCACCGCCTGGCTCACCGCGATGATCCGGTTGGCGCGCCCGAAGTGTTTACCCGCGTTGGTCGAATGGGCCGTGGCCACCACCGGAAGTCCGGTCAGGCGCCCGCCGATCCCGGCATAGAAGGCTCCGCGGGTGAGATGTCCGTGGATCAGATCGGCGCCAAAGCGGCGGGCGATCCGCGCCAGTTTGACCATCGACCAGGCATCGAAAAAGCCGTGCATCGGCAAGTGGTAACCGGCGAATCCGGCCGCCCGGAAGCGTCTTGCCAGCCAGGAATCCGCCGGTCCGGCGAAGGCAAGCTCATGGCCACGCGCCGCCAGGCCCCGTGCCAACTCAGACAGGTGCATCTCCGCCCCCCCGTAGGAGTGGCTGTGCAACACGAACAGGACTCTCATGACTGTGGGCGCAACGGCTGGGACCTCGGGGATCGGTGATGACTGGGGCGGCATTATCGCCGACAACGGGCCGCGGGGTGGGCCGGGCCGCGCACCAGCTCCTGGTTCCCAAGCTCCACTTGGGAACCCCATGCCGGAAGCTCTGCTTCGCGCGTAGCGTTTCTCGCTCCCAAACTGGCTGACCCCGGAGGCGCGCGACCTCGGTGAATCGGAGATCGCCCCGGCCGGGCGGTTTGCGGCCCACCTGTATGGGCATATGCACGAGGCCAAGATCAGCTATCTGCGGCGCGGCGGCGACCCCTAGGCGGTGCGCCAGTGCCAGGGGGGCTCGGTCTTCGGCATGGAGCACCATGGTGAACCACCCAAGGTGGAGCGTGCGCACGGCTACGCCGCCGGCCGGATTCGATTCACGGGCCAGGATGCGCAGCTGCAACTGTGGCCACGCATCGCGACCAAGGGCATCGGCCGCTGGCGCTACGTCCCCGACCACACACACGCTGTGCTGCAAACGGACGAGGGCACTGCGCCCGAGACCCTGCCCCTGCCGAACCCCACCCGGGTGATCGCGACCCCCGCCCCGACCCCGGAGGCCGCCCGACCCGCCGCGCCACACTCCACACTCCCCGTGCGGCGCCCCTTCTTCGGCCACGCCGCCGAACTCGCCCGGGTCGCCGCCTGTCTCGCACCGGAGGACCGCACCCGACTCTATGCCGAGACGCAGGGCAACCCGCTGCTCATCACCTGGACCCTGGGCCAACTGGGGCTCGACCGGGGCCGCTGCCGCACCCTGGAGGCGGCCGTCGCGGGGCTGCAAGAGGCGCAGGCCGGCAATGACCCGCTGGGGTTCGTCTTCGGGGACCTGGTGGAGACCTTCACCGCGGACGAGACCGCCGTGCTCGCCGCGCTGTCGCACTTCACCGAGCCCGCGCAGCCGGACTGGCTGCTGCCCCTGACCGGGCTCAGCCGGACCGCGGTGGAGACGGCGCTCGATGACCTGCGCGACCGCGCACTGCTGATCGTGGATGAGGACGGAGACCGGTGGCTCCTGCCCGCGCTGGCCGCGCGCTTCCTGCGCCGGGTCCAGCACGAGGCGGTCGGGGAGACCGGCGAACGCCTGGCCGACCGGGCCGATGCGCTGGCCCAGGAGAACGACTGGGATCAATACGACCGCTTCGCGGTCCTGGACGCTGCCTGGGCCGAGGTCAAGGCGGCCCTGCCTGTGCTGCTCGCGGGCGACAACCGGCGGCTGCAAGGGACCTGCGGCGCGCTGAAGGACTTTCTGGACTTCTCCGGCCGCTGGGACGACTGACTGGAGCTCAGCCTGGCCACCGAGTTCAGGGCCGAAGTGGCAGGGGACTGGGATAGCGCCGGTTGGCGAGCCTATGACGCCGGCTGGTGCCAAACCCTGCGCGACAATGCGGACGGGGTGCTCGGCTGCGCCGGGCGGGCGGAGGCCCATTGGCAGACAGCCCAAGCCAGCGCCAGCGAGCGCGCAGCCGCGATACGCCTGCGCGGCGAGGGCGATCTGCTTGTAGGGAATCACCTGCGGGGCATTGCCGCCCTCCGCGAAGCATTGGATCTTGATCGCAGAGTCTGGACCGCGACGACTGGCCCGCGAGCGAGTCACTGGCCCGGGAGGCCCTGGCCGAATCGATCGGGCGCAAGGAATTGATCGCAAGTGACTGTCGACGCCTCGCCAAGGCCCTCGCCCGCCAGGGCCGCGGCGCCGAGGGCCGCTGCCACGCCGAGCGCGCCGTCGCCATCTGCACCGAACTGCGACATCCGGATCTAGCCGGGGCAGTGGCCACCCTCGCCGAGTGCCAGGCCCAAGCCTGACCCCACCATGATCCTCGTAGGAGCGGCCCCCCGGCCGCGACCAGACTGGCAAATTGACGCTCAGCAAGGGCGAGAAGGTCAAGGGCCTGACCGGGGTGGTCATCACCAACAGGCCCGGCCAGGCCAAGCTGCTGCGGCCGATGACCATCGGCGGCCACAAGGCCCCCGCCGGCGCCGTCGTCTACCTGCTGACCTATCAGGGCGAGGGCTTCTACAAGGCGTGGTATGACGGCAAGGTGTTCAAGAACCTAGACTTTTCGGATGAGAGCCTGATCAAGGTCGAGACTGCGCCCGATGAGATCTGGTGGGTCAAGGTCAGGGACAGAAAGGGGCAGACCGGGTGGACCAAGGAAACGGATCACTTCGGCAACATGGATGCGTGCGGCTGACGCGGCATCGCGGATTGCTGCGGCACCGCGTCGCGGGCGGGGGGCCGCTCCTACGGGATCGCATGTAGGGGCGGGTTTGAAACCCGCCCCTACGGGCCGGATCACCCGGTATTGCGCATTCCCGCCGCAATGGCATTGATAGAGCGCAATAGCGGATCGAGCCATTCCTCCTCCAACGCCTCGTCCTGCTCGGCGCGATAGCGCCCGAGCACCGCCACCTGGATATGGTTGAGCGGGTCCAGATAGAGGTTGCGGCGGACCAGTGAATGGGCCAGCTCCGGGGTGTCCTCCATCAGTGAGCGCAGGCCGGCAACATTCAGCACCTGGGTGCAGGTGCGCTCATATTCGGCATCGATCAGTCCGTAGATCGCGGCTGCCTGCCGCTGGTCCTGGGCCAGGCGCAGGTATTCGCGGGCGATGTGCATCTCGGCCTTGAAGAGCGACATCTGGGTGTTGGACAGCAGCGCGCGGAAATAGGGCCACTCCTGGTACATGCGCTGGAGCTTGGCGAGCCGCTCGGGGTCGCTGCCGCGCCAGCGCTCGATGGCCTGGCCGACACTGAACCAGGCCGGCAGTGTGGTGCGCGACTGGCCCCAGCCGAAGACCCAGGGGATGGCGCGGATGGAGGACAGCGCCCGGTCGCCCTTCTTTCGGTGCGAGGGCCGCGAGCCGATGTTGAGCAAGGCGATGGCATCGAGCGGCGTGCACTCATAGAAATAGTCGAGGAAGCCATCGGTCTCACGCACCAGCTTGCGGTAGCCCTCCTCGCCCAGGCGTGCCAGCTCGTCCATGATGCCCAGATAGTCCTTGCGGTCCGGCGGGGGCGGTGCGATCAGGCAGCGGCTGGCCTTGATGAGCCCGCTGATGCCCATGATCAGCTCATAGCGGGCGGTCTCCGGGTTGGCATAGCGGTAAGACAGCACCTCGCCCTGCTCGGTGAACTTGATCTGGCCGTGGACCGTGTCCGGCGGCTGGGCGAGGATCGCCTCGTGGGTCGGGCCGCCGCCACGCCCGATGGTACCGCCGCGGCCGTGGAAGAGTCGGCAGGAGACCTGGCGGTTATCGGCCAGCGCGATCACCTTGCGCTGCGCCTCGTAGAGGTTCCAACTGGCGCAGAGGATGCCGCCGTCCTTGCAGGAGTCCGAGTAGCCGAGCATCACCTCCTGACGGTTGCCGGAGGCCTTGAGCAGCGCGCTGTAGGTGGGATTATCGAACAGCGCGGTCATCACCGCGTCGATGTGGCCCAGGTCTTCGATGGTCTCGAACAGCGGGGAGATCTGAATGTTGCAGAACCACCCCTGCCGGTCACGCCCGGCGAGTCCGGCCAGGCGCGCCAGCAGCATCACCTCCATCACATGGCTGGCGGTGTGGGTCATGGAGATGACGTACTGGCCGAAACAGCCGCGGCCGATCTCCGCGGTGAGGCGCGCCATCACCTCGAAGACCTCCAGGGTCTCGCGGGTCGCCGGGGTCAGGGTCGCCTTCTCGAAGATGAACGGGTGGGGGTGGGCGATCGACTCGGCCAGGGCCATGAGCCGCTGGTCCTCGTCGAAGGCCTCGTAATAGGGGGCGCCAGGCTGGCGGGCGAAAAGCTCAGTCACCGCCTGAGTGTGACGGGTCGACTCCTGGCGGCAGTCCAGATGCACCAGGTGGAAGCCAAAGCTCTCCGCCAGGCGGATGAGGTCTTGCAGCGCACCGGCGGCGGCGTTGGCGTCGCCATGGTGGATGAGCGAGTCGCGGATCAGATAGAGGTCGGCGAGGAACTCGCGGTCGCCGGCGTAGCCGCCCGACGGCACCGCGTGGTGCTCACCGCGCAGCCGGGCGCGCACCCGGTCCAGGTTGGCGACGAGGCGGTGGTCCATGATGGCGAGCTTGCGCCGGTAGGGCTCACTGGCGAAACGGCGCAGGCCCTGGCCCATGGTCTCCAGCCAGTATTCCTCGTCCGCGTCCAGGCTGTCCATGAAGGCCGGTGAGGGCTGGCAGATGGGTACGGTGTGACTCAGCACCCGGCGCAAGGCGATGACCCGCCGGTGGTACTCCTCCAGCACCAATTGATGGTGCATGCGCACCGCGAGCTCCGTGGTTTCAGGCTTGACGAACGGATTGCCGTCCCGGTCCCCACCGATCCAGGAGCCGAAGCGGATGAAGCTCGGCACCTGCAGCGCGCTCTCCGGGCCATAACAACGGCGGATCGCCTTCTCCAGGTTCCGATAGGTCTCCGGCACCGCCTTGAACAGCGACTCACGGAAATAGTGCAGGCCCTGGCGAACCTCGTCGATCACCTGGGGTTTGTGGACGCGGACCTCGTCGGTCTTCCACAGGCCCTGGATCTCGGTCAGGATCGCCTGGAGCTGTTCCACACGCTCCTCCTCGTTCAGGCGCTGGCGGTGCAGGCCCTGGGCGATCAGGAAGATGCGCCGGAAGGCGTCCGAGATGGTGCGGCGCTTCGACTCGGTCGGGTGGGCGGTGAAGACCGGCAGATAGATCAGATGGTTGAGCAGGTCCTGGAACTTCTCCGGGGGCACCCCATCGGCGTGGAACTGGCGCACCGTGTCGTCGAACGAACCGAACCACAGACGCTCGCCCGAGGAGATGCGGTCCATGCGCGAGAGGTAGGCGTTGAGCTCCTCGGCGGTGTTCACCAACCCGAAGAAAATGGTGAAGGCGCGAATCACCTCCGAGATGGTCTGGGGGTCCACCGCGTCGATGCGCTTCATCAGCTTTTCGCGCAGGGCCGCGTCCTCCTGTTCACGCAACTGCATGAATCCGTCGCGCAGCCGCTCCACGATCACCAGCACGCGCTTGCGGCTGTGCTCGCGCAAGACCTCGCCGAGCAGGGCGGTGAAGAGCTTGATGTCGCGTTCCAGGTCCAGGCCCTGGTCCAGGACCTGGTGTCCCTCCTGGGTCCCATCGGGGATACTCTGATTCATTGACAGATTCCGCGTGCGTCCGCTAGGGTAATTGTCTCAAGTCGGCATTCTAACCCGTGGGGGCAGAGTACAGGCGGGCGAATCGGTGCGGCGGGTCGCCTCATCGCAGCACTGCCCTCGTCCCCGCTCAGTCCTCGGCGTCGACGCGGCTCAGCTTCCGGCGCTTGACCAGATAGTAACCGCCGACCAGGGTCGCCAGCAGGGCTGCCAGGGCCATCAGATAGAGTGGGTCGTGCGCGGATGAATCCAGCACCACCACCTTGCGCGTCAGCGCGGTGATGGCGATCGCCAGCATCATCTCGACATGCAGTGATTTGTCCTTCAAATACATGTAAATGCTCGACATGAACTCCATCGCGATGAGGACGACCAGGAACATGCCGAAGACCTCGAACAACTCGTGCTGGTTCAGCAGCAGACCGTCTTTATTGGTCAGGTACTGGTAGAGCGTGAACAAGAGCTCCACCACGGCGAAGGCCGCCACGGCACCGATCAGGAGCAGCAGGAGGGCCGCCAGGGCGCGCTCATAGAGGTGAAAAAGACGATCGATCATGGTTGCGCTGGGTCGGGACTGGTGGTTGGAATATCAGGCTGCAGTGTAAGGCCAAAGGCCCGCCGCGCGCACGCGCACCCGAGCACACTGGGGAACCTGGACGGCCGCCCCCAACTGCGGGTGACGTCAGGGCGCGCCTGCCCTATCCTGACGGCCGACCGCACCCCGGAGCCCCCCATGAACCGCAACCCTTTTTTCCCCCGCTTCGCCGACCTGCCGGTCGAGATCCCGATCTTTCCACTGTCCGGTGCAGTGGTGATGCCTGGAGTGCAGC
Organism: uncultured Thiodictyon sp.; assembly: GCA_903837595.1. Taxonomy (GTDB): domain Bacteria; phylum Pseudomonadota; class Gammaproteobacteria; order Chromatiales; family Chromatiaceae; genus Thiodictyon. Next base: position 45,855 of record CAILVI010000494.1, read on the forward strand.
TGCCGCTGAATATGTTCGAGCCGCGCTACCTGAACCTGGTGACCGATGCACTGGCCGATGCACACCTCATCGGCATGGTCCAGCCCACCAGCGAGACCCTGGAGGCGGATGAACCAGAGATCCACCGCATCGGCTGCGCCGGGCGCATCACCTCCTACAGCGAGACCCCCGACGGTCGGATCGTGCTGGTCCTGACCGGGATATGCCGCTTCCAGGTGCGCGCCGAGGTGGCTGGACGCGGGGGTTACCGGCGGGTGTCAGTGGACTGGGAGCGCTTCGCCGCCGACTGCCATGAGGAGACCCAGACCATCGCCGACCGCGACGGCTTCCTCGTCTCACTCAAGTCCTATTGCACCCTGCGCGGGGTCGAGGTGCCCTGGGATGAGGTCAAGAAGATGGCCGACAGCGACCTCGTCAACCTGCTGTGCGCCCACCTGCCGCTGAGCCCGGAGGACAAACAGGCCCTGGTCGAGACCATCCCGCTCGGCGAGCGCGCTAGCCTGATGCGGGGCCTGATGGACATGGCCTCCGCCGCCAGTATGGATGTGGCTGAACTGCGACATTAGCGGCGTGGCGCCCTCGCCGCAACGCGCTGGGCCGGGGCGCCCGACACGGATCGGCCGCGGGGGAACGCCCTTCTCTGGTAGGATCTTGCCCCTTAGCGCGGCTGGCCGCGCCAATCCAGTCCCGCTACCCGAGAGGTACCCGCAGCGATGGAGCCATATCCAGGCGACCAATACCCGTCGATCCCCGGGATCGACAGTGCCGAGCTCATGGAGCGCGTCGGCGACGACCTGGACCTGTTCTGGGAGGTGCTCGGCGAGTTCAGTGATTTTTACCGGGAGACACCGACGCAGATCGCCCAAGCCCTGGAGCAGGACCCCACCACCGCCCGGCAGTTGGCCCACACCCTCAAAGGTGTACTAGGCAACCTGGCGGCCATTGAGCTGTTCCCCGTCTGCACGGCCCTGCACCAGGCCATCCGCGAGGGCCATCCGCAGGACTACCCGCCACTGCTCGCCACCCTGTCCGCGGGCATCCCGGCCCTGTGCGACGCCATTGCCGCCGCCCGTGACGGGGTCGTGGGCGCGCCGCTACCGGACCCCGGGCCGAGTGTCGACCCGGACTGGTTGGCGCAGCGCTATGCCGCGCTGGGGGCGGCACTGGCCGGGCACCAGGCGCGAGACTGCAAGACCCTGGCGGAGGAACTCGCGGCGGCCGCCCTCCCCACCGCCGAACGGGCCTGCTGCACCGAGCTTCAGGGGCTGATCCGCGCCTATCGCTTTCAGGACGCACAGGCGCTGCTTGAACAACACCTGCATGGCTGACCAGACCCGAGGTTCTGGTCGTCGAGCGATGAAGCCGCCCCTCCTCAATTCAGCGTTGGTGGCGCCCCGCCGAAGACCCGCCCCAGGGTATCGATGAGGACTTGGCGATTCAGCGGCTTGGTGATGAAATCGTCCATGCCGGAGGCCAGGCACGACAAGCGGTCCGACTCCAGTGCGTGGGCGGTCATGGCAACGATCGGCAGGTGGCCAAAGTGTGACTCGAAGTGCAACTCACCCGCCGCCTCCGCGGCGCGGATGCGCCGGGTCGCCTCCAGGCCATCCATTTCCGGCATCTGGATGTCCATCAGTACCAGTTGGTAACGGCGATGCCCCACTGCCCCGAGGGCCAATAGGCCGTTGTCCACCGCCTCCACCTGGTAGCCCAGTTTGGCGAGCATGGCGGTCGCGACCTTCTGGCTGATCTTGTTGTCCTCCACCAACAGGATCGTGGCATCCCCAGGCGTGGCATCCCCGGCGGCCGCCGACGCTTGCGGGGCCACCGACCGGTCGCCCCCCCCCCCGAGCGCCGAGGCATCCGCCGGCGGGACCGGGGTCGGTTCGGCGTTCGGCACCGGCAATCCGAGCGCCTCCAGCAGGGCGGTGCGATGGACCGGCAGGGTCAGGACACGCACTGGACTGCCCTCGGTCAATTTGAAGTCGCGGCGCCGCCCCTGCGGCACCAGAGCCACGATCCGTAACGGTGCCTGCCAGGGCTGCTGGGGCACCAGCTCGAACAACCGGTCACCCTCCCCGCCCGGCCCGCGCAGGACGATCAGGGCCAGCCCAAAGGGGGTCCCGCGGTCCTCCGCCAGCAGCAGCTCATCCATGGCCTCCGCGGTCTCGGCGGCAGCGACGACCGCCACCCCCGCATGGGCCAAGGTCTCGGTGAGCGCGTCCCGCCCGATGGCCAGGGTGTCCATGAGCAGCACCCGGGGCAGCTCCGGCCAAGTCGGCGCCGACGGCTCCGCCGTGGTGGCACGGATGATCGGCAGGTCGAACCAGAAACAGGAGCCCTCCCCCTCCCAGCTTTCCACCCCGATCTCGCCGCCCATCAGGTCCACCAAGCGCCGCGAGATGGCGAGACCGAGCCCGGTGCCGCCATAACGACGGGTAAACGAGGTGTCCACCTGATAGAAAGAGCGGAACAGCAACCCCAGCCGGTCCGCGGCGATGCCGATGCCGGTGTCGCGCACCGCGAAGTGCAGACGCGCACCGCTGGCGGACCCGGGTCGGACCTCGACCCGGACCTCAATCTCGCCCCGCTCGGTGAACTTGATGGCGTTGCCGACCAGGTTGATCAATACCTGCCGCAACCGGCCCACATCGCCGTGCAACCGATCCGGCACCGCGCGCTCACAGATGCAGGCGAACCCCAGGCCCAAGCCATCGGCCTTGTAGGCGAACATGTCCGCCAGTTCTTCCAGCAGGTTGCGCAGGCCGAAGTCGGTCTCCTCCAGGGTCAGCTTGCCGGCCTCGACCTTGGAATAGTCCAGGATGTCGTCGATGACTGAGAGCAGGGCATCGGCGGAGTTGAGCACTACGTTGACATACTCGCGCTGCTCCTGGTCGAGTCGGGTCTCGGCCAGCAGGTTGGCCATCCCCACCACCCCGATCATGGGATTGCGGATCTCATGGCTCATGTTGGCTAGGAACTCGCTCTTGGCCCGGTTGGCCGCCTCCGCCGCCTCCTTGGCGTCGCGCAGTTCGCTCTCCACCCGCCGCCGCTCACCGATCTCCTGTTCGAGCTCCACGTTTTTTTCCTGCACCGCCTGCTCGCGCACAGCGCTCTCGCGCAGATGCGACTGCAAGGCGACGGCGCGCAGGTTCAGCCGCAGGATCAGAAAGACCCCGAGCAGCACCACCACCGCCAGGCTCGCCATCCCCAGAAACAGGTGCCAGGGTTCGAGCCGGCCACGCAGTTGCGCGTAGGACATCTGGTCGATCAGGATGAACTGGGTCTCCGGCACCAGGCGGACGAGTGCGATCATGTGCTCGCCGTTGCGGGCTGGGCCGTCGCGGTACTCGAAAAGCTGGCCGTCAGTCATCTCCCGCGACAGGGTCATCTGCGTCAGGGCGGGGGCCAAGTCGCACCCTAAACCGCGCAGGTGCTGGGCCTCAATGATGGCAACGCAGGTGTCGTCGGTGCTGCGATCCACATTGAGGATCTCGTGCATCAGGAGATCCGCATTCAGCAGGGCAAGGAACTGCCCGGCATAGACCCCCTTGAAGGAGTAGGCAAGGGACACCACCAGCGTGTGGCCATCGTCCAGCACCCGGATCGATCCGTCCAGGTCGGCCGGGTTCAATAGCTCCTTCCAGGGCCGACCGAGGCCGGCCGTCTCACCCAAGTCCGGCTCATCGACCAGCACCTCTCCCGTGTCGTCGAGCAGGACCAGGCGTTGGTAGATCGGGCGGGTACCGATGCGCTTGCGGTCAATGAGTTTGGCAAAGCGGGTGCCAATGGACACCAGGCTGGCCTTAAGCCCATATTGCAGGCTCATCCCCAAGGCGCGACTCTCGAAGAACCCGGCGACCTCCCGCGATAGGGCCAGGTTGGCCAAGTCGTCGCGCCGCTCGCTGAAGAAATACTGCAGCGCCGCCACCCGCCGCCCACTCTCCAGTCGCCGCTGCTGCTCCATGGTCTGGCGCAGGTTGGTCGCTGACCAGTAGTTGGCCACCAGCAGGAAACCCACATACAGCGTCAGGACGACAGTGATGAGGATGGTCGGCAGCCCATACCTGGGCGCAATGCCGCGGAGCGTCCCCCGGGGTTTGGGCACGTGCATGCTCGATCTGTACTCTAAACCTTCAAGCTCAGCGCGATTCCGGCAGGAAATCCGGGAAATAATCGATGACAAAAGGGTAGTAGGCCAGGGCGATGCGCCTGAACTCACCGCTGGCCTTCAGCTTCTTTAGAAACTGGTTGAAGGACTCGCGAAGGTCATTGTCCGCGGGACGGAAGGCCGGGGCCATGTCCTGCCGCTCACTGACCGGCCCAATGACCTTGATTTCTCCCGGCCATTTTTGCAGGGCCACCAGCGCGTCCGGCACGTCGAGCAGGGTCAGTTGCGACTCCCCATTGATCACCGCCGGGACCAACTCGTTCAAAGTGCCCTGGAACATGGTGATCTTGGCGCCGGTCGCCTTGATGTCATAAAGCTCGGGGTCGAGGCAGGTATTGGCCTTACCGAGCAGGGTGCGGCGCGGCATCAGGGCCTTGGTGGCGGCGATGTCCTTGTCCAGCACCGCGCTGGGCCGGATGGGCGACACCGGCAGGTCCGCCCGGGAGACCAACCAGACCTGGTTCGGGAAGGTCGGCGCCGCGAAGGCCACCACCTTGGCCCGCCAGGGAATCACGGTCATCCCGTTGGCAATCACGTCGCCGCGGATCGGTGTCTCACCCAGCACCTCATAGTCATCGCCCTTGCTCTTGACCCTGCGGCCGGTCAGGTCGCCGATGATCTCGGCCCAGTCGCTCTGCACGAACTCGTAGCGTACCCCCAGATGTGCCGCAAAGGCGCGCATCAACTCGACGTCCATGCCGTCTCCGGCACCGGTAACGAAGTTTGCATAGGGGACGCCCAAGTGGCGCAGGACCCCGCGCTCCTTGACCTCGGCCAAAGCGCCGGCCGCCGCCGCGCTCACCAGCGCGACGGTGAGCGCGAGGCCAACGATGAGCCCACCAACAAGGCCACGATCGAAGCGGTGCCGGAAAGCGCTGGCGCGCGCGCTTGGAGATGATGGGTGGTGCATGGTGTTCCTCTGGTTACAGGCCTGTTCTGGCGCTTGGTTACCGCAATAAGCAATATCCATACCAATAAAGTAAGCCATCCTTAACAAATAGTTAACAATAACCACTAGCGCGTCGTTTGCAAATTGCGACGCAAACCGGCTCGCGATTCTGGGCCTGCGTCGGCGCCGGACGCAAGGGGTTGCGTAGTCCGGATCTGGCCCTGATACTACACTGTTAGTTCGCTTTGACCCAGAGGCGAAGGGTCGGCCCCGGCAGCGCGACCGGGCCGCGACGCCATCCGCATCGGCCATTGCCCCATCCACCTACCCCTATGCAGGATCTCGCCCGACCATGAGACTCAAGACACTCTTCCTCTCAGCGGCTACCTTGCTGGTCGCCGGCCTACTGATCGCATCCCCACCGGCCGATGCCAGGCGCATGGGCGGCGGGGGCAGTGTCGGCAAACAATACAGCATGCCGAGCCAGACCGCAGCACCCCAACGGGCGCCCAGCCAGGGCGCACAGGGCATCGCCGGAGCGCGCCCCCCACAGGCTGGCGGCGCCAGCCGCTGGCTCGGCCCCCTGGCCGGGCTGGCCGCCGGCGGGCTGCTCGCCTCCCTGTTCTTCGGCGGCGCCTTCCAAGGCTTTCAGTTCATGGACTTCCTCCTGATTGCCGCGCTGGCAGTCGGCGCCTTCATGCTGTTTCGCCGGTTGCGCCGCGGCCAGGCCGGGCCCCAGCCCGCGGCGGCCGGGGCCTATAGCAAAACCGCGCTCACCGACCTGGCCGCAGCGGAACAAGGCGTCGCGGGGGGCGGCACCGGCTTGGGTGCGCCACCGCATCCGTTCGCGGGCAGCAACCAGTTCCCGGTCTGGTTCGACGCCGCAGCTTTCATTGCGGGTGCCAAAGACCACTATATCCGCCTGCAAGCGGCCTGGGACAAGGCGGACTTCCAGGACATCCGCGACTACACCACCCCGGAACTGTTCGCCGAATTGCAGCGGGACCGTGATCGCCTGAGCGGCACCCAGTACACCGAGGTGGTGCGGCTGAACGCCGAACTGGCATCCGTGCAGCGCGACGGCGACCTAGCGGTGGCTAGCATCCTATTTTCCGGCCTGATCCGCGAGGATCAGCAAGGCTTGGCCCAGGAGTTCCGCGAGTTCTGGCACGTCCAGCACGCCTGGGCAAGCGCCGCCGGCGACTGGTATGTCGCCGGTATTCAACAGGCATGATGAGGTCAAGCCATGTCTCCGAACACTCCCCCGCGCCACGGTAAGACCGGTCGACCGATCGATACCGACAAACTCGACCGCATCGTCAGTGAGGCGCGTGCGGCCAGCGATGGGCGCGCCGTCGGTTACCGCGAACAGGCCCTCAAGCTCTACCCCTGGGTATGCGGACGCTGCAGTCGCGAGTTCGACCGGCTCAACCTGCGTGAGCTGACCGTCCATCACAAGAATATGAACCACGACCACAACCCACCGGACGGCAGCAACTGGGAACTGCTGTGTCTGTATTGCCACGACAACGAGCACCAGCGCTATGAGGAGCACCGCGCCGCCGTGGCCGCCGGCCGAGGCGGCAAGACGCTCGGCGACAGCGGCCCGCAGACCACTCACAAGGCACTGGAAGGGCTGGCCGAGTTGCTGAAGGGCCGCAGTACCTGATCGGCAGCGGGCAACCGCACGCCCAATCACGCGGCAAGGTCGGAGCGGCGTGCGAGTAACTATTTCCAGCCAACGGGTACGATCTCGCGGTCGTGCGCTTGGGCGCAAAGCCCGGTTGGTCTGATGCGGAGCCTCGCCAGTAGTGCGTGATTTAGCGCCTCCGGCCTGACCGGGCACGACTGGCGCGACGTGATAACCTTGGCTGCTTCGCCTGCCGCAGCACCCTGCGGACCGGTCCGCATTCCAGAGCCCCGCCCCATGCATCGCTATACCTTTTTCGCTACCGCACCCAAGCACCTGGGCAGTCTGCTCGCCGAGGAGTTGGCACAATTGGGGCTCGCCGGGGCGGTGGAGGCGCGCGGCGGCGCCCGCTTCACGGGCACCCTGGAGGACGGCTACCGCGCCTGTCTCTGGTCACGGGTGGCCAACCGGGTCCTGCTGCCACTCGCGCAGTTCCCGGCACCCGACACCGAGGAACTCTACGCCGGCGCCCGGGCCATCCACTGGGAGGATCACCTGTCACTGGAACGGACCTTCGCGGTGGGCTTTGACGGCAACCTCGCCGGGGTCAACCACAGCCAGTTCCCGGCCCTCAAGGTCAAGGACGCCATTGCCGACCGCTTCATCCAGCACTGCGGGGCGCGGCCGAACGTCCACCCGGACCACCCGGACCTACTGATCCATTGCTACGCCTTCCAGGGCAGCGCCACCATCGCGCTCGATCTCTCGGGTGGCTCACTGCATCGGCGCGGCTACCGCGAAGAGGGCTCAGCCGCGCCGCTGAAGGAGAACCTGGCGGCCGGACTACTGATGCGCGCCGGCTGGCCGGCCATCGCCGCCGCGGGCGGCGCCCTGCTGGACCCCATGTGCGGCTCCGGCACCCTGGTGGTCGAGGGCGCGCTGATCGCCGCGGACATCGCCCCGGGACTGCTGCACCAGGACTTCGGCTTCCTGGGCTGGGCTGGACATGAGCCCGCCATCTGGGCACGCCTGATCGACGAGGCGCAGGAGCGGCGCCGCGCCGGTTTGGAGCGACGCAACCCGCTACGCGGCTATGACGCCAGCCCCACCGCCATCCGGGTGGCGCTAGCCTGCCTGGAGCGGGCCGGACTCGCCGGACGCGCCCATTTCGAGCGACGCGAACTGGCCGACTGCTGGCCAGGCAGAGAAGGCGACCTGGGCTTGGTCGTCGTCAACCCGCCCTATGGCGAGCGACTCGGCACCGACATCGACCTGCCCGCACTCTATGCGCGGCTGGGCACCCTGCTGAAGGAGCGCTTCACCGGCTGGCGCGCTGCCGTCATGACCGGCAACCCCGACCTGGGCAAACAGATGGGCCTGCGGGCGCTGCGCATGCACACGCTGTACAACGGCCCGATCGAATGCCGGTTGCTGCACTTCGAGGTCGACCCGCAGCACTTCGTCTCCAACCGACCGCGCCCCATTGCGCCCGCGGAACGCAGCGACGGCGCGGCCATGCTCGCCAATCGGCTCACCAAAAACCTCAAGGCACTGCGTAAGTGGCTCAAGGCCGAGGACATCACCTGCTATCGGCTCTATGACGCCGATCTGCCCGAGTACGCGGTGGCCCTGGATGTCTATGAGGGCGAGCAACGCTTGATCGTCGTGCAGGAATATGCCGCCCCCGCGTCGATCGACCCGCGGGATGCGCGGCGCCGGCTGCGTGAGGCCATGAGTGTCATCCCGGAGGTGCTCCAGATCGCCGAGACCCAGGTCTATCTCAAGGTCCGTGAGCGCCAGAAGGGCGAACGCCAGTACGAACGCATGGCCGAGACCGGCCGCTTCCATGAGGTCACCGAGGGCGGCCACCGCTTCCTGGTCAACTTCGAGGACTATCTGGACACCGGGCTCTTCCTGGACCACCGCGACACCCGTCGGCTGATCGGCACCCTGGCCGCCGGCAAGCGCTTTCTGAACCTGTTCGCCTACACCGGCACCGCCACCGTCTATGCCGCCCGCGGGGGGGCCACGGCCACCACCACGGTGGACCTGTCACGCACCTATCTGGATTGGGCGCGGCGCAACCTGGAGCTCAATGGCATCCGGGGACTGGCCCATGAGCTGATCCACGCCGACTGCCTGGACTGGCTGCGCCTGGTCGAGGGCCGGCGCCGCTTCGACCTGATCTTTCTGGACCCGCCCACCTTCTCCACCTCCAAGCGGATGGACGAGACGCTCGACATCCAGCGTGACCATGTCGCCCTGATCCGCGCCACGATGCGCCTGCTGGAGCCGGGCGGGACCCTGATTTTCTCCAACAACCTGCGGCGGTTCCGTATGGAAAGCGAGGCCCTGCCCGAGCTGGAGATCATCGACATCGGCCGCGACACCCTGCCCCGCGACTTCGCCCGCAACCCGCGTATCCACAATTGCTGGCGTATCCGTTCAGTTCCCGGGTAAGGTTTTCTTTCTGGTGACACCGCTCTGGCGGTGTCACCCCTGTGTTGGCCGCTATGCGGCCTGCGGCGGCCCCGGGGCGCACCGCGCCAAACACATGCGTGACACCGCTCGAGCGGTGTCACGAGGTACGGCTAGTTTCAACTCCCCTCGGTAATGGGCACGATGGTGATGTCCACCCGGCGATTCTGGCGCCGACCGGCGTCGGTCTCGTTGCTCGCCACCGGTTGAGACGGACCGAAGCCGGCAGTATAGATGCGGCCGGGCAACACCTGCTGCCCCTCCAGATAGCGCTGCACGGACGCCGCGCGCCGCTGCGAGAGTTGCTGGTTCAGCTCCGCCGAGCCGGTGCTGTCGGTATGGCCAGCGACCACCAGTTCGGTCTTACCATACTTGTTCATGATCTTCGCGATCCGGTCCATGGTGCTGTCGAAGCTCGGCTTGATCTGATCCGAATTCACCTCGAAGGTGGTCTCCCCGGTCATGCGCACCAGCAGCTTGTCACCGGGCAGCTTGTCGACCTTGATGACCCCGGAGGAGATCTCCGGCGCCAGGGCCTTCACAAAGTCCTTGCGTTGACTCTCCATGTAGGCTCCAGCCGCCCCCCCGATCAGCGCCCCGCCGACTAGGCCGATCAGCGCCCCGCGGCCGGCCTGACCACTCGCTGAGCCGATGATCGCCCCCAAGGCGGCGCCGGTGGCGGTGCCGATGGCCGCCCCCTGCCCGGTCTCGGTCATCCCGGACCCGTCGGAGGCACACCCAGCCACGAGCAGACTGACGGTCGCCGCGATCGCGGCATGCTTGGCAAGAGACTGATTCATTGTGACTACTCCACAACCAGAAGGTTGTTTACTGGGAGGGGATGCGTTGGGTTGACCTGCCGGCCGGCCCTGGCCCTGGTGCGCATCGCCGGGGGCGCGATGATAGCAGAGCCGCGCGGCACGCCCCCGATCGTTGCGGATGTCGGTTCACTGTTCGCCAGCGGCCCCCAGTGTCTGGCGACCCGGCGACCCTAGTGTCCGCCTGATGATTTCCGCAGCAATGACCTCAGCACCGGCGACAGACATATGTTGGTCATCACGATATAAGGCGATATTGTTTCTTACGGCGGCGCAGGTCATTTGATTGCAGAAAAACTCCGCCGGATTAATGATGGTCGCTGCCTTTGGCAAATCGCCCAGTCGCGACAGAATAAACGCTGAACTGCGGTCCCACTGAGATCGGCTCAGGGCGCCCACCCAGGTGAAGTCATATGGCTCCGCCGCGATATAAGCTTGAACGTGTTTCGGCAATTGCGGCGCCTGCATCACAACGATCACATTTTTCTTGGCCGCGACCAGATATTTCACCGTATCAACATAGGATTTCCATATTTTCGATCGCCCGGCGTCATTCGCCGGCCGGAAGTCGTCTGCCGAAGGACGCGACCGTACAACATCAGCAAGATAGGTCTTGTATGATATGACAACATGACTGAGCCGATCATTATGCGCAATGTAATCAACCGCTTCCTGTGTCCACGCTGAACACCCGTCAACCCCGACAACCCTGCCAAATGATGGCGGACAGCCATTAAACGTAAGATGCTTCACACCTGTATCAAAAGCCTTCAACTTCTCCGCCAAGGCATAAGCAAGCTCAATCCCATGACTGTTGCCTAACACGACCCAATCCGGATCACTCACGTGATACGTGCAAGCATCGCTCGGCTTGCGATAGTCAAGCCCCGCGGTATAACATTGCTCGTATTTCGGATTGACTGATCTCGTGAGCATGATCTTACGCTGCGCCTCATTCAGCCCGAACATCTCAAATCCGTTCAACACCTTCCCTGTCAGACCAAAGCCAATGAAAGAACTGGTTGCTATGGCGAAGAACACCATCACCGCCTTTCTTGAGACAACATTCTTGCGCCTGAATGGCTGCTCGACAAAACGCCAGCTGACATAGGCGAGCACGAGTGAGCCGATCACCAGCAGGAGAAAAAGCCAAGCCGGTTCGCGCGGACTGAACTGTCGCGCAAACGCAAGCAGTGGCTGGTGCCACAAATAGGCACTGTAGCTGATCAGTCCGATACCGACCAACGCCTTACTCCCCAACAGGGTTCCCACCAAGGTCCCCGGCCAGGCAAATAGCATGATCAAGCCCGCACCGATCGTGGCCGCCAGGGCATAGCCGAAGAATGGCGTGCGGGCACTAAACGCAAAGATGTTATAAACGATCAGCAACAGACCCAACACACCCAAGCCCTGTTTGATGATGCCGACAGTTGCCGGGCGTTGCCGATTGAACAAATAGCAGGCGACCAAGGCACCGAGCACCAGCTCCCAACCACGTGGCGGCAGCAGAAAAAAGGCGGTAGCGCGTCCGCTCATTGGACCCCAATGCGCCGCCGCCAGGCTCATGGTGGCCAAGCATGCCAGCAGCGCCACCATCCATTTTCGACCCAAGCGCCAGGCGAGCAAGAGAAACAGCGGAAACAAGACATAAACTGCTCCTCAACCGCCAGGCTCCAGGTATGCAACAGGGGCTTGAGCTCGGCGGCGGGCACAAAATATCCCGTATCGCGCATGAAAAAGATATTAGAAGCAAACAGCGAGAGGGCCACGAGACTCTTGGAGAAATCCTTCATCTCGTTGGATGGCAGCAGCCACCAGGCGAAAGGAATACAGGTCGCCATCACCAGGAACAGAGCCGGCAGGAGGCGGCGCGCCCGCCGTTCATAGAAATCGCTAAGCGAGAAGCGACCGAGTGCCAACTCAGTCAGAATCAGCGTGGTGATCAGATAGCCGCTCATGACGAAAAAGACGTCAACGCCGCCACTAAACTGTCTAAAGCCGGCATGAAACAACATAACCGGCATAACGGCCAAGGCGCGCAGGCCACTATTTCGCGTCGATAGTTCATACCGTCCTCAAGAAAACCAGGGACTAAAGGTCTGTCCTCAATCCTCGTTCACTCCTCCTTCCCAAGCTCCGCTTGGGAATGCGGATCTGAAAGCTCCGCTTTCAGTCTACGCGAAGACAGATGTCACGGCCGCCAGTGGACGCAAAGGTTGGACCCGTCGCGGCTGGATTGCCCTGACCGCCGAAGAGGCGGCGGGTGCCGGCGACGAAGGCGCCCTCGATGCCCCACAGCTCGCGCGCGCGGCCCCAGAAGTCGGATGGCTGGCCCTCGGGCAGGTTGGGCGGCGGCAGACGCTGATGCGCGGGTTGGAGAGGAAGAGCCAGGTACCCTCGTGGTGGCGCAGCTGTTCCCAGGGCTGGTCGAGGACGGAGGGATGGCCGCTGTCGATGCTGAGCGGGCGGCCTGGGCGGCGAATTCGGCATAGCGCTTGCCGGCATCCTAGCTCTGCTGGAAGACGGCGTTGAAGAGGGCGTGGCCCCAGACATCGAGCTTGGCGGCGATGGCGGCGGCGCGGTCGTCCTCGAGTTCGGCGGCGTAGTGGGTCGGATAGACCTCCAGGTACCAGTGCAGGCCGTCCTAGTCGGCCGCGGTGAGCGGACCCGCGAAGGGTAGTGGCGCGGTGCGCCGGGGGCGGCCCTCCCCGATCAGCTCGACGACGACGTGCGCCGGGTCCGGGAAGTTGAGGATCAGTTCCATGGCCATGGGCGTTGCTCCGCTCGGGTGGGGGTCCGGTCGCTACGAGGCGGGCGCGGGGGAGTTGAACGCCTCCCGACGCGTCGGCGACAGACTAACCTCAAGGCGGGCAAGGGACAAGGGACGGCGAGAGGGGCTGCGATGGCCTTGATCATCGGCCCGGCCACTGGGAGCGCCGCACCCCAGTGCGGCGTGATCACGGCATCGCGTGCGGCGGATGGGCCGGGCCGCACGGGGGTGCGGCGCTCCCGGTCGGTCGGCCTGACGGCCGACCGACGGGATAGCAATCCTCAGGCGTAGGCAGGTGCGAAGGCCAGTTCGGGGTCCGTGATGGGCCCGTTCTCGCCCCAATAGGGTGAGAGCTTGCGCAATTGGGCGACGATGGGCGGCACGGCGCGGATGACGGTCTCGACCTCCTCCATGGTGTTGTAGCGGGAGAAGCTGAAGCGCACCGTCCCGTGAGCGGCGGTATAGGGGATGCCCATGGCGCGCATGACATGGGATGGCTCCAGCGAGCCGGAGGTGCAGGCCGAGCCGGAGGAGGCGGCGATGCCCAGCTTGTTCAGGAGCAGCAGGATCGACTCGCCCTCGATGTATTCGAATGCAATGTTGCAGGTGTTGGGCAGGCGGTTGGTCACGTCCCCGGTGACGAAGCAATGCGGGACGGCCGCCAGGATGCCCTGCTCCAGGCGGTCGCGCAGCTGGCGCACGGTCCGCTTCTCGGTGTCCATGTGTTGCAGGGCCAGTTCACAGGCCTTGCCCAGGGCGACGATGGAGGCTGAATTCTCGGTCCCGGCACGCCGGCCGCGCTCCTGGTGTCCGCCGCGCAGCAGCGGCCGGAAGCGGGTGTTGCGGCGCAGATACAACACGCCGATCCCTTTGGGGGCGTGGAGCTTGTGACCCGAGAGCGACAGCATGTCGATGCTGGTGTCCTTGAGATCGATGGGGATCTTGCCAACCGCCTGCACCGCGTCGGTGTGGAACATCACCCCGGCGGAGCGCGCGAGGTCCGCCATCTCCTCGACCGGGAACAGGGTGCCTGACTCATTGTTGGCCCACATCACGGTGACGAGTGCGACCCGCTCCGACAGCAGGTCCATGTATTCCTGCATGTCGAGCCGGCCCTTGCCGTTCACCTTGAGACGGTGAATCTTATAGCCCTCCTTCTCCAATTGTTCGCAGAGCGCCAGGATGGCCGGGTGCTCGACCACCGTGGTGATGATCTCCTTGCGCTCCGGCTGGGCCTTCAGCGCGGAAAGGATCGCGGTGGAATCCGACTCGGTACCGCAGGAGGTAAAGATGATCTCCGAGTCATGCTCGGCGCCCAGCAATGCCTGCACCTGTTGGCGGGCCTGCTTGATGGCCTGCCCGACCCGATTGCCGTACTGGTGCAGTGAGGACGGATTGCCGAACTGCTCGGTGAAATAGGGCAGCATGGCCTGCACCACCTCCGGCGAGACCATGGTGGTAGCGTTATTGTCCAGATAGATGCCGTCGGTCATGGTCGTGCCTCGGTTGGATAAGATCGGGTCGGCGCGGCGCGCAGCGCCTGACACAGGCGTGACACCGCAAAGCGGTGTCACGAGGATAGATCGGGGTCAGGCCCGTGCCCGCATGGCCGCTGCCGGCAGGACGCGCACGAATTCGCCCAGGTCCTCAATGATCCGCTGCTGGATGCCCTCAATGGTCACTGAGGCCATCTGACAACCGGCGCAGGCCCCGGTCATGTTCACATAGACGGTCTTGCCGTCCACCTCCACCAGTTCCACGTCGCCGCGGTCGCGCTGGAGGTTCGGGCGGATCGCCTCGATGGCCCCCTCGATGCGGCGGATGCGCGCGAGCGTCCCAAGCTTGGGCCGAACGGCGGGCGCGGGTGCGGACGCGGTGGCATTGAAGGCCCGGCCTTGGTCCTTGCACACGCGGGTCAGGATCTCCTCCACCCCCTCGTGACAGGCAGAGCATCCACCGCCGGCCTTGGTATAGTTGGTGACCTCCTCCACACTGGAGAGCCCGTTCGCCCGGATGGTCTCCTCGATCAGGACCGCGTCCACCGCGAAGCACTTGCACACCATGGCGCCTTCTGCATGGTCGTCCTTCCAGACCTCACCGCGATAGTTCGCCACGGCCGCCTGGAGCGCCTCGCGCCCCATCACGGAGCAATGCATCTTCTCCGGGGGCAGGCCGTCGAGAAAGTCGGCGATGTCCTGGTTGGTGACCGTCAGGGCCTGGTCCAGGGTCATGCCCTTGATGATCTCGGTGAGTGCGGAACTGGAGGCGATGGCCGAGCCGCAACCAAAGGTCTGGAAACCCGCGTCTTTGATGACCTGGCTCTGCGGATCGACCTTGAGCGACAGGCGCAGTGCATCGCCGCAGGACAAGGACCCGACGTCACCGACGGCATTGGCGTCGGCGACGGCACCGGCGTTGCGCGGACTGAAGAAGTGGTCTTTGACCTTGTCCGAGTAATCCCACATGGCGTGTCTCCGGGAAAGAAGATGAATCTGAACCGCACCGACGCGGCCGGCGCCGGGTGTCGCGGGGCCGTTTAGGCGCTGAACGACTTGCCGCAGCCGCAACTCTGGGTGGCATTGGGATTGACGAAGGTGAATCCATTGCCCTCCATGCTGTCCTTGAAGTCCATGGTGATGCCGGCCAGCAGCGGTGCGCTGGTGGGGTCCACGAAGATCTTCACCCCACCGCACTCCACGGTCGCGTCGTCGGCGCGCGCCGCGGCCTCCAGGGCCAGCGCATATTGCAGGCCGGAACATCCGCCGCCGGTGACCGAGATCCGCAGGCCGGCGACCGGGTCGGCCGACCCCTTGATGAAACGGGTGACGGCCTTCAGTGCGCTGGGGGTCAGGGTCAACATGGTCAGGTGCTCCGGATGGCTTGAGTCTTGCTTTTGCTGTTAGCGAGGAAAAAGCAATCCCCATGCCAGCCACCAAAGACCCGGCATGTCGTTGTTTTTCCTAATCGAAGACAGCAAACCGCCGCTGGCCTTGTCGCCTCTGCAACAGCACAGCGCAGTATCTTGGTCGGATTAATGACAGACCCGAACAGCCAATCCAACACACCCACCGCTAAGGGAGCACACCCCATGACCCTCGACCAACTCAGCCCCGGCGACCTGGTCTATGCCGCCGCCGACATCATCAACGACGGGGGTATCCCGGACCTGGCCGAGGATGCACTGATCGCATCCCCTGGAACCCGCGGGGTGATCCTCAAGATCGGTCATCTGGAGGAAGACCCGGAGCGCACACTCTATCTGGTCCGCTTCGAGGGACCGGGGCTGGTGCTGGGGCCGCCGACAGGGTGTTGGGCGGAGGAACTGACAACGCAGGCGGCCTGAGTTCGTCGGGTGGATAAGCGCAGCGCATCCACCGCACCGCCAGGCTTGGTGGATGCGGCGCGACCAGCCCTGTGCTTGGCCGGCAACACCCCGCGCGCGCCTTATCCACCCTACGTGAAGAGCATCAACACGCCCGTGTAGCCATAGAGCCGATCCTGGGAGATCTCGCCGTTGGCATAGAAGCCCACCAGCGGGACCTCGCCCAGGGTGTCGCGGATCTGCCGCAGTTCCGCGGAGTCCGGCCCAAAGAGGTTGACCCCCCGCCCCAGACAGGTCACATAGACCCCGCCCCGGGGCGGCGCCCGCAGCCGACCCTTGAGTGACACGAGCATCCGGTTCAGGTCGTCGCGGGCGGTCGCGCCGTCACGGCGGCAAAACATCAGCTTGCGGCCCGACTCCATCAGGTCGCCGACCGCCACCAGGCCCTCGTTGGGGTCGAGGCCCACCAGGTTGCGCACCAGATAGTCGCCGGTGTCGGAACCGACGATCGGCAGCCCGACAAAGATCGAACGGCCGATGTGCATCAGGTCGCGCGACAAGAGCTCGCCGATGTCCTCCTTTAGCACGTCCAATGCTGGCCGTCCGTCCAGGGTGATCACGATGTTGCGCTCCGCCTTGGTGACGGTCCGCTGCGGTCCGATGGGTGAGCAACCCTGGCTCAGGCGCGTGATGAGCCCGACCCCCTCGGCGAAGAGGACGCCGGAGAGGCCGCCCAGGTGCAATCCATTGGCGATGGTGCAGGTATGGCCCCGGGAACTGGCCAGCCCGCCCACCAGAAAACCCGCCACGGTACGCGTCGCAAGCTGCTCGATCAGGTCCTCGGTGACGCCGTCCGTCGGGTCCCCGTGGACCAGGGCCAACAGCGGGTGGCGCTCCGCGATCCACTCACCATTGCGCGTGTCGAAGGCGTCCAGGTCATCGGCCAGGCGCGGAAAGACCCGAAAGCCGTCGGGCGGGAACTCGCCCAACATCACGGCCGCCGCCGGCTCCTCGTAATACTCAGCGCCGGTGGCACAGATACCGATACCGACGGCACCGACCCAGTCGCGCACCCGCGTGGCGTCCTTCAACCGGCCAAGCAGGTCGGCCAAGTCGTCCGTCAGCGAGTCGGTGACATAGAGAAAGCCCAGATTGGCGGCCGCGGGAATCTCACCGAGTTGGCTCAGGCAGGTGTCGGCAATCTCGCGCCAGTCGTCGCCGGCGGCATGGGCGTATCGGAATGGGCGCATGGGGACTAAACCTCCGGCAGTCGGGCAGGGTTGATCCTATAAGGCAGCGTTCAGCTCGGCCGCCAGTTCATCGGCCGGATAGTCCACGGCGACCAGACCGAGCGAGCCGAGCAGGTCGATAAATCCGTCCAAGGACAGCCCGGCAACCTTGGCCGCCTGCGCCAGGGTGAGTTGCCGCCCCTCGAACAGGCGTAAAGCCAGGGCACGGTGGACCCCCTGGTCCAGCAGTCGACGGTCGAACGGCAAGGCGAGGATGGCCCGCCGGCCATGTTTGGTGATCAGCGACATTTGGCCGAGTTCGGCGTCTTTGAGCAGATCACCGGAGCGTGTTCGAAGGTTCCGGACCGAGAAGATATCAAGCGTTTCCATGGGCAGGCCTCAACGAAGTGTGCCGGCGAAGCGTAGCATAAATTCACAGCGGTCAGCCTGTGATGGGTCATGATGAGAGGCAACTGCCGCTGGACCACCGCCGACCTTAGTGTCTATCAATCATTTCAGGGCGCCGTGATCTGCTCGACACCAACGGCGGCCTTCAGGAAAACATCTATACGCTCAGAAAGCGAAGAGTTTTTCTCCACATGCCGGGCATAGTAAACGAGAGACGAAACCGCGGTACGCTGCTTAACTGGGTCCCAAAGCTCTACGATCCGCAGCAAATCGTCCAAGTCCAGTGGCTTTAGCCCGATCGCGCCAATCAGCTCGCGGACACCCTCTCGAAATCCCAGGGACACCACCAAACCCAGCGTACCGCGCCGACCGACTTCATTGCCGAATCCTTCCAGATCAGGAACATCCTCGGGCTTAAGCTCATACTGCTTAACCTCCGCTGAAATCGCAAGGCGCGCACCCTCCCATGCATCGATGTCCCCCACTCGCTGAAGTCGTTTAGAGCCAGTTCTCACCTTGTCGATTTCAACTTGGAGATGCGGATTATCGGCACGCAGAAAGCCGAATACGATTCCTTGGTAAGGAGCGCCCGTCGGCTCGCCTTTGCGCGCCGTCATATCGAAGCCTTCCAGTATCAGACGAAATAGGGGTGGATCAATCTGAATCGCCGCGGGATCGAATGCCTGACTCTTTAGGCTATTGAGAACATAGTCGATCACCCGTCCGCGAAGTTCCTCCAGATCGACAAGACTGTAGATCGCCAGGGCGTCTAACCACGGGATATAGTCGGGCCACGCCTGAGTCGCGTGCGGCGCACACGAGGGATAGTCAAATCGTTTATGCTCGGCGCGAAACAAGCGTTCGACCGCGTTGTAGAAGGGCCGCAGGCTCAAGACCTTACCGTCTGACCTCTTGAGGATCAGCGTGTTGGCACGCTTACCACCACTTGTTGTGGTCTGGCGCGGGAAGCGCGCGATGACAGCGTCATAGCTCCCAGTCTCCGAGCCAGGGATACCCAATTCAATATAGAGATCGATAAAGGCCAACAACAGCCCAGCCGAAAACTTGCGGGCTGGAAAGCCCATTGCAAACTCGTCAAACAAAGTATCAGGCGTCATGGCTCACCAACGCTCAAGGCGCAGAGTGGCCCAAAAGCCGCACGCGCTAAGGCATGATAACCCTGGTCGCGATCCGTGCCGATGGCCGTATAGTCGATGGCGGCGGCGGCGGCCAGTGTCGATCCGCTCCCGGCAAAGGGGTCATACACGATGCCGACACCCAATGGGAGCGCGGCACGCACCACTTGGCGCATGAATCGCTGAGGCTTAAGCGAGGGATGTGGGGCGATCTCGCGTTCACGACCGCGCGTGGGGGAGCAGCTAATCACGTCCTTGAAAGGCTCAGCGGCGGAGATACGGCGCAGGCCCCCGGTTCCCCAGAGGCGGAGATTTTCGGCCGCCGTGCCCGCAAATGGCTTCCGGAAAATTCCCCAAGGCTCCCAGCAGGAGCGAGCCATCATACATACCTCGGGGAATTCGTCTTCCGCACCCTTGGGACGGTCCCCACCGCGCAGCGTCTGCACGAGGCGAATGATTTCACCACGCTTCTCGAAACCGGATCGCTGTAGGGCATGAAAGGTGAGCGTTGAGAGCAAGGGATTGGACGCGATCAGCAGATGTCCCCCCGGCACCAATACGCGCAGCAGTGCCTCCCCCAGGTCGCAAAAAAAGCGATCAAGCTTGACGATTTCGTCCGAGGTAAGAACGGTAAATCGAGGCAATGGCCTGCGCTTCGCACCATCGAAAGACGGTGGAATTCGCCAAACCCCGCCGCGTCCGCTCTTGAGCTTATCGTGGTGTTTGCGATTGTATTCGATCAGACCGTAGGGCGGGTCCGTGACTACGGCATGAAGCGAATTCATCGGCAGTTCGGCGAGCCAGGCGATGGCATCATCAACGACATAAGTCGCCCGACTGGAGAGATGGGTGCGCGGCTGCTCCCCGGCATTGCGCACCGTCTCCCACAGGCGATCCTGCTTCTCAATCAATAACTCCTTCCAAGGGGGCGAGGTAGCTTTGGCGAAAAGGTCGGGGCTATGAATGGCTAGTGACGGTGGCGTCATGGCTATCGGCTTTAGTCTCTTGGTGGAAGGGACGCGGGGGCAGGACGCCCTCGCTCCTTTGTCAAACCTCCGCCAGGTCCCCCTTCTCCTGCAACCACGCCCGCCGGTCCGCGGCGCGCTTTTTGGCCAGCAGCATGTCGAGCACCTTGCTGCTCTCGTCCTCTGCCTCAATCGTCAACTGCACCAGCCGGCGGGTGTCCGGGTGGATAGTGGTCTCGCGCAACTGGGCCGGGTTCATCTCGCCCAACCCCTTGAAGCGCTGGACATTGACCTGGCCCTTGATCCGTTCGGCCGCAATCCGGTCGAGGATACCCTGTTTCTCCCCATCGTCCAGCGCATAAAAGACCTGTTTGCCGACATCGATCCGATACAGCGGCGGCATGGCCACATGGACATGGCCCTCCGCCACCAGCCGCCGGAAGTGTTTGAGAAACAGGGCGCAGAGCAGGGTCGCGATGTGCGCCCCGTCGGAGTCCGCGTCCGCCAGGATACAGACCTTGCCGAAGCGCAGGCGCGTCAGGTCGTCGCTGCCCGGGTCCACGCCGATGGCCACCGCGACATCATGCACCTCCTGGGAGCCCAGCACCTCCGCGGAGTCCACCTCCCAGGTGTTGAGGATTTTGCCGCGCAACGGCAGGATCGCCTGAAACTCACGGTCGCGCGCCTGCTTGGCCGAGCCGCCGGCCGAGTCCCCCTCTACCAGAAAGAGCTCGCTGCGGTCCGGGTCGGTGGAGGTGCAGTCCGCCAGCTTCCCCGGCAGGGCCGGACCCTGGGTGATCTTCTTACGGATGACGGTGCGCCCGGCGCGCAGCCGCGCCTGGGCGGCATTGATGGCCAGTTCCGCAATCCGCTCGCCCTCGCCCGTATGCTGGTTGAGCCACAGGCTGAAGGCGTCCTTGACCACCCCGGAGACGAAGGCGGCACACTCGCGCGAGGACAGCCGCTCCTTGGTCTGGCCGGAGAATTGGGGGTCGATGAGCTTGACCGACAGGATGTAGGCCAGCCGGTTCCACACGTCCTCCGGGGCCAGCTTCACCCCGCGGGGCAGCAGGTTGCGGAATTCGCAGAATTCGCGCACTGCCTCGGTGAGTCCGCTGCGCAGACCGTTGACGTGGGTGCCGCCCTGCACCGTCGGAATCAGGTTCACGTAGCTCTCGGTCACCGGCTCGCCGGCCTCCGGGGTCCAGGCCAGGGCCCAGCTGGCCGCCTCGTTGGTACTCTCCAGGTCGCCGACGAAGGGCTCGCTGGGCACCGTCTCGCAGGCCCCCAGGGTCTGGATCAGATAGTCCTTGAGCCCGTCCTGATAGCACCACTCAAGCTGCTGCGCCGCCGCCTCGTCGCGGAAGCGCACGGTCAACCCCGGACACAGGACCGCCTTGGCCTGCAACAGGTGGATCAACGGCTTGGGCGAGAACTTAGGGGTATCAAAGTACTTAGGATCGGGCCAGAAGCGCAGCCGGGTGCCGGTACGGGCGCGCGCCACCGTGCCAACCGCCGTCAGGTCGCTGGCCTTGTCCCCGTTGGCAAAGGCCATGTGATATTCCTGCCCGGCCCGCCGCACCCAGACCTCCAGGCGGTTGGAGAGTGCGTTGACCACGGACACGCCTACCCCGTGCAATCCGCCGGAGAAGCGATAGCTCCCGCCGCCGAACTTGCCGCCCGCGTGGAGCTTGGTCAAAATCACCTCCACCCCGGTCATGCCCTCTTCGGGGTGCATATCCACCGGCATGCCGCGGCCGTCGTCGGCCACCTCGAGGGAACCGTCGGCGTAGAGCACCACGTCGATGATGCGGGCATGGCCGGCCAGGGCCTCGTCGACGCTGTTGTCGATCACCTCCTGGGCCAGGTGGTTCGGGCGTGTGGTGTCGGTATACATCCCGGGGCGCTTGCGCACCGGGTCGAGACCGCTTAAGACCTCGATGGCTGAGGCGTCGTAGGTGCCTGTCATGGGCGGATCATAGCTCCCTAGGGCAAGTGGGCGACGAGACGGTCAGGGGCTCCGCCGGTTTGACCGCAAAACCGCGGTACGCTACCGTACCTTTAAACCTTGATGCAAACCCTATGAAGAAACCAGCAGCCCCGTCTCCGCCCCTTTTTGAGCAGTCGCTGAACGAACTGGAGGCCATCGTCGACGCACTGGAGAAGGGCGACCTGACGCTGGAGGCGTCACTGACCGCGTTTGAACGCGGCGTGACTCTCACCCGCGCCTGCCGCCAGGCCCTGGAGAGCGCCGAGCAACGGGTACGCATCCTGACTGACAACCGCCCGGGCGCCACGCCCGAGCCCTTCAACCAGGTCCCCACCACCGTTTCCCCGGATCATCCATGACTGAACAAGCACTGGACGCCTTTCGGGCGCGCTGCATTGCACGCGTCCAGGCCACCCTCGAACAACTGCTGCCGGCCCCTACCCTGGAGCCCGCGCGCCTGCATGAGGCCATGCGCTACAGCGTGCTCACCGGGGGCAAACGCATCCGCCCCCTGCTGTGCTATGCCGCCGGCGAGGCCCTGGGGGTCTCCCCCGCCCTCCTCGACCGCCCGGCCGCGGCGGTGGAGCTGATCCACGCCTACTCACTGATCCATGACGACCTGCCGGCCATGGACGACGACGCCTTGCGCCGCGGCCGTCCCACCTGTCACATGGCGTTCGATGAGGCCACCGCGATCCTCGCCGGCGATGCCTTGCAGACACTCGCCTTCGAGACCCTGGCGGAGGCGCCCGACCTGAGTGCAACCGCCCGCGTCGCCATGGTGGCGGCCCTGGCCCAGGCCAGCGGATCGCGCGGCATGGCCGGCGGCCAGGCGCTGGACCTGGCGGCCGAGGGCAAGCAGTTGGACCGGGTGATGCTGGAACACATCCACATCCACAAGACCGGTGCATTGATCCGTGCCGCCGTACGCCTGGCCATTCTGGCCGACACCACCCTGGCGGCAGACCATGCCGCGCGCCTGGACCGCTACGCCAAGTGCGTCGGTCTGGCCTTCCAGATCCAGGACGACGTACTGGACGTGGTGGCCGAGACCACCGTCACCGGCAAGACCCGCGGGCGCGACCAGGACCTGGCCAAATCCACCTACCCCTCCGTGGTCGGACTGGTGGAGGCCAAGGAGATGGCGCACAACCTGCTGACCGACGCGCTGGACGCCGTTTCCGTCTTCCCGGCGAGCGCCGACCCGCTGCGCTGGGTCGTCGAGTCACTCATCGTGCGGACCGATTAGCCGGCATGGAACCGGACTATTGGCTGGGACGCTGGCACCGCGGTGAGACCGGCTGGCACCTCGACGCGGTCAACCGCCATCTCAGCACCTTCTGGCCCGGCCTGGAGGTCCCGGTCGGGACCCAGGTGCTGGTCCCGCTGTGCGGCAAGACCCTCGACCTGCTGTGGCTCGCCGGCCAGGGCTATCGGGTGCTCGGGGTCGAATTGAGTCGGCTGGCGATCGACGCCTTTTTTGTGGACAACGGCCTGACACCCACCGTCACGGATGACGCGGGGCTACGCCGCTACCGAGTCGACGAGTTGGAGATCCTGTGCGGGGATGTCTTCGCCCTGAGCGCCGCCCAGGTGGCCGGGGTCGGGGCCGTCTACGACCGCGCCGCCCTGATTGCGCTCCCGCCCGCGCTGCGCGAACGCTATGCCACGCACCTTAATGCGCTGCTACCCGCCGGGGTGCCGCGGCTGCTGATCACCCTGGACTATGACCAGGCCATGATTTCAGGGCCGCCCTTCTCGGTGTCGAACGCGGAAGTGGAGCGCCTCTTCGGTGAGACCCACCGGATCACGGCGCTCGCCGCGTTTGACGCACTGCCGGAGTCGCCTGGGATGCGCCAACGGGGGCTCACCGAGCTCACGGAACGGGTCTATCGGATAGACCCGGCCTGACCGGACCAGACTCGGGCAGAGGGGCAAGCGGTTCAGTCGCGGTCTGCGAGTCGTCGACGCAGACTCGATTCCTGCCGGCTGCCTTGGCGGCATAGACCGCCCGGTCGGCCCGCGCCAGCAGTCCTTTGATCGACTGCAAGCCGGCTGCATCCCCGGCAGCGGGTGAATCGGATGCCCAGCCGTCTTGATTCGTCGCCAACAGCGACGGCATGGCACAGGCGGCGCCAATGCTCACGGTCACCTGGGGCGCCGCATCCGAATCGGCATGAGGAATGCCCAGTGCCCGGACCGCGGCGCAGACCTTGGCGCCCAACGCGACGACATCCTCCGGTGAACTGCCAGGCAACACGACCGCAAACTCCTCACCCCCATAGCGAGCCACCAGGTTGTCGGCTCCGCTGACGGCCGTGGCCAATGCCGCAGCCACCTGCCGCAGGCAGTCGTCACCTTGGAGGTGACCGTAGTGGTCGTTGTAGCGCTTGAACTGATCGACGTCGATCATCAGCAAACCGAGCGGTTGTCGCTGCCGTGCGGCCTGCCACCACTCTTGGGCCAGTCGGCTGTCCAGGGCGCGTCGGTTGGCGATGCCGGTCAGTGGATCCCGGTCGCTGAGTGCGCGCAGTTCAGCGTTCACTGCACCCAGTTGAAGGTGCACACCAACCCGGGCGCGGACCACGGCCGGCTTGATGGGCTTGTGGATAAAGTCCACTGCGCCGGCCTGGAGTGCCCGGAGTTCATGCCCCTCCTCGCTGAAGGCCGTGACGAAGATCATCGGGATGTCGGGATACTCCTGCTTCAGGAGCTGGCAGGTCGCAAAACCATCCATGTCCGGCATGTTGGCATCGAGCAGGACCAGGTCGATCGGGCCATTCACCATCAGGGCTAGGGCATCGGCTCCACCCGTTGCATAACACACATCTCCAAGGTCTTCCAACGCATTCCCCAGCACTTCAATCGCCGCGGGATCATCATCGACGACCAAGAGTCGCGCCGTGGGTGCCATGGCAGCGGCTTGCATGTCGTTTCGTGATCCCCGCCACACCACCGATTCCTCCAGGACGGCCAGCGCCTCCTCAAACCGAAATCCGCGAATGGCATGCCCGAGCGTCTGCACTCTGCTCTCGCCCAGGGCGCCCGCCAGTCCCGGCCGCAGTTCCTCGAAGGACCGCAAGGCCTTGAGGTTACGACGGCACAGATGTTCGTGTAACGCCCCGAGGCGGCAGGTCGCAAGGGGTAACGCCTGGGCCGGCACCGTGGGCCCGGCCGGAGGCGTTTCCAGCCAAGCGGCACTGGCCGTGATCAGGTCGCCGAGCAGTCGCCTTAAGGCCGCCAGCCGATCCTCCAAGTCCGTCTCGCCCCGGTCAATGGCCTCATCCAATTCCCCGGCCAATGCCATGACGTTGAGCGCACCGATCAGGCCCGCCCCGCCCCGCAAGGTATGCATCCGCCGGGCGGCGGTCCCGCGCTCGCCCTGGGCCAAATCACGGGCCGCTGCGTCTGCCGCGTCGGCGTGTTGCGCCGCGAACTGCTTCAGCAGCCGGAGGAATAGGTCCCGGTTATGGCGCAGGCTTTCGGCGGCCCGAACCCTGTCGATACCGGCAATGTCGGGGAACTCCCCCGCCGCATCATGGCCGGTGGCCGCCTGCATGACCGGGATTGGCTGAACCGGCTGAGCCGCGGTGACTGGGTCGGTAACCGACCATCTGGGTTTGACCCATTTCAGTAACAGGACTGCCATCTCTTCCAGGTCCAGTGGCTTGACCAGTATGCCGTTGACGCCGGCCGCGCGCGCGGCCTCCTGCTGGTCAGTCAACACCCCGGCGGTGAACGCAATGACGGGAAGCCCGGTCAGCCCGAGTTCTTCGCGGATCAGTCGGGTGGCCGTGAGGCCATCCATCACCGGCATCCTTACATCCATCAACACGGCATCGACGGTCGCGGGCCCGGCCCTGAGTTGTTGGATCGCCTCTTGACCATCGGCGGCCAGGGTGGCGGTCGCACCTTCGAGCGCCAGCGCCCGCTCGACCAGGTCCCGGTTCATCGCGCTGTCGTCCACGACCAGGACGTGCACGCCGGCCAGCCGCCGCCCCGCGGGCGAAGGCGATGTGCGATCCGGCGCGGCAGATGTCAGCCTTCGCTCACCGACTGTCGCCCAGTCACACGACAGCTCGAACCAGAAGGTGTTGCCCTGCCCCAGCTCACTTTCGACCTTGATCTCACCGCCCATCAGTGCCAAGAGATGCTTGCTGATGGACAGACCCAGCCCGGTGCCGCCGAAGCGGCGGGTGATTCCTTCCTCGGCCTGGGTGAAGGGGGTAAACAACAGGTCCAGCGCCGGCGCGGCAATACCGATGCCGGTGTCGCGCACCGCGAACCGCAGGCGCACGGCCGCCGGGTCAGTCCGAAGCGTAGCAACCGAGAGGGTCACCTGACCCTTGTCGGTAAACTTGACTGCATTGCCGATCAGGTTGATCAACACTTGCTCCAGCCGCAGGGCATCGGCCATCAGCAGCCCCAATGGCTTGGACGGACACAAAATATTGAAAGTGAGCCCCTTGGCCTGGGCGGCCGGCGCCAGCAGGGTGTCGAGCCGCTGCAACAGGGTCTCCAGGGCGATGGGATGAGACTCCAGACGCAACTGGCCGGCCTCGATCTTGGAGAGGTCGAGGATGTCGTTGATGATGGCCAGCAGCGATTGTCCGGCGATCTGGATGCGCGCGACCATGTCGCGCTGATTGGCCGTGAGTGGCCCGCGGCTGAGCACCTGGGCCAGGCCCAATACAACATTCAACGGGGTCCGGATCTCGTGGCTCATATGGGCCAGGAAGTTGCTCTTGGCCGCGTTGGCCGCCTCGGCGGCCGCGCGGGCTTGCTGGGCCTCCAGCTCAAGGCGCTTACGCTCGGTGATGTCCGCAACCTGGGAAATGAAATACCGGGGTCGACCCTGGGCGTCGCGGACCAGCGACGAGGCGATTTGGGCATAAACAACCTGGCCTTGGCGATGCCGATAGCGCTTTTCGAAGGTCGTGCGGTCGTCGCCGCCGTACACCGCACGCGCGATGACCGCCGGACTCAGGTTCAGGTCTTCGGGACACGCCAGGTCGTTGACGGTCATCGCCTCCAGTTCCTGCCGACTGTAACCGAAGATGGCGCTCATCTGGTCGTTGGCCTGCAGGAGCCGTCCTTGGATGTCCACCAGACACATCCCGGTATTGGCACCGTCGAAGGCCAGACGGAAACGCTCCTCGCTCTCGCGCAATGCCTCAGCGGCCCGGCGGCGCTCCGTCGCATCCTGTATCAGTGCGACGATATACTCGGGGCTGCCGTCGGGCGCCCGGACGCAGGCGACGCTCATTTCCGTGGGCACCGTCTGACCATCGGCCCGCACAAAGCGCTTTTCCAGCGAATAACCGTCGATCTCGCCGCGCAGGACCCGCTCAAACTCGGCGACATCGGTCGTCAGGTCATCGGGATGGGTCAGTTCCGCCCAGGTCTTGTGCCTCAACTCATCGCGCGAATAGCCCAGGATGACGCATAGCCGGTCATTGATCTCCAGCCAGCCTTTCTCCAGCGAGGTGATGGCAATGCCGATCAGCGGCTGTTCGAAATAGCTGCGCAGGCGCGCCTCGCTCTGCCGCAGTGCCGCCTCGGCGGCCTTGCGGGCCGCGATGTCCTCGACCAGGCCCAGATGACAGCGCTTGCCTCCCGCCCGCAGGATCAGCGGGGCCACCGTGAGATGCACCCAGACCACCGCGCCATCAGGGCGGAGATAGCGTTTGTCCATCTCGAAACCGGCCGACTCCCCCGCGTTCAGGCGCGCCATGTGCCCCAGGTCCAGCGGCAGATCGTCCGGGTGGGTGATGCTCATCCAATCGATCGCGACCAGCTGTGCCTGTGTACGCCCAAGGATCTCCCCGAAGCGTCGGTTACATTCGAGCAGGCGCCCGGTCGCTGACTCGGTCAGCCCGACACCCAGGGGGGATTGCTCAAAGATCGTCCTGTATTTGGTCTCTGACTCCGCAACCTGCATCATCGCCTCCTCGAGCCGGACCTGCGCCGTGGTCAGCTCGGCAGTGCGCTGCGCAACCCGCCGCTCCAATTGCTGGTTTTGCTCAGCCAGCTCCTGCTCGGCGTCCCTCAGTGTCCGGTTGAGGTCGCGCAATTCGAAGAACGCATCGTGCAACCGCGCGGTCATCTTGCCGAACGACTCGCCCAGTTCCCGCAGTTCGCGGATTGGCGCGGGAGGGAGTGGCTGACCAAAGTCACCGTCGGCCACCCGCCGGGTTGCCGCATTCAACTGCCGCAAGGGTCGGCTGATCGCGCCAGCGGCCAACCGGCCGAGCAATACGGCGATCAGCAATGCCAGGCTAGCGAGCAGGATCAGTTGATGCAGCGGCGCGGCAATCAGGGCCGTGAAGTCCCGCTGCGGCGCCACGACCACGGTGAGCCAGTCCGGCTGGCCGATCCCCGGGCCCGCCGCGCTGACCTGGGCCAGATAGCGTTGTCCATTGAAATCGAAATCGAAACTCAGTGGCGCCGTCAACTGTTTCAGCGCCGGTTGAGCGGCCAGCAGTTGGCTTGCGGCCTGGCGGGTCACCGCATTGGTGCTGGCAACCGCGGGCAGACGCCGGGTCTCGACCGCGACATTTTGCGTGTGATCGATTCGCGCCCGGCTGTCGAAGGGGGTCTCACCGGTGGAGGTGGCCACCAACAACCCCTCGCGATCGACCAGAAAGGCCTGTCCGCTGGCGCTGACCCGCAGACCCCGCAGAAACTCGCTCATACCGACCAGCGTCATGCCGGCGACCAGCACCCCCTGAGTTCCCACCCGACCTTCGTCGAAGGGTAAGGCATAGAAGCAGACCAGTAACGGCTGATCCTGCCCTTTGGCCAGACTGACCGACAGGCGCCAACTGCCCTGTCCGGCCGCCCGCACCGCCGGATACCAGGGGTTGTTGGGCGGGTCGTTATGGGGGTCATAGTTTTGGCGCGACTCGATCAGTTCGCCCTGTCGGCCGTCCAGCGCGGCCCGATAGTGTTGCAGGCGGTAACCGGTCGCGGCACCGAAGCGGCGAATAATCAGGGCGTTCGTCGAATGACGCGCCAGCATCGTGACATCCCTACGTTCGCTCACCAAACCGATGCTGTCCGCGTTCGGCAACAGCCCCAGTTGGGCGGCGAAATGTCGCTCCAGCCCGGCTGCGTCGAGGGGGTCGAGCCGGTCTTCCCGGATCAGGAGTTCGTTGGTCTCGACGACGTTGCGCAGTCCCGCAAGATGCCGCGCCAAGCGTTGGTCGATCCGTTCACCAATTTCGGCCATCAACTGGTTGGCCAGGGTCGTCACGGCCTGCTGCCCGGCCTGTCGGGAGAAAAGTCCAACCGCGCCCACGGTGCCGATCACCAATGCGGTGAAGGTGGCGACCAGTATGCTGCGCAACGAACTGTTGGCGAGGGTCGCCATAACCCGCCCCCAGCGACCGGTGTGTGCGCGTCCGGTCGGGGGAGGCGGGGGTGCAATGGTGGTGTTCATGGCGGTGACGCGTGCCCGGACCGATCGGTGAGCGCCCAAGGATACGCCAATCTGGAGACGTGCCGGTTGCGGATATCACATGGCGGTGGGTGGTCTTGCGACCAAGGTCCCCTGCTGATCACCCAGCCGATAGCCAACGCCATACCGATTGACAATCGCGTCCGTCCCGATCTTATGGCGCAGGCGCAGGATCACATTCTTCAGGCTCGCCTCGCTGCCGGTATCAGTCGCACCGTAGAGCCTGTCCAGCAGGCGTTGCTTGCTCAGCCACTGGCCACGATGCGCCGCCAGCAGATCGAGCAGTGCCCGTTCGCGGAGGGTCAGCGGGATCCGTTGCTCCAGACGGTGCAGACAGCCGTCGGCAACACAATACGTCGTGTCGGCATCCAACTGGACGAACACCCGGCCCTCGGCGAGCAGACCCAGGGCCGCACACTCGAGTGCGGCCTTGAGGCGTTCCCAGGACAAGGGTTTGAGCAGGTAATCCACCAGATGGAGCCGGGCCGCGGCCAGCAGATCGGCGGTTTCAGTATAGGCGCTGAGCATGAGGATGGGGACCGTGCGATCCTGCCGGCGGATCGCCGCGGCCAACTCGAGACCGTTCATGCCCGGCATCTTGAGGTCGGTGATCACCAGATGGACGGGGCCCTCCGCGAATAACCGCAGGCCGTCCTCACTGTTCTCGGCCATCCGTACATTGTTAAAAAAACTTAATAGCCATTCGCTCGTCACGGTGCGCTGCATGGGGTCGTCCTCCACATACAGAGCGGTCAGATGACGGAGCATGGCAAGCGGTTTCATTGCAGCAAGCGATTAGGATAGAACAATATTCCTGACAGAATGTCACAAAAATGACAGTTTGTCATGTCTTTCTTGGGACTTTGCCGCGCCACATGGAGATCCGCTGTCGAACGGCGGATTGCGGCGTTCAGCCAGCGATCTCACAGAACCAATATAAATACAATATATTAATTTCCAAAAGTCTCAAAACAGTCTCAGGCTATCTTGTCTTTCTTGGGACTTTGCCTCGTTATACTACCGCCAGTACTGGTCGGGCCCGTGCACTGGCCGTGACGGATTCGCAATAGTTGCCACTGCTGATTCTACAGCTAACCTTAGATGCATTGATTAAATGCGACGCCGAGGCGGCAAAATGGCAGGAGTTGAAGTCTGGAAAAAGTCCCAGGAAATGCCGGCTACCATAGAACGCCGCCGTCACCAGCGGTTTTCTTTACAGGCGCCCGTCCAGCTGATTTTGCCGGACAAGGGCGAGTCAATGTCAGCCTTGAATCAGGAAATCTCTTGGGGCGGAGCGATTTTCACCGCGTCGGAACCTCTGCCAAGAGGAGTCAGTTCGTTACTGGTCAATCTGCCATGGGTGCGGGATCAGCATATTTCGATTCATGCCAAAATCCTGCGTACCGCACTATTACCAAACAATCAATATCTGATTGTTGTACGTTTTTCCAGCCTTATGCCCGAGAGTCACGTTAGATTGGAAAAACTGCTGAAAATGCTTAGCGGCCAAGCGCAAGGTGTCAAACGCAAGGGGTCGGCCGACCTGTTCCCCGAGGTCCAGGTCAGCACCCGTAATCCCGAAGATTTCCGAAAGGTCCTGGAGAAGATCGCCGCCGGGCGATTCATCCTGCACACGGTCAATTGGTATGAGCAAGATCAGAGCATCAGCCTTGCGGTTGCGTGCCCTGACCATCCGGCTGAACTGAGGTTGAGGGCGCGTGTTATTGGCATCCAAACAACACATCGGATAAGATTCGACGGATCAAACCTGCATCTCGTAAACCTGGAATTCGAGCATCCCAGAGACAGCATCGCACCCTTGATCGGTTCGCTATTGCGCCGCCTGCCGAGAACAGACATAGCGCCAGCTCTTAGTGAGTCATCACGTACCGGTAAGAAGCCCGGTGCACCCGTCAGCAATAGCCGTTGCGCAATCGAGGTACAGTTTCCGGCGGTACTGGCTTACCTCATCGCCGTATGGCATAATGACCAGGCATTTTCCAAATTCTTCTTGGAACTGTTGGATGTTGGTCATGCCGGCTCGGGTTGGCCCGCTGAGATTTGGGAGGAATTGGTCTTGCTGCAAAATGTGCACAAGCAGGTGCATGGCGCAACCAACCCAGGCTCCTTGAGCCTGAGAGGAGCCACCGAGGTGACCGACGACTTCGCCCGGTCGCCACCCCAGACGGTACCGTCGCCGGAGCCGCCGGACCCAACGTCGGGGTCGGATTACTCCGAGCGATAGCGCTGCTGCTCCTGGAGGGTGCGCCAGACCCGTTGGCGGTCGGCTGTGCCGCGCACAAACTCGGCCAGCGCCGTGGTGATCACCGCCTCGTTATCAAAGCTGGAGCCGGCGCGGTCATAGCGGCTGGTCTTGAAGTCCGCGCACAGTGCCTGCGCCTCGGCGACACGCCGCTGCTGGTCGGCGAGCGCCTCGTGCAGCCCCTGCACGGACGCCTCGAGCCGACGGCGCTCATCCTCTGCCTGCATCAGGCGGGCGACGATCAGGTCATCGTCCGCCGTGGGGGTGGCCAGGGCCGCCCGGCGCAGTTCCAGCAGATCATCGCGCGTGAGCTCGGCGGACAGGAACTCCAGCGCCTGCCGGGAATGCTCGTCCTCACCGCAGGTATAGCGTGAGGTCCGCGCCTGGAGCACCTCACGGGCGGACTCGGCCTGGATAAGTCGCTCCTCAGTGGCGGCAAGCTGGGTCTGCGCCTGCGCCAACTGCGCCTCCAGTGCCGGGACGCCGTCGGCCACCCGGGCGGCCTCGCCCAGGGAGCGCAGCACGGCAAAATCGGCCTCGGCCTGGGCCTTGAGGGTGGCGGCGTGTTCACGCAGGCGCTCGGGGATCGCGTTTAAGCGGTCATAGTTGGCGCGGGCGTCGGCAAAGCCGATGAGCCGGGCGACCTTGCCGTCGAGAGACCGGGTGAGCCCCCAGCCGCGATACTCGGGCAGGCCAAACCGGCGCTCCCACAGGTACATGAAGAGCGGGTCGGCACGGTAGGAGGCCCCCTTCTGCTCGCGCTCCGCGGCGCTCTGGGTCGCCTTCTCCTCCGATTGGGCCGCCGTGCGTTGCGCCGCTTGGGCGCGTTCGCGCCGGCCCTGGTAGTCGGGGTCCGCCGCCAGCCGCGCCTGGGTCCTGGCCTGCGCCGCGTCCAAGGCCTGGGCGGCCGCGTCGACCGCCGCGGCCTCACTGGTGCGCTGTGCTGCCAACGCACGCGCTGCCGCCGCGGCCGTCTCCAGTTGCGCCTGCAGCTCGGCCAGGGCTGTCTGGCGCGGGGCGAGCAAGGCCGCCACGGTGAGCTGCGCCTGGTCCAGCCGCTCCACTAGTGTGGTATCGCCGAGTTCGCCCAAACGCAGCCGTGCCAGGTCCTGATAGTCCTTGGTCTCACGATCGCGCTGCGCCTGCAGCTGCTGATTGACCGCCGCGAGCTCACCCTGCACCGCCGCGGCCTGGGCGCGCGCGGCAGTGACCGCCTCCTCGAGGCGCGCCAGGGTCTGTCTGCCGGAAACCATATCTTTACTCACCATTTGGTGATCGCCCCACCGGTCGTTGTCATCTCATAATGGGGCACCAACGCGCCGCGAGGCTTATAGCCGAAGCGGTCCCGCTCGATGATGCCGTCGTCCTGCTTGTCGCGCTTGACCGCCTCATAGGTGGGCTGGTCCACCCGCAGGCCCCAAATATCCACGCTCGAGGTCTGGCGCGTCTCCTCGTTGGCGATCGGTAGCCGGAGCACGCGCCCGGCCGGGTCCACCGCCTCGACGATGACGTAGTAATTGCGCGCCCCGGTGTTGACGTTCGGGACGCGAAAAAGCCCGGATTGCACCCCCGGACGGCTGACGATCCGCACCACATACTCCTGTGCGAGGATGGCGAGGTCGGACTGAAGCTGACCGAGCGCCGCCTTGGCCCGCCCCTTGTCCCCGGTGCGCAGGGCGGCCTCGCCGGCGTTGAACGTGCGCTCGATGGCGTCGCGCGCCTGGTCGGTCTTGGCAGCCGCGAGTGCCTGCGTGTGGACGCGGGCCAGGTCTTTGGCGATGGAGGCAGCGGGGGCAACCCAGAGTGCATAGCCGACTCCAACCGCCAGGACGCCCACCGCAATGATACCGCCCAGCCATTTGCCCCAGGTCCCGCGCCGGATATAGAGCAACGCCAACCGGGTGCCGAGGGTGTCCGGCGGCGGCTGATAGGTGAAACGCTCCTCCTTGAGCGCGGCCACGCCCTGCTCGATCACGCGATCCGGGACCTCCAGGCCCTGGTCCGCGTAAATCTTGCGCAGGCGTGCGACCAGGTCTTCCTCGCGGCCCAGGTCGTCCAGCTCGCTCGTGGCAAGGCGCTCGCGCCGCCGCAGCGTATCCACCACGTCCATGGCGAGCATGACCTCATCGAGCGGCGGCTTGGTGGCCGCCCGATCAATCGCCACCGGCTCGCTCATGATGGCGCGTTCTTCCCGATGGTCAGCTCAAGCCCCTTGCCCTGCTCCGCCAGGCGCGCCAGCTTGCGCTTGCCGTCCTCCACCGCGTCGCGGATCTCGTTGGCGTTCTGGGTGCTCTGTGTGCGCATCTCCTCGATGATCTCGTAGGACTTGGTCTGCCAGGAGACCACCGACTCCACTAGCTTCTTGACCGAATCGGCGCGGATGGTCGGACCATAGCCGGCGCGCACCGCCGCCTCCTGGACCTTGCCGCCCATCTCCGCCAGTACCTCCAGTGACTTGCTCACCCCATCCTTCATCGCCTCCACCGTCTGGGTCGCCTCGTGCAGACCGAACATGCCGGTAAAGGAGGCGGTGAGCGCGGTCAGGACCACCTCATTGGTACTGAAGAAGCTGATCGCCTGCGAATAGACCCGTTCCTTGGCATTGGTGGTCTGGAGCAGGCGCGCCATGACGACCTCGGAGGTGTTGTAGGACACCGTCAGGTTATCCGACAGGTCCTTGGCGATCTGGTAGCGCTTCTCCTCCTGTTGCAGCGCGCGCACCTGCTCGTCCCGGGTCAGTTCCAGACGGGCACGGTCCGCCGCGTCCTGGGACGCACCGGGGGCGCCGGCCGAGTCGATCACCTTCATCGCCCATTGGACGGCCTCCTTGGCCGCGTCGAGGCGGCCCTGGGCGGTCTTGAGCACCTCCAACGCCAGCACCTCGGACTGCTTGAGCGCCCCGCGGAAATCCTGATAGGCCTCCAGAATCCGCTGCTCGCGCTGGATCTGGTCGCTGGTGGCGGCGGTCACGTCCAGATAGGTGCCCTTGATCTTGTCGAAACGGCTGGCGATGTCGCCGCGGGTGACCTTCATCCAGACGTTGCCC
Source organism: uncultured Thiodictyon sp. (assembly GCA_903837595.1). GTDB lineage: Bacteria > Pseudomonadota > Gammaproteobacteria > Chromatiales > Chromatiaceae > Thiodictyon. The sequence goes on from CAILVI010000494.1 coordinate 80,429, forward strand.
AGGCGCTCGAAGCTGTCGAGCTTGCCGTCCGCGATCTGGTCCACCATGGTCTTGGCGTCATCACGGATGCTGTTGAAGGCGTTGGTGATCTCCTCGTAGCGGCTGCCGATCTCCATGGCCTGGACTTCGCGACGCACCACGTCGTTGAAGAGCGAGGACTGGTTCAGGGTGCGGGCGATGGCGGTGACGCGCGCCTCGTCCAGTTCCGAGATCTGGTTCAGGAGCGCGATGATGGGATCGAGCTGCTTGGCGCCCTCGGCGGGCACCAGCCCCAGGTCCTGCAGACCGTTCATGGCCTTGTCAAGATACTGCATGGGGGTCGCCCGGGCGATGGCAGTCGCGTTGGCCGTCGCGGCGGCGCCGACGGTGGTGGCGGTCTCGGTGGTGCTCATGGTGACTCCGGAGTCGGTGGGGTATCGGGGCTGGCCCGCGGGCGGGCAGAAGCCTTGGGAACATGGTGGCGATCAGGGGAGTTTACACCGGCGCCGGGCTTGGCGGCCTTGACCGGGGGCATGTCGGTCGCCCTTCAGGGCGACCGACGCCGAGAGGGACCGCGGCACCCTCGCCCACCCAAGGTCCGGGTCTATAATCGCCCCAACCCCAACACCGGGAGGCCCCCCATGTCACTGCAACCCAAGCCCCATGTAAGCTTCGATGACTGGCTGGCCGGCGAGCGCGCGAACTTGGAGGACCGTAGCGAGTATCTCGGCGGCGAGGTCTACGCCATGACCGGGGCGAGCGCGGCCCACAATGCCATCGTGGTCAATGTCGCCAGCGAACTACGGACCCAGATGAAGGGCCGTCCCTGCCAAGTCTACGCCGCCGACATGTAAGGTGCGCATCCGCGCCGCCAATGCCGGCACCTATCCGGACCTGGTCGCCTTCTGCGACCAGCCGGAATTCCAGGACGGCCAGCCGGCCCGTCAGCAACCGGTCGAGGCTTTAGCCGGTGGGAGCGGCTTTAGCCGCGA
>CAILVI010000495.1 GCA_903837595.1 uncultured Thiodictyon sp.
CACGACGTCCAGCTTGGGAACTCGGTGATCGGCGCGCAACTAACGTGCGGACAAGATGTTATAACGCGTTCTTGGGCTGAAAATGAGATTTGCAACTGGGTAACAAGTCACTGAACAGTGGATACGGGTCTTCTTTGGGCCGATCTGCGAAGCGCTTGAACTCGGCATCGCCGGGGGTTGGTCCAAAACGAAGACGCCGATAGCAGCGAGGTCGCCGAGCAACGCGCGCAGAAAGAGAACGATTGCGCCCACGATGCCCATCACGGCACCTCAGTTCGGGGTACGTGAGGATGAATCGTAGCCGCTCAGCCCAGCGAAGGTGAAACGCGTAAGTCCTTGCCGCACAACGCGGACGGACTTTTTGGTAGGCACACCATCTCGAAGGCAGCCCGATTCCTCCATCCGCCTGTCGAGTGATTCTCCTGCTGTTGTACGCCGTTGCACGACGGGAAGTGTCGAGGATAATCAGCCCAGACGGCCGCGGTGTTCGTCTGCGGACTGCGAGGATGGCGTGTCATCGAGCATAGAAGGCGTGGGTCTGGCTCGCCTGAGCTGTCGGCGTCCCTTGATCAGGAGGCTGGCGGAGCTTGGCAGGCTTTCGCTCCGCCGGTTCTCGCGCATGCTGCTGCGCGCCGGCGCGACGGGATTCGACGTCACTTCGTCCCGCGACGGCAGATCCGCCGCCGCGGAACTGCTGGATCGGTTCTCAACGCTTTCCGGCCAGGTGCACGCCCTTTCAGACGATCCCTGGCGGCTCATGTGGGGGCCCGATCGACGAGCCTACCTGCCCTTCCAAGAGCGGTCGTCAACGCTGATCGCCTGGCGCGACCCGGTCGGGCCGCCGGAAGATGCGCTAGAAGTCATCCGTTGCTTTCAAGCCTATGCGGCCGCACTCGGCAAACACGCGGTGCTGCTGGGCATGGGCCGCACGATCGTTGAGACGCTGCCCAAGAACAGCTTCCACTCGGTCTGGCTGGGCACCGAGCCATTCTACGATCTGAGGACGTGGCACACCCGCGGAAAGGCCCGCACGGAGATCCGGCAGGCCTGCAATCATGCGCGCAAACACGGCGGGATCGCCAGGGAAGTCTATCCGCTCCGGGATGCCGACATCCGAAAAGGCGTCGAAGACGTGACCGAGGCATGGATGAGGGCGCGCCCCGAACGCCGGAGTCGATCCTTCCTGCGGACGGCTCCACTGGAGAATGCGCAAGATCGGCGATACTTCGTCGTCCAGGGAGATGAACGCATCGAGAGCCTCCTGGTCTGCTCTCCCGTCAGCCTTCGGGGGCAGTACTTGCAGGATCTCGTCCGCAGGCCCGATGCTCTGCGGGGCAGCCATGAACTGAACATCGTGACTGCCATGGCCGTCTTTCAGAGAGAGGGACTGGAGTTCGTCACGGGTGGAATCATCCCGTTCTACGACCCCAACAGGCCCAGATGCGCGCAACGACCGCAGGACGGAGGCGTTCTGGGGCATGTGATGGGGCGTTTTGACCACCTTTTCCGCTTCTCCGGGTTGCAGCAGTTTCGCGCCAAGTTCGTTCCCAGCCGCGTGGTCGACATTTACGCCCTGCTTTGGCCCGGCGTTCTGACGCCCGGCCTGATGCGAGACCTTTGTGCGGTTCTTTGGCGGCCAGGGAATCGTCCTGCCACCAAAACAGATGAGTTGGCGGCATAGTCAGGATGCCGCTTCGGCTTGTCGCGGGAACTGGACTTGCATTCTGCCCCAGGAGGCCCAGACCGTGCTTTTCGACTGGTTCCTCGCGCCGGTTTCGACGCTCCGGAGTTTGGGTTTCGCCCGGCTGGGTGCACTGTGCCTGCTGGCGGGCTGTTCCGCCGCCCAGCCGCCCCTGGCGGAGTGCTACCGCTGTGAGGTCGTCAACTCCTTCCCCCACGACACGAACGCATTCACGCAAGGCCTCGCGTACTGTGACGGGGAATTGTACGAAGGCATGGGTCTCAACGGACGCTCTTCCATCCGCCGCGTGGAATTGGCAACCGGAACGGTCTTGCAGCAACACGACTTGCCCTGGAGATACTTTGGCGAGGGCATCACGCTCTGGGGGGATAAGCTCATTCAACTCACCTGGACAGCCAGGACAGGGTTCATCTACGACCGCCGATCTTTCCGCCTGCTGTCGAGTTTCTCCTATCCCACGGACGGATGGGGTTTGACGCATGATGATACTCGCCTCGTCATGAGCGATGGCTCGGCTACGCTCTACTTCCGTGAGCCGGACACATTTGCGGAAACCGGGCGCATTCGCGTCACCGACGGCGGTGCACCCGTCTCCAATTTGAACGCGCTGGAGTTCATCCGCGGCGAGATCTGGGCCAGCGTATGGCAGCAGTATCGCATCGCCCGCATCTCGCCCGCCTCTGGCCAGGTCCTCTCCTGGATCGATATTTCCGGCCTGTTGTCCCCTCTCGACCGCTTGCTGGCGGGCTCGCCCAACGGCATCGCCTACGATGACAAAACCGACCGCATCTTCGTCACCGGCAAGCGCTGGCCCAAGGTTTTCGAAATACGGGTACGTCGCGATGCCTGCGACATCCCTGTCGTCCGGCCAGCAGAAGAACCGAGCCGAGTCGCCCTGGAGACTTCGTGCCTCGCAGACGATCCAACCTCTCCGGTGATCACAGACTGACGCACGCCTACTGCGAGAAGAACACACTTTCCCTGCAGTTCAGAATCGAAACGTCGCTGACAACATCAGGGATTCGCGCTCGCCGAAACCTACGTCGATCATCACGCTCATGTGCTTGCCGATCTCCAGACCGGTACCGACGATGGGGTTCCACGAGTTGAGCGATTTGATCTTGCCCTGGAAATCCAAATCGAAGATCGACAGGTTGCCCGACATGACCTCCTGGACGCCCTCCCACATGATGCCGCCCCACACCGACATATAGACGTCGCCCAGCTTGGGCGTCCGCAGGATA
>CAILVI010000496.1 GCA_903837595.1 uncultured Thiodictyon sp.
AAGGTCTCGCCGGGCAAGGTACCCATCTGCACGAACAGCGGATAGGCCGCCGGCTCGCGGAAATAGGCCAGCAGGTAGAGCGCGAAGATGTGACGCCAATAGTCCTTGGTCGCGAGGGCCGGCGCGAACCCGGCGTCGAGTTGTCGGCGCAGTTCGTCGAGCAACAAGGGCGTGACCGCCTCGCGCTGCTCAACGGCCTCGATCAGCGCCGTGCGGGGGAACCGGCCGGGGCCGGCGGTGGCGAGTGCCTCGAAAATCTCGTCGGGGGTCATCTGGGTTCTTGAGCGTTGAAGAGCGGACGCCAGCGGCAATCATACAGGGTCGGTCCTCTGCCGAAACCCCCGGGGCCGGATCGGTGGAGTCCATGTTGGTCATTTGCCGCGGTCGGTTGACCGCTAGCCCGAGTTGCACTATTCGCCGTGTTCCGCCCGTTTCGGGTACTGAATCGTTGGTAGTCCCCCAGACGTCAGGATAGAAGTCAACTCAACTGGATATGGGTAGCGGCATGTCCCGGGCCTGATCGGTTGCGACCACGACGGCATAGCGCGTATGCTTGCGCTCCCCGGTGCGCACCAGCGCTTCCTTGGCAACCAAGTCCTGGAGGTCGCGGGTCGCGGTCGCGCGCGAGGTGCGGGCGATGGCGATGTATTTTTCGGCACTCAGGCCGCCGACAAAACCCTCGGGTCCGGCGCGCAACAGGCGCGCGAGCACCTTCTCCTGGCGCGCATTCAATTGACCCCGCAGCCGGTCATATAGCTTGGCCTTGCCGATGAGGAAAACGACCCGCGCGCGGGTATAAGCGAGCGCATCCAGAACGGTATGGGAGAAATAGTCCAGCCAATCGTCGATGCGATTGAACTTGTTCGCCCGCTCCAATGCGCCGTAATACGCCTTCTTGTGCCGCTCGATAGTGTGCGACAGGGCGATCAGGGTGGGTTTCCCGAGACCCTGCGCCAGGACCTTTTCCGCCATTGCACGGGCCATGCGGCCGTTGCCGTCCTCGAACGGGTGGATGGTCACGAACCAGAGATGGGCGATACCCGCGCGCGTCAGGATCGGCAGCGGACTCGCGCCGGTCGGGGCGCTGCGCTCCAGCCAGGCGACAAAGCGATCCATCTCGGCGGGCACCCGCTGCGCGGGCGGTGCCTCAAAATGGACCCGGGGTGCATAGACGGCGCCGGAAACCACCTGCATCGGCTCCTCTAAGGTCCGATAGCCCCCGACATCGCGCAGATCCCGCCGCCCCGCCATCAACATGAGATGCCAGGCGCACAGCAGATCATGGGTCACGGGGGCCTGGAACTGCCGATAGAGATCGACCATCATTTCTGCCATCCCCGCCTCGGCCGGGGCGACACGACGCGGGTCTTGGGCCAGGCCGAATTCGCGCAGGAGCGACGACTGGAGGCTGTCGCGATCCAGATACTCGCCCTCGATCCGGGCGGTCATCAGTGCCTCGTCGCCGATCAGCTCGACCGTCAATGCGCGTCGCTCGGCGTCGTCCAGGTGGACGAAGGCGCCGAAGAGGAGGCCCGACTCGTGCAGCAGGCGCGCCTCCAAGGGTGCGAGCCGCGCGCTGTCGTAGGCGAACGCAGGCCAGTCGGGTTGTTGCCAGTTCCAGACCATGAGGCATAGAGGGAGCGGCTATCGCTCATCCAGGGGGTTAAACGTGAGTCATAGACGCAGATCTTAGCCTTTGGTGTGCGGGGGTGCCACCTGAGCGGCGGTCTGGGCTATTTCGGGCCGCTCAGCCCCCGCAGCATTTCTTGTACTTCTTGCCACTGCCGCAAGGACAAGGGTCGTTGCGGCCCACCTTCGTGGCCGCCCGCAACGGCACCCGACGGACAACCGGGTGCCGGTCGGGATTCGTAGGCTTAGGCTCCACCGGGGTCTGAAAACAGTGCCAGCGCGCCAACTCGTCCGCCGGGTGTCCGGGCAGCGCCACTCCGTACGAGGGCTTATAGGGCTGCGGGCGATCCCGGTGCTCCGCCATGGCACGCTCGAAGCGCTCCGCGCCCCCGCCGAACCCGGAGTCCACCAGTTCGAGCTCGAAGGCCCGGCGGATCATTGGGACCAGCGCTTGTGCGTCGATGGCGGCGGCGAGCCGGACGAGGGTGGCCCAGACCCAATCAGCCCCGTCGGTGCGCGGCTCCCCGGCCTCCGCTTCGTCCAGCCAGCGCCGCGCAAATCGGCCCAGGCGATCCTGCAGCGCGTCACGCTCAAGCTCCCCGATGGCAAAGA
>CAILVI010000497.1 GCA_903837595.1 uncultured Thiodictyon sp.
CCGGAGAGGTGTCCGAGTGGCTTAAGGAGCACGCCTGGAAAGTGTGTATAGGTTAACAGCCTATCGAGGGTTCGAATCCCTCCCTCTCCGCCAGACAACAAAAAGCCCCATGCAATTGATTTGCATGGGGCTTTTTGTTGTCTGATATTTCTAGAATACACTCTTAAAATACACTGAAATGCTGGCTACCATCGAGCGTGTGTGGATGCCGCGGGACATCAAGCCGGTTCTGCTAAAATCCGCCTGCCGTTCAAAGCATCTAGTACACAGTTCCGCCTGATTTTGCGCCTGCTCAAGCCCCGAAGGGGCGCGACATACCAGCCCAGGGCAACGCCCTGGGTATGACGGATAACAGACCTCAGCCCTGAAAGGGCATGACATCAGGAGCCCCGCCGTTATGTCACGCCCTTTCAGGGCTAGGCCGAATAAACAACGCTAACCCAGGGTGTTGCCCTGGGCTGGTATGTTCGACCCCGTTGGGGTCGACCCGCAAATTAGGCTGGAACCGGGTACTAGCTCTCGGCACTCGATATGCTGCCGCTGGTCCTCGCCTGAACTCCCCTGATTCCGCGTTGCCCGACCTCACCCCGGAGCCTCGACAAGGTGCTTGCGGTCAGACAATGGGAACACATCCTGGCCCTCCAAAACGTGACTTGGACCGTTCAAAGTGGGTTTAGTGAGCGTGTACAGCTTTACCTCGCCAAGCGTTCTGTGACGGAGCTCACAAAACGGAAAAGCATTTTTCCGCTAAGTTGATATAAGATTTTGTGCGATCTACTTTTAAACGTGTTGCACACGATAGATAGCGCCTTCAACTCAGGTGAAATGGATGGTCGATTGTGACAGTATGGATACTAGGCAGATGCTGTCTATTACGCTTGGTAGCGATATCTTTCTAAAAAAAGCGCCTAGCTTAAAAAATCGGAGATTTTTGTGAATATAGTAGTTTGCCAGAACAAAAAGCAAGAAATGATTGATTTGTTTGCCACAGTTGATAGGCGTAATAAGTACAAACTTTATATAGCCTCATGTTATTTTAATAGTCGTTCCGCAACGTATTTTATTGGTGGTATTGCAGATAAAATAAGAATTACCGGCGTCAATATTTATATCGATAAAAAAGAGGCGATAAAGATAGGGAAACCACGATTAATTAGGTGGATTGCATCTGCCAGAAATAGATTTGAAATCGAAGTTAACTTATATCCAGTAAATGAATCATCTATATTTCATGCAAAAGCATATGCTCTTGTTGCAGATAGTCCGGGGAACCCACCAGGCGGGATGTTAATTGTAGGCTCAGCGAATTTAACAGGAGCAGGGCTTACAAGCGCCCATGGTAATGTGGAGGCAATGTTAGCGACAACAGAGGCATTGGAAATAGACTCATTCCGTAATTCTTTGATGATGCTGCAAACAACTCACATTAGCGAAATTGATAGATTTGCCAATATAGATAATTTTGATTTACAAGTATGCTCTGTTACAAAGCGGTTATTTTATTTACAGATGGAGTGGTACCCTTAAATCCGAGTTGAGCGTAAAGTTTCGGCTAAGCGATGAAGGTAGGGAAAGATTTAGAGGTGTTCCTGAGATCGAGGCGCTTGGATTTTCTTTGGCGCATGCGAAGATAAGTAAGTCATACTTTGAATTCGAATACAAATCGCCTCTAACGGAATTTGTAACGGACATAAAAAGAAGATTCGGGGTTGAAACCTATTTGGGCTACTGGGTGCCGAAAAAAATCATTGACGAAATTTTTGCGGGGCATGGCTTTGATGATTTTAAGGAGCGGTTATCCACGTCGCTAAAAGAGCAACGTGAAGCCATGGCCGAAGCAATTAGAAATGATCGCGAAAACTTAGTGCGGCTTAACCTGATTAACGGCGACAACAACGCTGATCCTGTGGCGGCTTTTTAGGGAAAAGTAGAAAGATTAATGGATAACGATACAAAGCTATGGAGGCTGTATTATAGATATGAAATACTTGATCTTGCTTATGATTTTTCGCAACAGCAAGAAATAGAAAGCTTATATGAAAATCTCACTGAAACATATGAGGCAAGGGCAGGTATGAACAATACCGTAAGGGCTATAATTAAGGCTTTGGAGCTGAAAAGCATAAGGCCATTGTCTAATATCGCAGCATTTTGATATCGCGAAGTTATTTGGTATCCGGGCACCGGCGTCACCGCCGACTTAGCAACATATTGAAAGCGCAAGTTCGGGGGGCGGTATAGTTAATTCGCCCTCGGCATTCCGCAGACATAAAATTCAATGAAAAAATAATGATATACAGAGTTCAAGCGGCCTAACCGGTGCCAAATATACCGCCCCCGGAACTCCCAAGAGCATCAAGCAGCCCTGCGGTACCCGCGCAACATACCGCGCCCCCCGAGAGGGTGGTCACGCCCTAACTTGCCAGGAGACGTCGATATCTGATCGTTGCCCAGTGGCCTAGTCCCATGCGCCAGAGCGCCAAGGCCGCCCGTGATTGTGGTTCAGGCCCAGCCGGGCAGTGGAGATAGCGACTCCCACGCGCTTAACGGTATCAAGCAGCGCAACGCTTATGTTGCTTTATCCCCTTGGCGAGCGCAACAGACCTGTTAGAATCAGCCATCAATGCGGTGAGGCCCCGGGCATGAAATACAGCGAGTTCAAGCGGTGGCTGGAGAAACAGGGTGCCCGGTTCGCGCCCGGCAAGGGGAGCCACCTGCATGTGGAACGCAACGGCCGGCACTCGGTGTTCCCCTTCCACGGGGCGAAAGAGATCCCGGCCCCGCTGGCGAACGCGATCAAGAAAGACCTCGGCTTGAAGTGAGGACCCGCGATGTTTGATTTCCCTGTCATCTTGGAGCCGGACCCGGAGACGGGAACGGTACTGGTGAGCTTTCCGGACCTGCCGTTCTGCCATTCGGTGGGCGACGATGAAGACGAGGCGTTGCTGAACGCGGTCGACGCCTTGGAAACCGCCCTGGCCGTCTTGATCACGGCGCGCCGCCCCCTACCGGTTCCCCTCGCCCCCGCGGGCCGCCCGACGGTGCGCCCGTCGGCCTTGGAATGTGCCAAGCTGGGGGTCTACCAGGCAATGACTGAGCAAGGCATCCGCAAGGCGGAACTGGCCCGCCGTCTGGGCTGGCATCTGCCCCAGGTCGACCGATTGCTGGACCTTGGCCATGCCTCGCGCTTCGACCAGATCGAAGCGGCCGCGCGGGCGCTGGGCAAGCGCATTGAGATCAGGGTCGCCTGAAGGTTAACCAGCCGCGGGCCGTCGGACGGAGCGCATAGCGGTTCCGCCATTTCCTCGTCTGCATGGCGGATAACAACTATTGATCCTGATGTAACCGAACGATTACGATAGGCCAATGTTCAGGATCAAACGCACCGACGAATTTGCCGCCTGGTTGGCGGGCATCAAAGACGGCCTGACCCAGCGGCGTCTGGCCACCCGCTTGCGCAAGGCGACACTCGGCAACTTGGGCGACGTGAAACCCGTGGGCGATGGTGTGTTCGAGATGCGCGAGCATTTCGGTCACGGCTGGCGGATGTACTACGTCCAGCGTGGGGCGGTGCTGATTGTGATGCTGGGCGGCGGCGACAAGTCCACGCAGGGCGCGGATACCGCCAAGACCATTAAGCTGGCTGCCACCATTGAGGACTAAGCCGTGAGCAACAAAATTCGCGCCGCCGACCTGCCCGACTTCGACGTGACCGAATACCTGGAAGACGATCAGGCAATTGCCGAATATCTCACGATCGTCTTGGAAGAGGACGATCCCGCGCTCCTGGCCGCCGCCCTGGGTGATATTGCCCGTGCACGCGGCATGACCGAGATCGCCAAGGCGTCCGGCCTCACCCGCGAGGCGCTCTATCGGGCACTGCGCGAGAATGCGCAGCCGCGCTTCGAGACGGTGAATCGGGTGTGTCATGCGCTGGGGGTGAAACTGGTGGCGCAGCCACTGACGCCTGTCTGACTCGGTCCCCGATCTAAATTCCGGTGTCCCGGTCGGAATGACGGCGCGACCATCGCCGGAACGGCGATCAAGGTCTCCTCGGGGCTGTTGTGTTATATGGCTTTGGCGATCTATGAAAAAAATACTCGTTCAATTTTTCGTTGTGGTCGGCCTTGTTGGTTGTGCCTTCGGTCCAACCACGGAGGAACTGAGGCTCAAGGTGATTGGCAAGTCAAAAACCGATCTGCTGACTTGTATGGGGACGCCAAGCGACTCTCATTTTGGCGGAAATGTAGAGTATATGGCTTATAGCCACTTTGAGACCAAAGGAAAGCAAATTCACAAGTGTGATGCAAATTTTGCTTTAACGAATGACCGTGTCACTCAATTGGATCTTGTTGGCGGTGAAACAGGCGGCAGCGAGGTTACCTCTGCGTTCTGCAAGAACCTGATACTACGATGCTTTAAGTGAGCAAGGCCTTGATTGTCGCCCCGGCTACTGGAGGTCGAGGCGTTAGCCTGTCCGGCATCCGGGCGTCACTGATTTCTCTTGGATAGGCCGGAGGCTGCCACCGGCTAAAGCCTCGACCTCCGGTTGAGGATGGGCCGGCGCTGGCCGGAACGCTGATCAAGGCCGACGTGCCATTCTTCTCATTGCCCCGCCGTTACCCCAAAATGCCCTTTAGATTGGCCAGATGCGCGATCCCCCGGGCGCGGCTGGCCGCGGGGTCGGCCGCGCGGTTCTCGTCGCGTTCCACCGCCCCCTCCGGGAGTTCGGCCAGGAAGCGGCTGGGCTCGGTCTGGATCATCTCGCCGAACAGTCTGCGCCGCCGCGCCAGCGTAAAGGTGAGTGCGCGCCGGGCGCGGGTGATGCCGACATAGGCGAGACGGCGCTCTTCCTCGATCGTGTCCTCTTCGATGCTGGTGCGATGGGGCAGGAGTTCCTCTTCCATACCGACCAGGAAAACATTCGGAAATTCGAGCCCCTTGGCGGCGTGCAGGGTCATCAGATGGACACGGTCGCCGCCGGTCTCCTCGTCCTGGCGGTCCAGCACGTCCATCAGGGTCAGATGGGTCACCATCTCGCCCAGCGTCTTGTCCGGCCGCTCCCCCTTCTTGTTGAGTGCGCCCAGCCAGTCGATCAGGTCGTTGACGTTCTCCATGCGTCGGTCGGCTACTGCCTGGCTCGATGCGTTCTCGCGCAGCCAGCCGGGGTAGTCGATGGCGTCGGTCAGTGCGCGCACAGCGGTCACCGGGTCGGCCGCGGCACGCTGGGAAAAGGTCCCCATCAGTTCGGTGAAGCCTTGGAGCCGCTCGCGCTGGCGCTCGGCCAGGTGTTCGCCCAGACCCAGTTCACCGCAGGCCGCGAGCAGGCTGACCCCGCGCCCCCGGGCATAGGTCGCAAGGTGCTCTAGCGTCGTGGGGCCGATCTCCCGGCGCGGGGTGTTGACCACCCGCAGGAAGGCGGCGTCGTCCTGCGGGTTGGCCAGCAGCCGCAGATAGGCCATCAGGTCCTTGACCTCGGTGCGGGAGAAATAGGAGGTCCCGCCGCTCAGGAAATAGGGGACGCTGTGCTCGCGTAGCGTCTTCTCGAAGGGGCGCGCCTGGTGGTTGCCGCGATAGAGGATGGCCATGTCGCCGAAGGCCACGCCCTCGGTGAACTTGGCGTGGAGAATTTCGGAGACGACACGTTCGGCCTCGTGCGCCTCATCGCGGCAGGTCAGCAGACGCGGCGCCTCGCCGGGGCCGTGGTCGCTCCACAGCCGCTTCTCGAAGACGTGCGGGTTGTTCTTGATCAGGTGGTTGGCGAGCGCCAGGATGCGCGCGCTGGAGCGGTAATTCTGCTCCAGCATGATGACCTTGAGCTGCGGGTAGTCGTCCTTGAGCCGGGCCAGGTTCTCGGGCCGCGCACCGCGCCAGGCATAGATGGACTGGTCGTCGTCACCCACCACGGTGAAGGCCCCGCGGGGGCCGGCGAGTTGGCGCACCAGCTCATATTGGGCGCCGTTGGTGTCCTGGTACTCGTCGACCAGCAGGTAGCGGATGCGCCCCTGCCAGCGCTCCAGCACCTCCGGATGGGTGGCGAAGAGCCGCGCCGGCGTGAGGATCAGGGCATCGAAGTCCACCGCGTTGTAGGCGTGCAGGCTGCGCTCATAGTCGGCGTAGAGCCCGGCGAGTTGGGCCTCGAAGTCGTCGGCGGCGAGCGTCTGGGCCTGCGCCGGGTCGATCAGGTCGTTCTTCCACGCTGAGATCCGGTGCGCCACCGCCGCGGGGTTGAAGGCGTCGGCATTGGGGATACCGCGCAGGTGCTCTTTGATCAGTGCCTCGCTGTCCTGGGCGTCCAGCAGCGAGAAGCCGGGGCGCAGGCCTGCGGCGGCGTGTTCGCGGCGCAGGATGTCGAGGCCCAGGGTGTGGAAGGTGGAGACCCGTAGCCCGCGGCCGTCCCGGCCTTTGAGTTCCTTCGCGACCCGCTCACGCATCTCCCGCGCGGCCTTGTTGGTGAAGGTGACCGCGCCGATGTGGCGGGCCGCGATGCCGCAGGCACCGATCAGGTGCGCGATCTTGCGGGTGATGACCCGGGTCTTGCCGGAGCCGGCACCGGCCAGGACCAGCAAGGGGCCGGCGGTGTAGCGCACCGCTTCGGTTTGTTCACGATTGAGTCCGTTCATGGCGGTGCCACGCAGGAGGAGGGATGGCCGATTATCCTGAAAAAACTCCCAGGCTGCTTGCGCTGATAAAAATCAGAGCGACGGCGCGCGCAAGCGTGCCGTCGCTGCGAGACAATCCGCCACGGTTCAGGCTACCATTAGAGCCTCTATTTGCCATGGTAACGCCGAGCGCTCGATGAAGTCTTTTGCCGCCCCTGCACTGCTGCTCCTGGCCTTCGGCCTTCCCGCACTGGCCCAAGACCCACCGCCGCCGCCGGCCGCCCCCGCGGCGGACGCCCCTGCCGCGGGTGCCCCCGCTGAGGGTGCAACCCTCCCGGCCCCGCCGGCGCCGTCCTCGCCTGTGGCCGGTGAGGCGGTCGAGCCCGAGATCACCATTCGGGAAGGGGCGCGTGAGACCATCTATGAATACCGGGTGCGCGGCAAGGTCTACATGGTCAAGGTCCAGCCCCAGATCGGTCCCGCCTATTACATGATCGACAGCAACGGGGACGGCATCCTGGATCAGCGCAGCACGTCACCCGTGAACATCAACACCAACCAGTGGACGATTTTTTCCTGGCGCTGAGTCATCTGCCGGTGGGAGCGGATGTAGGTGCGACTTAAGTCGCACCTACACTTGCGTGGTGTGCCGATTCCTGTAAATCGCCTTAGTAACAATGCAAAAATTAGTTAAACACGTTTATCAAGAGAAAGCATTGGGATCGACAACGTAGTTCCATTGCCCAAGG
>CAILVI010000498.1 GCA_903837595.1 uncultured Thiodictyon sp.
ACGCCAAGGCGCCAAGCTCGCCAAGGCTTTTCAGTCCCTTATCGGTGCTCGGTGATTCGCCCGATGGGTAACTTGGATGCTTGAGACAGCTCATTGTCTTTCTTGGCGCCTTGGCATGAGCAATTGCCGGGTTTAGGTTGATCGTTCAAGATTGAGCGCCAGCAGCCGCCTCAAAATCTCCTCGTCCGTCATCTCTGGCCCGTAGTCCTTCCAGCCATAGGCCGCAGCCACTGCCACATCGAGTGCTTGGTGGGCGTTGTTCAGCCAGGTCGGTCGGGCGTTATAGAGGTTGGTGAGGGTCCGTTTTTTCAGCTCGGCCGCATGCTCGGGCTTCGGGATGATGCGATCCGGATAGCCGGGGACCACCTCCGGGATGCGATCGACCCACGCCGGGGGGTTGAGCCAACCTTCGCGCAGGATGTCGAGGCGGCGGGCGGCGTTGCCGATGGCCAGGGCAACCTCCCGGCGATCGGGGGCCACGGGCGGGAGGATGATCCCCGACCCCAGTGCCTCGGTGGGACCGGCGGTGTCGGCGGGGGTCAGGCCGGTGGGGAAGGGGAAGGTCTCAAAGGTGCTGGTGGGGGTGTAGCGCGGGTCGTTGCCCTTTCCAAGCCAAGTGCAAAGTCCCAAGGACCACAATTCATGGAACCGTGAGTGCAGGATTCCGAAGGTGCTGTCGTCGGATCGGGTGATGACAGTGAGATTCTTATCCGGCACCACAGCAGGGGTAAGCCAGGCGAAGACGCGGTATTTTGAGACTTCCGGAGTCACAATAAATCGAGAAAGACCCTGAGTAGCTCTTCGCATTGCTGGTCGAGCCCACTGAAAGATCCACCAATTGTCATTGGTTCGTTTCTCCCGCTTGCCAACACGGGTTGGCTGTACATGGGTCTTTGCATAGCTGAATGGCGCTTCGAACAGTGCCGCATCGTCATGCGCCCTATTCACGCCGAAGTCGATGATCCACATATCTCTGGGGCGTCGGGTAATGTCCAACCCGTTAAACCATGGTCGGACGACTTCGCTATTTGCCCGTCCGTCTGGGTTCGGCGCTGATAGCCATTGCCGGGCAAGACTGCCTTCGATATCGAACGGGCCGGTTTTCTGGATGCCGGCATAGGCCGTTCCCTCGTTTCCTTTCAGCGGCAGTGCAAATGTCAGATCCCCTGCTGAGCTTTGGTCTGTTGCCGATGTAAGATCCGTTTGTATGCCAGCCACTTGCTGTCCGTCCAGGGTGTGGAGCAGGCTTGTTCCCGCCGCACCGAAAGCCACCAATGACACCCGCACCGCCGCCCCGTCGTTAATCCATGGTTCGTCGGACCAGGCGTTGAAGATCGCCCCAGACTCGGCAACGTGATCAAGAACCTTGCGGTTCGCCCCGCCGCGAATGCTGTTGGTGGCAACCAACCCGGCATAACGGACTTTGCCCGCCTCGATCTGCGCGCGCGCCTTCTCAAACCAGTAGGTCACCAGGTCGGCACTGCCAGGGACCCGGCCCTCGTAGAGCTTCCGTAGCCGGGTCACATACTCCGTGCCCAGGCCGCCGAGCATCTTCTTGTCGCCCAGAAAGGGCGGATTACCCACGATCACATCCGCCGCCGGCCACTCCGGTTCAGTCCCGTCCGCGTTGACTACCGCGTCACGCTGCTCGATGGTCTGGAGCGGCTTCAAAATCGGGTCCTTGGACAAGGAAAAGCCGTGCGAGAGCATCCATTGGATCTCACCGATCCAGACCGTGACCCGCGCCAGTTCGGCCGCGTAGGGGTTGAGTTCGATCCCCAGCACGCTTTCAGGGCCGACCATCGGGAAGGCCCGGGGTAGGCCCAAGACCTCGGCTTCCAGGATGACTTGGTGTTCCAGGTCTTTCAGGCCCAGGAGCGACAGCAGCAGGAAATTGCCGGAGCCGCAGGCGGGATCGAGTACCCGGAAGTGCGAGAGCCGGGCCAGGTAACCCTGCAGGACCCCACGCGCATCGTTCTGGGCCTTGGTGCGCGCGGAGGGCGACTTGGCCGCCGTGGCCTTCGCCATCAGGCCGGCGATCTCCACTTTCTGTGCGGTCCACGCGTCGCGCAGCGGGTCCAACACCACCGGGTCGACCAGGCGCATGATGGAGCCGCGATCGGTGTAATGGGCGCCGAGCTGGCTGCGCTTGTCGGGGTCGAGCCCGCGCTCGAACAGGGTCCCGAAGATCGAGGGCTCAATCGCGGACCAGTCGAGCCCGGCCAGGCTACGCAGGGTCTTGATGTCGTCAATCGCCAGGGGCAGGGCCGCGCCGGAGTCGAACAGGCCGCCGTTGAACCAATCGACCGCCTCGAAGCCGATCCGCCCGCCGGTGGCCATGGCGCTGAAGAGGTCTTGCAGCATGCCGT
Source organism: uncultured Thiodictyon sp. (assembly GCA_903837595.1). Lineage (GTDB taxonomy): Bacteria > Pseudomonadota > Gammaproteobacteria > Chromatiales > Chromatiaceae > Thiodictyon. Next base: position 2,370 of record CAILVI010000498.1, read on the forward strand.
TGAGGCTGGCCGGGTCTTTGAGCCCGGCGTCGAGCAACCGGGTGAATAGTTGCCGCGGTAGTAGCTCGATGTCTTCAGCGAACAGGCAGAACAGGACACGGATACAGAAGTGCCCGACGGCCCAGGGGTCATGCCCGCGGGCGCGCAAGGTCTGCGCCAGGCCACCGAAGCTCCCGGCGGCGGCTTCGGTGAGGGCTGCGGTGGTCTGGCCCGGCCGCAGACGATCGGGCGCGCTGAAGGCCCACTTGAGCAGCCGGCGCTTGCCGGCGTCGCGGAGATCCTCCAAGAGCAGGACATGCACGTCCGGCACCGTCCCGGTGAAGGCGGTATGGATGACGATGCGGTCCAGATCGCAAACGATCAGGAGCGGCGGGTACTCCAGGGCGGGGGTGTAGAGCTGGAGTTGCTTGAACGCGGTCTTGAGGTCTTTGCCTTTGCCCTTGTACTCCCAGCCGAAGCAGTTGCGGCGCCAGACGTCCGCCCAGCCGTCGCCGCCGCCGGCCTTGGCGGCGCCTTTCTCGAAGCAGTACCAGGACCCGGTTGGATCGGCGTCCGCCGGCGTGGGTTCATCCAGCAGCCGGCACAGGTCGATGAAGTGTTCCTGGGCGGCGGAGCGCTCTTTGAGGGTCGCGTCTGTCCATTTGGCGATGAACTGGTCAGGGGTCATGCGTCCGTTCTCCGGGGGCGCGGGTGCGGGCGGGCGCCGCGGCGGGTTTGCGTGAGGCGCACCAGTGGGGCGTGGGCGGCGCTGGCAAGCACGGAGCATAGCGCGGGGCGATGCGTAGCGTCGAGTGGGCCAGGCGGTGGTGGGCTCGACGCACTATGCAGACCTATTGCCTGAGCTCATCGCCTGGGTTCGTGACAGTGACGTGGCGGCCGGCCCATCGGCGAAGCGCGCCTGACCAGGGCCGGCGGCCTTGGCCAGATACATGGCGGCATCTGCACTGTGCAGCAGGTCATCAATGCGCTCGCCATGGTCCGGATAGATGGCGATGCCGATACTCACCGTGATCGTCACGATCACGTCCATGACCTCATACGGCTCACCGACCACCCCCACCAGGACTTGAGCCAGTTGTTGGAGGTGATTGCGGTCGGGGCATTCTGGCACAAGAATTACAAATTCGTCGCCGCCCTGGCGACAGACCGTATCGGAGGCGCGAATTTTACCCCGCAGACGCGTGGCCACCTCGCGCAGCACCTGATCGCCGGCCTGATGGCCGTATTGGTCATTGACGGGCTTGAATCCATCCAGGTCCAGAAAGAGCAACCCCAGTTGCCGGCGATAGCGCTGCGCCAGGGCTAACGCCTGTTCGACATGCCGCACAAACAGGGCGCGATTGGGTAGACCGGTCAGGTAGTCGTGATCCGCGAGGAATTGGATTTGCGCCTCGATCTCCTTGCGCTGCGTGGTATCGGCAATCACCCCGATCAAGCCGAGTGGCTGGCCGTCGGCGTCCGGCATCAGGTGGCCGTCGAGCAGGCCCCAGAATTCACTGTCATCGGCGCGCCAATAACGCCGCTCCAGCTTAACGGCTGCGACCCGCTGGGCCAATATCTCCCGCATCCGCTGCCGCGCATTCTCGCGCTCTTCGGGATGAGTATGCGTCGCGTAGTCGCTGCCGATGAGTGCGCCCATTGGGCACCGAAACATCTCGGCCATGCGCGCGTTGGCTTGGGTGATGTGACCCTTCATGTCGGTGAGAAAAATGGCGACATCGGAGGCGTCGAAGATGAGCCGCAGGCGCGCTTGGGTTTCCACTAATTCCCGATGGGCCTGGGTGGACTCCTGCAAGGCCATCGCGACGCGTAGATGCGCCCGGACCAGCAGCCAGGCGAGCAGCGACAGGGTGATACTGAGTAAGCTGCCCACCCCGAGGATGACCCAGTCTTTGTCGGCGAGGCGCCGCGCCTCACGGTCAAAGGCGGGCAGGGTCTGCGCCTGCAGCGTCCACCCATGGCCGCTGAGATCGACCGGCAGGGTCTCCTGAAAGGCACCTGTCCGCGGAGCGGATGGCGGCGCCGAAGTGAACATCAGCGCCGCGGCACTCGTTGCCGTGCCATCATAGATCGCGATGCTGATCCGGTTGGCCAGTTCCGGATAGTCACGTTGCAGTAAGCTCTCCATCAGGTTATTCATGCGTAGCGGGGAATAGGCCCAGCCCAGGAGATGGGCACGCCGCTGCGCGTCAGTTTCGTGTGGCAAGCCACGCCGATAGACGGGGAGATAGATGAGAAAGCCGGCTTGCACATCCTGATCCGTTTCCTGGAGTAGCCTGACCTTGCCTGAAATGCTGATCTCGCCCTGCTCCCAGGCGCGCACCATGGCGGCCCGGCGGACCGGTTCGGTCAACATGTCATAGCCAAAGGCACGCTGATTGCGCCAGTCGAAGGGCTCCAGATAGACGATGGCCGTGTAGATGTCGCGGGCGCCGGGCGGGTGCAGTGCATAATCGGGAAAACCCTGCGCCCGCACTCCCTGAATATGCGCCGCCTGGTCCGATGGCGCAATCAGGAGCGAGAAGCCGA
>CAILVI010000499.1 GCA_903837595.1 uncultured Thiodictyon sp.
GATTCGGTCAAGATGCGCGCCAAGGACCTGCACGAGTTGCTGCGTGCCTGGGAGAACTACCACCGCATCATCACGGCAGAGGCCCATATGAAGCACATCCAGTTCCGTGAGGAGTCTCGCTACCCGGGCTTCTACTACCGCACCGACAAGAACTTTGTCGATGAAGAGAACTGGCATTGCTTCGTCAACTCGATCTACGACAAGAACACCAAGCAGTGGACCTGCTTCAAGCGCAAGCACGTTGACCTGGTGGACAAGTCGAAGCTGTTCAAGGCGGCGGCGCACTAAGCCCCCGACGGGCATCGCGTAAGGCACAAGGGCCGGACGCCGCAAGGCGTACCGGCCCGATTCTTGGCACTCACTCACGGCGCCGCGGTTACTCCGTAGGAGCGGCCCCCCGGCCGCGACCAGTTGCGGCGCGGATGCCGCCCGGAACTATAATCCAGCCCCACCAACGCCGCCACCCGATCGACACGCAGGTAACCGCTATGCAAGATGACCAGCCCCCGCCCTTCCCCGGCAGCCCGGTGGTACCGCAGACCTTTGATGGCAGCAAGGTCATCACGTTCCAGTGCCGCCCGGGCATCGCCTGCTGGAATGCCTGCTGCAGCAACATCGACATCTCACTGACCCCCCTATGACATCCTGCGCCTGAAGCGCCATTTCGGAACCAGCTCAGGCGAATTCCTGCGGCAATACACCGTTCCCTATGAGATCGAGCAAGACAGCATCGCCGGGGTGAAGCTTCGCCCGGTGGCCAATGGCACAACCTGCCAGTTCATGACCCCCGCGGGTTGCAGCGTCTACGAAGACCGACCGACCGCCTGTCGCTATTACCCGGTCGCACTGCTGTCGCTGCGCCGCCAGGACGAATACACCGACACCTCCTCCTATGCCCTGGTCGAGGAGTCGCACTGCCTGGGCCACCAGGAGCCGCGCTCCATCACCGTGGCCGACTACCGCAAGGAACAGGGGTTGGAAGGCTATGACGACCTGGCGCGTGACTGGCGTCAGTTGATCCTGAAAAAGAAGTCCTCCGGTCCGAGCATCGGCAAACCGTCCAAGCGCAGCCTGGAGCTGTTCTTCATGGTCTGCTACGACATCGACCGCTTCAGCCGGTTTGTCGCCAGCGAAGGCTTCAGCGACATCTACGACCTGCCGGCCGAAGAGTTGAAGACCGTCTTGTGCGACGACGTGGAATTGATGCAGTTCGGCTTCCGCTTTCTGCGGCAAGTGCTCTTTGGTGAGGAGACCATCCCGCTGCGCCGCGAAGCGGCGCAACAGCGGCGGCTGCGCCACCTCGAGCGACAACAGCGGCTCGCCACCGAGGCGGCAGCGCGGCGCGCCATGGAGCAGGATGAGATGTATGAGGAGCCGAATGAGTGAGGCAGGTGCTTGCCCCGCGCGGATTGTGTCCGGGCCTTGATCCATCCTTGCGGCAGCAGGGGCCAGTGGGTTGCCCTTCAAAGCGACCGACTGGGGGCGCCGTAACCGAACAGCGGCCAGCCCTCTCCGACTGGTAATGGCGATGAAATGTAGCTGTAAATAATATTAGTATTTGATGATTTGTGATAAATTTCTCCCCGCCAACGAAAAAATCAGCAGCACGCCCCAGCGGCACCGCTGCATCACAACCCCGGGGGATCCCATGTCTGTTTCCAGAATTTCAGCCGTATCGCTCGGACTCGGCTGCGTGTTCGCACTCACCACCGCCCAAGCCACCAACGGCTATATGTCGCATGCCTATTCGCCGGCGGCCAAGGGGATGGCCGGCGCCGGCGAGGCCACTTTGGCCCAGGATAGCCTCAGCATCGTCGGCAACCCGGCCACCCTCGCCAAGCTCGGGCAGCGCCTCGACCTGGCGGCCGCCTTGTTCAGTCCCTCGCGCGAGTACCGCGGCATCACGCCCGATGCGGCCACCGGCGCCTATGCGCCGATCGGCAGCGGTAACGGCACCGGCACGGTGAAGAGCAAGAATCAAAATTTTCTGATCCCCAGCTTTGGCTACACCCATCCCCTGGACGCCAAGAGCACCGTCGGTTTGGCCCTGTTCGGCAACGGCGGCATGAACACGGATTACCGCAGCGGGAACACGATGCTCAACCTCGGCACCTATGGCGGCAACAACGGCTGCGCCAATCCGCCCCATGGCCCGGGAAACCCGTGCGGGGCTCAGGTGCCGGGGACCGGCCTGCTGGGCGGCGGCAATACCGGCGTTAATTTGTCCCAGTTGGGCATTGCCTTGGGCTACGCCCGGCGGGTCATGGACAATCTCTCGCTCGGCGCGAGCCTCCTCGTCGGGTATCAAACGATTGAGGTGCGAGGCGTAGGCGGCTTCCAGGGATTCACCCAGACCTTTACCCAGAGCATGATCGCCAACGGCGGCCGCAGCGCCTCATCGCCCGCCAACCTCACCAACCGGGGAACCGATTCGGCCTGGGGTTACGGGCTCCAGCTCGGCGCGCTGTGGGATATCAACCCCCAGTGGACCCTGGGGCTCTCCTTGCGCTCCAAGACGTACATGGGTAAGTTCAAGAAATATTCCGACCTCTTGGCCGAGGGGGGCGACCTGGATGTCCCGGCGGCCGGGACCATCGGCCTGGCCTTCAAGCCCAACAACCGGCTCACCCTGGCGCTGGACGTGCAGCAGATCTGGTACAGCGACGTACCCGCCATCGGCAACACCAACCAGCTTGCCCAGCGGTGCGACGTCAATGCCGCGTTCGGGCCCACCGCCTCCGGCTCCACCTACAACCCGAGCTATTGCCTGGGCGGTCGCAACGGTGCCGGCTTCGGCTGGCGGGACATGACCATCTTGAAGCTTGGTGTGCAGTACATGGTCACCGACGCACTGACCCTGCGCGTGGGCTATAGCCACGGCAACCAGATCGTCAGGAGACAGGAGATCGCGTTCAACACCCTGACCCCCGCGGTCATCCAGGATCACTGGACCCTGGGTGCGACCTACCGCCTGCGCAAGCAATACGAGCTGACCTTCTGGGGCATGTATGCCCCAGAACAGCGCGTCAGCGGACCCGCCGCCTTCACCGGCACCCAGTCCGCGTCGATCGCCATGTCCCAGTACGAGCTTGGCCTGAGTTTCGCCTGGCTGATCAACTGACCCACCGACCTGCGCCGACCTACCGGGAGTGCGGGACCCACCCAGGTCACGCACGCTCTTGTGAGCCGCTCCAGGACGATACGATGCCGCGATCGGTCTGCCGGGGCAGTTCGGCGCGCTGGTACAGCGGTTTGCCGGGTCACACCCAACTCGCGGCACCGATCTCATCCACCGTGGCCTCGGGCTGCCCCATCGCCGTCATGGCGAGGCACAGCCCGGGCCTCGCCGGCGATGTAGCGCACCAGCCCTTGGGAGGTGGTCAGTTCGACTCCTTGCAATTTCGCATAGACCGCGACGATTGAGGCCGCGATGTTGGCGTGTCGGTACGCCGCATGAACGCTGGCTTGCGTCTTACATACGATTTGCAGCATCAGGCCCACGAGCGACGAGAACAGAATGTCACGCGTGTATTGGGTCTGGCGCGTAACTTAGAGCCACCGGTCCAGCTTCTCGGGGTTGAGCAACTGCTCCAGCAGGGCACGCACCATGACGGTAGCGGGGCTTTTCTCGGAAAATTTCTGGAGGATCTCGTCAAACACGGCTGCTGGGTCATTCCGGCAACGCTAAATATCCCCTTATCTTACAATATCTTGATGGCACTATAAAAGGACTGGTCGCTTGTCAGTCCAGCTCGTTGCCAATTCGGATCACCCCCTGCACCAAGATGTCGAAATCCTCGCGGCGGCTGCGATGATTCGTAATCGCCACATGCAGATATTTCTTGCCCCGGATGCTAACCACCGAGGGGGCGGCAACTCCCCGCTCCTGGAGTTCGATCTCGATCTGCTTGTTCAGCCGGTCGAGGGTGACGGCGTCGCAGCCGGGGCGGGTGTAGCGAAAGCAGACAATGTTGAGCGAGACCGGCAAGGCCAGATCCAGTTCGGCTGCGTCCTCGACGAGGTGTGCGAGGTAATGCGCTTGATCGATATTTTGCTGGATCAGTCGTCCGTACTTTGCGCTTCCGTGCTCCTTGATGGTCATCCATGCCTTGAGCGCCGCGAATCCA
>CAILVI010000500.1 GCA_903837595.1 uncultured Thiodictyon sp.
GGCATCCTCTATGTCACTGCCAAATTGTCTCTTTTAGTAGAAACTATTGGGGCAGATGAGTATTCTGAGTATTGGTCTAGCCTGATCCACATGGGGCCGATTTTTGAGCCGGCAGTCACCGCCTACCTGAGCAAGTCGGCAATCGATGCCATTTCAGGAATTACATGGTATGGGTTCAACTGGAACGCCTCGCTGCTTGGTTTTTTTTCGCGAATCTTCGGCGGAGCTGAGAACACGCCAGCGATCGACGCCCCCTGGATCGCCAGAATGTTGGCACAAAGTATATCGCTCGCCTTGTTTGCCAGGTTGCTATGGCTCACCTGGAGGGGACAATGCGGCGATGCCACTTGGGTATTTGACCTGGGATTCGGATTGAGTCTGGCGATTATGTTGCTGGCGGCCCCCCTGGGTTGGATGTACTATTTTCCGGTCCTCTACATCGCGTTTCTCGCCACCGTGCGAGTCGCTGATGCCGAGGACGGTGGGCGCTGGAAAGCAGCCATAATTTTGACCTTTACCTTGGGCACCCTACCGATCGCGCTGGCACCCGGCACGGAGATCGACTCGGCAATCGCGTGGTTGACCTGGGCGGCCGTTCCGTTCTACTCCCTGGTGATGCTGACGATTGTGCTATTCGCAATGCTGCAACGCGTTATCGGATCATCTCTTACCGCACGCACACTCGCTACCGGGTCCGACTGATCGGCGCCAGCCTCGCCGTGGACCCGCTGTTCGCGCCCCGCGGATCTGACCGACCTGAGCAGGAGCGCACGCCGCGCGGTTGCACCGCGGACAACCAAGGGGACATGACTGACTCTGTCAAGTCAGCTTTCCGTTTCCCGTCGGAGAATTCACGCATATGAAAGCAGTCATCCTGGCCAGCGGCCTGGGCACCCCACTCTCCGAGGAGGCCCTGGTGAAGCCGAAACGCTAGGTGGAGATCGGCGGCCAGCCGATCCTCTGGCATATCCTCAAAATCTATTCACACCATGGCATCAATGATTTCATCATCTTCCTGGGCTACCAAGGCCATCTGATCAAGGAACACTTCGCCAATTTCCTGCTCCATAATTCCACCCTCACCATCGACCTGGGGGCCAGCCACATCGACATCCTGGAGCATCACACCGAGCCCTGGCGGATCACACTGGTGGATACTGGTGAGAATGCTGGGACGGGGGGCCGCTTGGGGAGGGTCAGCCGCTTGCTGGCGGAGGAAAAAACTTTCTGCTCCACCTATGGCGATGGGGTCGGCAACGTCGATATACGCGCGCTGATACGCCACCATGAGTCACACGGTAAGGCGGCCAAGGTGACCGCGGTCACCCCGCCCGGGCGCTTCAGGACTCTGCGCCTCGCCGGCGAACAGGTGACCGAGTTCACCGAAACACCGTACGGCGACAATGGACTCATCAACGGAGGCTATTTCGTGCTGAACTGCTGCACCCTGGACCTGATCGAAGGGGACGACACCGGCTGGGAGGACCGCCCCATCGCCGCCCTGGTTCAGCAGGGCCAACTCGCGGCCTACCGCCACACCGGTTTCTGGTATCCCATGGACACCCTGCGGGACCGCACCTACCTTGAACACCTCTGGACCAGCGGCGCGGCCCCCTGGCGGGTCTGGTGCTGATGAATCCGGCGGCCGACGTGTGACGGAGCCGGCGGGTTTTGATGACCGGTCACACCGGGTGCAAGGGCGATTGGCTTGCGCTGTGTCTGCAACGATTTGGCGCCGAACTCACCGGGTATGCACTGGAGTCTGGCCGCCCAGTCCCTGGTCCGTCACGGCTACCGCAACCCGGTCGAGACCTAAGCGACCAACGTCATGAGCACGCTGCACACCTGCCCGAGGCGGCGCGCCACACGGCTGGTGTGCGTGCGGTGGTGGTCGTCACCAGCGACAAATGCTATGTGAACCGCGAGTGGGTGTGGATCTATCGCGAAGACGAGCCCTTGGGCGGCTAAGACGCCTACAGCAACAGCAAGGGCTGCGCCGAACTCCTGACCCGCGCCTACCGCGACTCTATAGTTCAACGCCGCCAACCATCCCGACCACGGTGTTGCGATTGCCTGCGCCCGCGCCTGCAATGTGATCGGCCGCGGGGACTGGGCCGCCGACCGTCTCGTCCCCGACCTGCTGCGCGCCCTCCAGGCCGGCGAGCCCGCTGTCATTCGCTCGCCGCACGCCGTACACCCCTGGCAACATGTACTGGAGCCGCTCTGCGGATATCTCGGCTTGGCCGAGCGGCTATACTGCGACCGTCAGGCGTTCGCCGAATCCTGAAATTTCGGCCCCAACGACGAGGACGCCAAGCCCGTGGACTGGGTGGTCGACCACCTGTGTGACGCGTGGCGAGCGGGCGCGGGCGGGGACGCCCGCTGGCAACTCGACTCCGCGGCGCAGCCCCACGAGGCCCATCACCTCAAGTTGGATTGCTCGAAGGCCAGAATGCGGCTAGGCTGGGGCCCCCGCTGGCCGCTCGTCGAGGCGATCCGCCGGATCGTGGCTTGACAGCAGGCATTAGACCCCGGTGTTGATATGCACGCCTCGTCCATCGCGGAAATCGCCGATTATGAACTGACGCCTGACCAAATGGCCTAGACGACTATGCAAATTATCGAACAGACCGTAACGGTGGGCGAAGACGGCCGGGTTGCGCTACGGGTCTGCCGACCGGCCGGGATGCGGGTCAGAGTGATCGTGCTCGACGAGTCCGACGAGGCGCTGAACGCATCCAGCGCGTTGGCCCGCTTGCAGGAGGACAGCGGTTTCGCCCGTGCGGTGTTAGCCGATCCCGCTGAGGACGTGTGGAATGATCTTTAGCATTCGGGCGGGGAGCATTTACAAGCTGCCGTTTCCCTTTACCGATCTTTCTGGGCAGAAGGCGCGGCCGGCGCTCGCGCTGAATCCACCCGACGTGAACGGCGATGTGCGATTTCTGTTTATTACTACCACACCGCCACAGGATTCGCTGCAAGGCCACGCACTGGATGCCGCCGACTACGCAGGACTGCCGCTCCCGTTTCCCAGTTTCTTGCGAATAGACAAACCGTTTCTGTTGCATGAGAGTCTAGCCCTCAAGCCCTTGGCGCAGTTGAGCAACGTCGCCTTCGCGACCGTGTTGCGGCGCCTCATTGCAGCGGAGATTCCCCGCTTCGCCGCGCTTGAGCATGGCCCTCGCCCGTTTGAGCCGGGCGTTTCAGCCATCCCCCCCGCAGGCAAGGTGCTCGACTCCGCCGAACTTCAACTGACGGTCGAGGCCGCACTCGACGGCTGGCTCACCACCGGCCGGTTCAACGACGCCTTCGAGGAGCGCCTGGCCCATTTCCTCGGCGTCAAGCACCTGATCACCGTCAACTCCGGGTCCTCGGCCAACCTGATCGCCTTCAGTACCCTCACCTCACCCAAGCTCGGCGAGCGCGCCATCCGGCCCGGGGACGAGGTCGTCGGTGTGGCCGCCGGCTTCCCGACGACGGTCAATCCGATCCTCCAATACGGCGCAGTACCGGTCTTCGTCGACATTGAGCTGGGCACCTATAACATCGACGCGCAGCGCATCGCGGCCGCTATCGGCCCGCGGACCAAGGCGATCATGCTGGCCCACACCCTGGGCAACCCATTCAACTTGGACCTCGTCACCCGCCTCTGCAATGAACACAAGCTCTGGCTCATCGAGGATTGCTGCGACGCCTTGGGCGCGACCTACCGCGGTCAGATGGTCGGCACCTTTGGTGACATCGGCACCCTGAGTTTCTACCCCGCCCACCACATCACCATGGGGGAAGGTGGGGCCGTCTTCACCAATAATGGCGTCCTGAAACCCATCGCCGAGTCCTTCCGCGACTGGGGCCGCGACTGCTTCTGCGCCACCGGGCGCGACAATACCTGCAAGAAGCGCTTCGCCCAGCAGCACGGCAGCCTGCCGCTGGGCTATGACCACAAATACACTTATTCACACGCCGGCTTCAACCTCAAGATCACCGATATGCAAGCCGCCTGTGGACTGGCCCAACTCGACAAGCTGACCGACTTCATCGCCCGCCGCAAAGCCAATTTCGCCTTTCTGAAGGGACGACTGGGGGACTGCGAAGAATTCCTCATCCTGCCCGAGCCCACACCCCACAGTGACCCCTCCTGGTTCGGTTTCCCAATCACGTTGCGACCCGAGGCTGGCCGACCCCGCGTAGACCTCCTGCGCCATCTGGACGACCACAAGATCGGCACCCGACTGCTGTTCGGCGGCAATCTGACCAGACAACCCTACTTCCAGGGACTTCACTACCGCGTCGTCGGCGACCTCGCCAACACCGACCGCGTGATGAATGACACCTTTTGGATTGGCCTGTATCCTGGCTTGAACAACGACATGCTCGCCTATATGGTCGAGCGCATCGGCGCCTTTTTCCGTAGCGCCGCCGCGTAATCGATGATATCAAATTCGCTCGCTACTGATCTCAACGACATCCTCAATCGTGCCGAACCGCTGCTGCGGCGGCTCGCCGGTGAACGGCTTTTTGTGACTGGCGGCACTGGCTTTTTCGGTCGCTGGCTACTCGAAGCCCTCACCTGGGCCAACGACCGGCTTAATCTGCATCTGCGCATCACGGTACTCAGTCGCGCACCCGATGCCTTTGCACGTAATGCCGCCGCGCTCGCCGCTCATCACGCGCTCCAGTGGTGGCGTGGGGACGTGCGCGATTTCGTCGCCCCACCCGGCGCATTTCCGTTCGTAATTCACGCCGCGACCACCGCCAGCGAACAGTTAAATCGCACGCAGCCACTCGCAATGTTCGATACCATCGTCAGCGGGACGCGACACCTACTGCAATTCGCTGAGCGCGCCGGCTGCCACGCCGCGCTGCTCACCAGTTCAGGCGCCGTGTATGGCCCCCAGCCCGCAACAACGCGAAGGTTGGCTGAAGATCATGCCGGTGCCCCCGATCCGAATTCGCCCACATCGGCCTACGGCGAAGGCAAACGCGCCGCCGAATTCCTGTGCGCCGCCTCCGGCCTGCCGGTCAAGATCGCGCGTGGATTCGCATTCGTCGGGCCGTTCCTACCGCTCGATACACATTTCGCCGCGGGCAATTTTATCCGTGACGCATTGAATGGCACCGCCATCGAGATTCACGGCGATGGCACGCCCCAGCGTTCCTACCTCTATGCCGCCGACCTGGTCGTTTGGCTCATCGCGATTCTGCTCGACGGGCAGCCGGATCGTCCGTATAACGTCGGTTCGGATCAGGCGGTGAGTATTGCAGAGCTCGCCCAAGCGGTCGCCGATGCGGCCGGCGGGGGCACGGTCCGCATTCATGGCACCCCTTCCGGGAAACCGCCGGAGCGCTATGTCCCCTCCATCGCACGGGCACGCGCCGAGCTTGACCTGGATGTATGGACACCGCTTGATCAGGCACTGCGGCGCACCCTATCCTGGGGACGCGCAACCCGCTCATGACCCACGTGGACCCTCGGACACTATGAATGTCTCCCAACAGATCGCCGACTGGCTGACGGCCCAGGGTATTGAGCAGGTGTTCTGCGTGACGGGCGGGGGCGCCATGTTCCTCAATCATGCGCTGGGTACCCACCCCGGCCTGCGCTGCACCTATATGCATCACGAACAAGCCTGTGCAATGGCGGCGGAGGGTTACGCACGTATCACCGGAAAGCCCGCCGTGGTCAACGTCACCACCGGCCCCGGCGGCATCAATGCACTCAATGGCGTCTTCGGTGCCTATACCGATTCGGTGCCCATGCTGGTGCTCTCCGGACAGGTCAAACGCGCCACCTGCCTGCACTTCGTACCGATCCCTGGCTTGCGTCAGCTGGGCGACCAGGAAGGCCCGGTGATTGACATGGCAAGGTCTGTCACCAAATACGCCGAGGTGGCACACACCCCCGAAGACCTGGCGACCTTGCTGCCCGCCGCCCTAACCGCGGCAACCAGCGGTCGCCCCGGACCGGCCTGGATCGATATCCCGCTCGACATTCAATCCGCCGCCATTTCGCTGTCGTTGCCTGGGCCAACGCCCCCGGCCATCGTGGAATATCCAACGCTCACTCGTGACTGCCAGCAGATCGTCGCGCGACTGCGCTCCGCTCAAAGGCCGCTGATCCTCGCCGGTAGCGGTGTCCGAATCGCCGGTGCCGACGCCGCCCTGCTCGCCCTGGCCGAGCAGACCGGGATTCCGATCGCAACCGCCTGGACGCACGACCTCATTGCCAGCGACCACCCGCTGTTCGCGGGGCGCCCTGGGGCGATTGGCACACGCGCCGGTAATTTCTGCGTTCAGGCGAGCGACTTACTCCTCGTCATCGGCTCGCGCCTCAACATCCGTCAGGTCAGTTACAATTGGTCGAAGTTTGCCCCCGCTGCCTTCATCGTCCAGGTCGATATAGACCGTGCCGAACTCGAAAAGCCCTTCGTGCAGCCCGCGCTGCGCATCGTCGCCGATGCCGCCTGTTTCATCGAGACGCTCGCCGCCCGAGAGGAACTCACACGCTTGCCGGACTACGGAGACTGGTCGCGCTGGTGTCACGCATTGCAGGACCGTTACCCGGTGCTGCAGCCCCACCACAGTCTGGCCCCCCGGTTGAACCCGTACCGCATTGTCGACCATGTCTTCAGTCGCCTGCGCAGCGACGATATCGTCGTCTGCGGCAACGCCTCCGCCTGCATTCTACCATTCCAGGTCGGGCGCCTGAGCACCGGGCAGCGCATGTTCAGCAACTCGGGCGCAGCCTCGATGGGCTACGACTTACCGGCGGCGATCGGTGCCGCGCTGGGCGCCCCAACCCGGCGAGTCATCTGCTTCGCCGGCGACGGCAGTCTGCAAATGAACGTACAGGAACTGCAAACGCTGAAGACCCTGGGCGCTCGGGTGCTGGTGATCATACTCGCCAACGGCGGCTACCTATCGATCCGTCAAACCCATGAGAACTTCTTCGGTACCGTCGTGGGCGCCACACCCGCCTCGGGCGTGGAATTCCCCGATTTTGCCGCGCTGGCTCGCGCTTACGGCTTGCGCGCCGCACGCATCGCCGACCCCAACGACCTGCCCGAACTAGATAACCTCTTGGCACTCGACGGCCCGGCGCTGATCCATATCGAGGTCGACCCCGACCAGCCCTTTGAGCCGCGCATCAAGTCGCGCATACTCGCGGACGGAACCTTTGCCACGCCGGAACTCGACGATATGTTCCCGTTTCTACCAGCCGCGGAACTCGCGGCCGTGCGCATGGAAACGGCATCACTACACGCCAGGCCATGGGCCCTTGCTCAGCCAAGTGAAGACGCTTGAATGATATTCGACTTTCCCGACATCGGTTCACCAACAGACAGTCTGCTTGACGAGGCGCGCCGCGACGGCATCACACTGTTCAGCGCCGGCCATTTCGCGCGCGCGGTCTTTGCCGCACTCCAGCTGCGTGGGATCCAGGTGCACGCATTCGTCGTTTCCAATCGGAAAGGCGACGGCATCACCGGCGCCCCAGTCATCTCCTTAGCCGACCTGACTGATTCGCTATGCGCATTGCCGATGTGGCTTGCCGTCTTTAACCGCGACTCGCTGTCAGACCTCGGTACACTCATGGCTCTGTGCAAGGCGCGGGGCATCGACCGCCCGCGATTGCCTCAAGACTATTTCGGCCTGATCGCAGAACAGCTGGGTTGGCGTTTCTGGCTGACCGACCGGCGGCACTATGCCGAGCAGCGATCAGCCATTGAACGCGCCTTCCAAATGCTCGGTGACGACACCAGCCGCCGCTATTTTATCGATACCCTACGTTTCAGGTTGGCCACCTCGGCAAACGCGCCGCCCCGACCCTCGCCGTCCCCACAGTATTTTCCAGCCGACGTACTGTCTGAACTCCTATCGTCCGGGCGGGGCCTCACCTTTGTCGATGGCGGCGCTTGCGATGGCGACACCCTGATGGCGGCCGCGCGACATTTCACTGTGGCGCACGCGTATGCCTTCGAGCCCGATCCAGAAAATTATTCCAGGCTTGCCCGCACGCTCGGTAGATGCGACTTTCCCGTGACCTGCTTTCCCTGCGGCTTATCCAACGCAAACGAATGGCTCAGCTTCGCATCGGCGCAGGGCGAAGCCTGCGCGATCATGCCTAACGGGGAAGCCCGGATCCAGTGTGTGAGACTGGATGAATGCCTCTTCAACCAACCCATCGACTACATCAAACTCGACGTTGAGGGCCATGAGCTCGCCGCGCTCCAAGGCGCACAACACATCATTGAGAGGGACCGACCGGTGTTAGCGATTGCCGCTTATCACCGCTGGGACGACATCTGGAAGATCCCTGAATTTCTGCAACGTGTCGCTCCTCACTATCGGCTCGCCTATCGGACTCACGAGTCCAATACGTTCGACAGTGTATTTTATGCCGTCAGCTGAAAACAGCCCCGCCCGATCGACCCTGCGCCGGCGTCGTGCCGTCACGTCAACCCGTCCCTGTCCGGTGTGCCACTGCCGCGAGGTCTGGCACCTGCATACGATGCAGTTCACCCTCCCAGAGGCATCACCCCTGCCCAGACAGTATGCTGTCGTGGTGTGCGCGCGCTGCGGTAGTGGATTTGCCGACTCTGACGCGCAGGCAACGACCTACGATACATATTACCGATCCTTTTCAAAATACGCGGATCCCGCGGTCGCCACTGGCGGGGGCGAAGCTCCGGCGGATCTGCAACGTCTCGAACAACTGGCGACCGATCTCTCCCGTCAGCTACCGCGACACGCGCGCATCCTCGACGTCGGCTGCGGCAACGGGGGTTTACTCAAGAGACTGAGACTTCTCGGCTTCCAGGAACTGACTGGATTCGATCCATCGCCGATCTGCACCGCCAGAATTCACGCCGACGCGATGAATGCCGAAAGCATCACGCTGCCGCTCGAGCGCAGCTGGTGGCACGCCCGTAACGAATCACCATTCGATCTAATTGTGCTAAGCCATGTACTTGAACATCTCTTTGATGTAAAGGCCGCCCTGCAATCATTAATCGCATTGCTTTCGCCCGGCGGCAAGGTCTATATCGAGGTCCCCGATCCCACGCGTTACGATACGCACGCGTTTCTACCGCTGTATTTCTTCGACACGGAACATATCAATCATCTCGGGCCGGCTTCATTTGCGTTCCTCGCTGACCAGCTGAAGCTGTCGTTAACCGCGTCCGGGCCAAAGACCATCCGCCTTCCGAATGGTGCCAACTACCCGGCCTTATTTTGTTTTCTCGAAGCAGGCGGCCTCACTGACCTGATAACGACCGAATCCCTATATGGTCCGCTTCAAGACTATGTGGAGCAAAGCATCCAACGCCTCGCGCCACTGCGGATGCGTATCCTTTCGCTGGTCGGTGACGATACGCCTTTTGTCCTGTGGGGCGCGGGTTCGCTGGCGCAGCGACTCATCGCAGAGCACTGGTTCCCACGTCATTCCCTGCTGGCAGTCGTCGACCGCGACAGCAAGAAGCACGGATTGCAGTTTGCGGGCACGACGATTCTACCTCCAGAGATCGCGTTGCGAGATCTACCGAACCGTACCGTGATTCTCTGCGCAGCGGCGATCACAACTGGAGAGATCAAAGCGGATTATCAGGCACTTGGTATGCCTTACATTTTTTGTCCGATCGTTGAGGACGTCCACTGATGACATCTCACACCCCATCGCGCACGCTCATCAGCATCGTGACACCGTGCTTTAACGAGGAAGATAATGTCGTCGAACTTGTCGCGAGAATCGAAGCGGCACTCGCACCCAGCCAGCAATATGACTATGAGCACATCTTTATCGACAATGCGTCGACCGATCGCACCGTCGAACGTATCAAACTCATTGCCCGCGCCAACCCGAGAGTCAAGCTGATCGTAAATGCCAGAAATTTTGGACACATCCGCTCACCCGTGCATGGAATCATGCAGGCGCAGGGCGCTGCGGTTATCGCGATGGCATCGGACCTGCAGGACCCGCCGGAACTCATCGACCAGTTCATAAGGAAATGGGAGGCAGGCTACCAGGTCGCTATCGGAGTCAAGCCACGCTCAAAGGACAGCTGGTTGATGTCGATAGTGCGCCGCGGCTATTATCGCTCAATCGGACGTATTTCCGATGTCAAGCTGATTCCGGATTTTACCGGATTTGGACTCTATGATCGGTCGGTCATTGAGGAGATCAGAAAGATTGACGATCCCTATCCGTATTTTCGCGGATTGATTTCAGAGCTTGGCTTTGAATACGCCACCATCACGTTCGAGCAACCGCGACGGACGCGCGGTATAACCAAGAACAATTTCTACACACTCTATGATTTGGCGATGCTCGGCATCACCAGTCACTCAAAGGTCCCGGTGCGTCTGGCAACCATGGCCGGTTTCGTGCTTGCACTGATCAGTCTTGGCGTTTCAATCGCCTACCTGGTGTTGAAGCTACTGTTCTGGAATTACTTCACGGTGGGGACGGCGCCGATCCTGATCAGTATATTCTTCTTCGCCGCGGTGCAGTTGTTTTTTATCGGCATCATTGGCGAATATGTTGCATCGATTCACACGCAAGTCATGAGACGTCCGCTGGTCGTGGAGAAAGAACGCGTCAATTTTCATGCGGAGTGAAGCACCGGACTGGCATATCAAGCGGAGTAGCCCCATATGAATGCTTTTCTTTCTCAAATAGGCTATAAGATCATAAACACGAGAGTGGGCCAATCCGTATTCCGCAAAAATTATCTTGGTAGAGCACTTGTGCGCTGGGCCGGATCGCTATCACGAATGCTACCATTGGATGCCCCGCAATATGTCATGATCGACGTTTGCAATGTATGCAATTTTAAGTGCGTATTTTGCCCCACTTCAGATAGGGACTTATTGAAGTCCGTTGGCCGAAAGAAGGGTATGATGAGCTTCTCGTTTTATCAGGAAATTATCGATAGCTTAGGCGCTTTTGATGGAAAGATCACCGTGCTTTCGCTCCATAAGGATGGCGAGCCACTCTTGAACAAGAATATAGCTGATATGGTAGCTTATGCCAAGAAGGCCAAAGTCTCGTCTACGGTTGAGATTACAACAAATGCGTCGCGGATGTTCCCCGATTTGTCGAATAAGCTTATTGCGGCCGGACTGGATTCTATTAGAATATCAATTGAACATGTAAGCGCAGAAGGCTATCAAAAGACAACGAGGAATTACAAAGACTATGACCAAATAGTTCAAAACGTCTCCCACCTTTACCACGAAGCAAGGCGCAGAAGGTCCCAACTAAAGATTCTTGTCAAGATTATTGACACGGGGCTTTCGGCAGATGAAATGGATAAGTTTTATCGAGATTTTGGCGGCATCTCTGATATCGCGCGCGTTGAAGGAATCATGGGCTGGAGCTATTCAGAGTTGAAAGATTTCACACTCGGAATAAATCCGACGGTTGGAATGGATGGGATTACACCTTTAAAACCGGAAAGAATCGTCTGCCCAGAGCCGTTTAAGATGCTAGCCATCAACTTTGACGGAAGTGTTTCCCCTTGCTGTGATGACTGGACACTCAACTTAGTTCTCGGCAACATGAACCAGGAATCAGCAATAGAAATATGGAATGGCGCAAGACTCTCCAGGATCAGGGAATTGCATCTCAAGAATAGGCGAGGCGAACTTGCTGCATGCGCGAAATGCCAATACATGCTTGGTGTTACAGATTTGTTTGACCTAGACAGGTCGCGTGATGCACTCTCGAAAAAACTTGGTTACGAATAGTGTTCACAAAATTGTGCCCCCAGCACAACCGATCAAACCTTCAGGGGACATCATAATGAACCGAATTTTTGAGCATCTCTTCGTTCTCGAGCTTGCCAACAATCACTGGGGGCGCCTTGAACGTGGGCTGCGAATCGTCAATGACTTTTCGCAGGTCGTCAGATTCAATAACGTGCGGGCGGCCATCAAACTGCAACTTCGCAATGTCGATAGTTTTGTTCACCAGGACTTCAAGGGCACACGCGACGTTCGGTACATTAGTAAGACCGAGGCTACCAAGTTATCAGAATCCGACATTCGCACGCTGGTTGCACGTATCAAGGAGCAGGGCTGTATTGCGATGGCCACGCCGTTCGACGAGGCCTCAGTGGGTTTCTGCGAAGACCTGGATCTGCCGATCATCAAGATCGCAAGTTCCGATATCAATGATTGGTTTTTGATCGAGCGCATTGCCCTTACGAAGCGTCCGGTCATCGTATCAACCGGCGGCTCTTCGCTCAAGGACCTTGATGATTTAGTAAAATTTTTCACTAACCGACACATCCCGTTAGCCATCAATCATTGTGTTTCACTCTATCCTTGCGAGGACGAAGAACTGGAGCTCAACCAGGTCGACTATCTGCGCAGACGTTACCCCAACAACGTGATCGGCTTATCGACCCACGAATACGCTGACTGGCACTCGTCAATGCTGATTTCCTATGCCAAGGGCGCCCGGACTTGGGAGCGTCATATTGATATTGAAGACGATGGGATAGCCGTTTCACCTTACTGCTCGCTGCCACACCAGATCGACGCCTGGTTCAAGGCCTATCACAAGGCAGTCGAGATGTGTGGTGGGGAGAGCGCCACCAAGCGCAGTCCAAAGCGCAAGGAGATTGAGTATCTTGATGCCCTCGTGCGCGGTGTCTATGCCAAGCGCGACCTACCAGCAGGATACGAGATCCATCATCGCAACCTGAATCGTGACTTCTATCTCGCGATTCCACTGCTAAAGGGGCAACTATCTTGCAGAGAGATTCTAAACGGCCAGCAGATCGTTGCCCCCATTGGCAAGGACAAGCCCCTCATGATCGAGGATGTAGACAGTCCGTATTCGCGCATCAATGAATTGCGGGGCAAGATTCGTAGCCGCGGGTTATAGGAACCGGTGGTGGTCGCGCTCCAGTTTGGGCTATTACCAGCGATGAACCGGGGCACCGTGACGCACTGCCGGCAAAACGCCGGACGAGTCCGCGCACACGGGCCCGCATCTTCATTTCAGAATGCGCCTGACTTCCCCAGGGCAATCAATATTTCCCGGTCGATCCCAGATGTCATCTTCGACTTCAACGGAACCCTCCTGGATGCGGCTCCCGCCATCCTCTCCAGCCGCAGCACAGCACTCCACCATAGTAGGATCATGCCCAAGACTCCGCTGACCGATTGCCCGATCGGTCAGCCACTTCCCGACACCCTGGCCCTTCTAAACGTCTGGGAGGACCCCGGCCGGCACGGAGGCTTGGCCGAAGACTTCATGGACATTTGTGCTCAGGAAGGAGTCCGATCGACCAACCGTCACCCTGGGGTTGCGAAATTGCTACAGGCGCTATCGAGTCAGGGGATAGGGTTACATATCGCTACCAACAAGCGCATGGCCCCGACTGTTATGAGCATTGATCAGCAGGGATGCTCTCGCTGCTTCGGTTCGATATTCGCCCTCGACATGCGTGAACCTCGCATCCCCGGCAAGACCGACCTGATTGACGAGCAAATGAAGCTGGAACACATTGACCCAGGCGCGGCATGTTATGTGGGGAACCAACTTGAGGACGGACCATCAGCCGACGCGCAGCGGATAACGTTTTGCTTGGCACGATGGGGATATGGGGAGGACGCCATTTTTCCAGGGCATTGGTGGCGCCTAACCCAACCACTGGACCTTCTGGAGCTGATTGCCCGGAGAAATCCTTTTCACTCAGCGATCGGGAAATAGTATGGCTGTCGACCGCCTTTGGTTATTGCACAGGGGCGGGCTGCTTCGGATGTGCAATATGCTGGCGCGGGGAATAAGGGCGATGCTGGGATATTGGTCGGATCAGCGGGTGCGATTCATAATCATTGGTGCCTTGAACACAGTCTTCGGCTATGCCGCTTTTGTCCTGCTCTATACGCTCCTGTCAGATCTCCTGAACTATCTAACAATTGCACTGCTGGCCCACGCCTGCGCTGCAACGGCATCCTTCGCAACCCAGAAAGTACTTGTGTTTCGGTCTATCCAGCATTGGCTACCCGAATTCCTGCGGTACAACGTATCCCTCCTGGTGGGCTTGACAGCCGGTCTTATTGGACTGTGGACGTTGGTGTCTATTGTCGCCCTGCACCCGATCGTCGCGCAGGCCATCATCATGTTACTCGTCATCGCGCTTAATTACCTGATGCACTCCCGCTTCTCCTTTGCAAACTCTAACCGAGCACGATGAAAGACCTGAGCCTATACCTACAGAATAGGTCGGCTGCGACCGCTTATGTCCTGCTCACCTGGATAACGCTTCTGATCGTCTACCATGGCATATATGGCGCCTTCTTTCCAACGCCGCAGGGAACCGTCGGTCACGATTTCGAATGGGCATTGCCGGCCTTCGTGGACGGACTTATCTGGTTCGCCAAGAATGGGTTATGGTCGGTGCCTTGGTTTACGCCATCATTTTGCGGGGGACAGCCCTTTTTCGCTGATCCACAGTCTGCCTATTACTCAGTACCGCAGTGGCTGACCCTGGTAACCGACCCGCTGACGGCAAGCTATCTCACGCTGCTGCTATTCACGTCGGCAGGTTACTTCGGAACCTATTTGCTGGCTAGGCGATCTTTTGCACTCCCTGTGTCTTGGGCTATTTTGGCCGCTGCTCTGTACTTTTTCAATGGGTTTTTCGCCCATCGCATGATCGTTGGTCACACTGGCTATCACGGCTTGGCACTCACCCCCTGGCTGGCGCTGGCGCTGCTCGCTCACTCGACACACCAGCGCTCTAACATTGGATTGAGCATGCTCGCCGCCATCATCGCTGCGTATTGGCTGCAATCGGGCCTGACCACACTGATGGTCCCGGCGATCCTCGGCATCGTTTTGATACTTTTGGTGTACCGACTGCGTCAGCCCTGGTCCCGGGACCTCCCGCTGCGGGTCCTTATCGCACTCGGCATTAGCGTTGCCCTTTCGGCGAGCAAGCTGGTCGCCAGCCTCTCGTTCTACAGCATGTTTCAGCGCACTCAGTATCTATTGCCCGGATTCGATAACCCGCTTGCGCTGCTTGGGGTCAACTTGTTCGCCCTGTTTGGCCCCAGTGAAGGCGCCTATCACCTAGCGAATGATTGGCTGGTCAACTCGCAAGTGGCTCTGTTACCGCACGAATGGGCCTATGGCTTCACAATGGCGCCGCTCCTGATCCTCACCTGCGCGCGAGCCATTGCGCGGGGCAAGGCGGACAACAGGATATCGGTTGGGCACGGCACCCCAGACGATGGCGTCGGCCGGATAGGTAGGGGCACTAAATCGGCGCTTATCATGGCCATCACTGCAATTTCGCTGATCCCGCTCTCACTGCAGTTCTACACCCTGGAAATGAACTCCTGGCTCAAGGGTCTACCGCTCATCGGCGCGACTGCTGCCCCGATACGTTGGTTGATCGTCTATCTGCCGATCCTGCCCATCGCCACCGCCCTGCTTGGGCGGCGCGCGTTGCGTGATCATCAGGATCATGCGCCGCGATTAGTCGCCGGCTGTATTGTCGTGCTCATCGCGCTCAACCTCATTGAACCCCGGCGGTATTATGCCGACCAGCCCTATCGCCCAGATATGCTGCTTGCCGGCTACGCACAGCTCGCGGCTGGCGCCGCTACAAGCCATCAGATTCAGGCCGTTGGGAGCATAACCGACCCGAGTACCGGGGCAACAGTGATAGATCAACAGCGCAATGACTTGATGGTCGCGGGCGTATCCCAAGCATACTGTTACAACCCGGCATTCGGCTATCGGCTTGAGAATTTCCCCCGCGGAAGGCTGGTGGCGGGAGATGTAATGACTGATAGCGACGGCTATCTCAACATCAAGAATCCCGCCTGCTATGTCTTCCCCAGCGAGAACGGTTGTGCGCCGGGCGATCATTTCCGCGTCGACCAACGGGCCGCCGCTGAGGCATTTGTCTCCTATCGACCGTTCCCATTTGTGAAGAGCGCCATGCAACGATGGGCCGACTGGATCACGCTGGTCACTCTTGTCGGTACATTCTTATTCTTGGGCCTCGCCTGGCCTTGGGCTGCCCGTCGTCGAGGTACCCCTAAGGCATTATCATGGTCTGACCAGTGACGGTGCCATTTGTCATCGCGATGACGAGCCCGTCGCCATTCTGGCGCTGGGTGGACCGGAGGTCGCCCGGCGAACCGTCACCGCAACGATGCCCCCTTTTTCGGTAACAGCGCGATATCACAACTAACCCACACGCACGCACATGAGATATAACACCACTATACCCAGTGACCCGCACGAGCGCGCCAGCTTGTTCCTCTGCTCAAGCCTGACGCCGCGCGTTATTTTGGCCGTCATCATCACGCTGATCGCAGTGTTTATCATCACATCCGGGCTCCCAAGCGATGGACTCACGCCGGACATGGCAACCCGAATACAGAAAGATTACATTCTCCCGCTCGCGTTATTTGCTCCCGAACCCCGCGAACGCACAATCTACTTAATCGCTCTGTTCCTGTTGCCAACGCTGATAATGACGCTAACGGTCTCGGCATGGAACTATGGCCGGTCGCACGTCAACGCGAACTGCGTGTGGCGCTCTTGCTTGCATCCTGGCTGGAAAACGCTCGGCGCTTGGTCGCTTCCGACTCTATTATACAGCACGATGTTATTCGCCCGGGAAAGCCCCTTCGGTAGCTCATTCGGTTTCGGTTCCTATACTATTGTACAGGATGTCGTTTTTTCCGGACGTATCCCGCTCTTCTTGCTGCTTGCCTGGTTCTTTTACCGCGTCGCATATACCGGCTTTTATCGTACCCCGGTCAGTCTCGCCCGATTTTCCGCGAATAGGCAGGTCCGTTTCCTTGCAGACCTATTTGCAATTGCCGGCATCCTCTATGTCACTGCCAAATTGTCTCTTTTAGTAGAAACTATTGGGGCAGATGAGTATTCTGAGTATTGGTCTAGCCTGATCCACATGGGGCCGATTTTTGAGCCGGCAGTCACCGCCTACCTGAGCAAGTCGGCA